>UQAW01000035.1 GCA_900539175.1 uncultured Lachnospiraceae bacterium
GCAATATTCTTCTGTTCAATCCCGGAGACAATCATGCTTGCGTACAGAGTGACGATGGCACATTGGATTACCGGGGATTTAACATTACCAAAGAAGTCATGCTGGACCTGGCAGAAGAAGTGACCGGGAAAAGGGAACTCCCCGGCTTTTCCAAAACCGTGATCTTCGATGAAGAAGTGACCTGCTATCTGCATCCGCTCCACGAACTGGTCATGATAGGCTCCTGTGAATTCGGTAAGGAAGAAAATCTGCTGCTCCTCATATCTCTGTTGATTCAACGGTACGGGCAGCCCTTTGAAAGCTGTATCCCGGAATGCAGGGAAGAAATTGAAAAAGCCTGCGATTTTATGGAGCAGCACTTCGCAGACCGGATTTATTTAGATCAGATCTGCCGTTATGCTGGTCTTAGCAAATCCACGCTGCTCCGGGCCTTTACCAAGTCCAAAGGCGTCACACCATACAGCTACTTAGAGAACATACGCATTGGCAAAGCAAAGAAACTTCTGGAACAGGGTGTGCCTCCGATAGAGGCAGCCTTGCAGACAGGCTTTTCTGACCAGAGTCATTTCACGAACTATTTCAACCGATTTATCAGATTGGCTCCGGGCCTTTACCGTGACATATTTTTAGAGAAGGAGGAAACGCCGGATGAGTAAAAAAGCAACCGGGCATCTGGCAGTGCTGGTAACGATCCTGATATGGGGAACCACCTTCATCTCCACCAAAGTGCTGTTAGTGGATTTTGAGCCGATAGAAATCCTGTTCTTCCGGTTTATCCTGGGATTTCTGGCATTGCTGATCGTCTATCCCCACCGGATGAAAGGCACTACCAAACGGCAGGAAGCTGTCTTTGCAGCGGCGGGACTGTGCGGCGTGTGCCTGTATTATCTGCTGGAGAACATTGCCCTGACTTATACAATGGCTTCCAACGTAGGTGTGATTATCTCTATAGCACCCTTTTTCACAGCAATGCTCACCCACCTGTTCACAAAGGAAGAAAAGCTACGTGCAAATTTCTTCATCGGATTTGTAGTTGCGATAGTCGGCATCTGCTTGATCAGCTTTAACGGTGTGAAGATGCAGTTAAATCCCATCGGTGACTTATTGGCCGCAGCTGCAGCAGTCGTGTGGGCCTGCTACTCTGTACTCACCCGAAAAATCAGCGGTTTTGGATATCACACCATCCAGACCACAAGACGAGTATTTGCTTATGGAATCGTATTTATGATACCTGCACTATTCCTGTTTGATTGCCGCATTGGAGCAGAACGGTTCACAAATCCAGTCTGCCTGGGAAATTTGACCTTCTTAGGTCTGGGCGCATCCGCACTGTGTTTCGTTACTTGGAACATGGCTGTGAAGGTTCTGGGCGCTGTCAAAACAAGCATTTACATTTACTTAATTCCGGTTATCACAGTTATCACATCGGCCCTTATCCTAAAAGAAAAAGTAACCGTGATGTCCGGCATTGGTACGGTCCTGGCACTGATCGGACTGTTCCTTTCTGAATACAGAGGAAAAACACAAAAACAGGAGGCAATCTGAAATGGATTTACAGAATGAAAAATGCGTCATGGTCATTGACGCAAATCTCCCGCTTGGCATTATTGCAAATACGGCGGCTATCATGGGAATCACCCTGGGAAAAGAGATGCCGGAGGTGGTCGGTGCGAATGTTACAGACCAGAGTGGAAACGAACATCTCGGCATCATTGAATTTCCCGTACCAATTTTGAAAGGCTCACCGGAAATCATCAAAGCAATCCGTGAGAAGCTCTATCAACCCGACTTTCAGGATTTGGCCGTAGTTGACTTTACCGATCTGGCACAGGGCTGTAAAACCTATGATGAATTTATTTCTAAAATGGGTAATGTGTCAGAAAGCACTCTACAATACTTCGGTCTTGCCATCTGCGGTCCTAAGAAAAAAGTCAATAAGCTCACAGGCAGTATGCCACTGCTGCGATAGTAATAACCCCTTGAAAAGAATCCGCCATGGAAGTATCTTTTTCCTATATCCACTCCATCTTCTGATACTTCCGAAATACTTCCGAAATCCCCTTCTTCTATTGCCTTACAGCATTTTAAGAGGTATGATTGATTCCGACAGCTGAATAAGAAGTCTTCAGGGCAGGGTGACTCTTATTGGATAAAAGATATCCAATGGGCAAGAATTCCCGATTGGCGGTACAGTCCGCAAGCACATATGTGCATGATTTGGTGCAATTCCAAAACCAACAGTACAGTCTGGATAGAAGAAGATCGTGCATATCACAGAATATATGTTTCTTGATATTCTGTAAATATTCCTTAACACCTGAAAGACATTCTTTAAGGTGTTAATTTTTTCAAGGAGAAAATCTGAATGAATACAAGAACAAAAATGCTTACCTTAACTGCCATGCTGTGCGCCATCGCCTATATAGCCGTTGCTGCCTGCCGGATACCCGTCGTGCTTTTTCTGAAGTACGATCCCAAAGATGTCATCATCACATTAGGAGGTCTGATCTGGGGACCGATGACCTCTTGCTTTGTGTCCGTCATTGTATCTCTGATTGAAATGGTAACCATAAGTGAAACCGGCATATTAGGGTGCTTAATGAATATCTTATCCACCTGCTCCTTTGCCTGCACCACCTCTTTGATTTATAAAAAGAAGCATACGTTAGCAGGCGCTGTTACCGGATTGTGCGTTGGCAGCCTTACAATGGTTGTTGTCATGCTGCTGTGGAATTACCTCATCACTCCGTTTTATATGGGATACCCCAGAGAAGCCGTTGCCAGACTGCTGCTCCCGGCATTTCTTCCATATAATCTCTTAAAGGCAGGACTGAATTCTGGATTCACGTTTCTGCTATATAAACCAGTGATAACAGCGCTGAGAAAAGCAGGATACCTTGCCACCCCCGTCAATGCCTCTGGCAAGAGACATCTTGGATTATTCCTTTTTTCAATGCTCGTTATTGTCACCTGTACATTATTCATTCTGTCCATGAATGAAATCATATGAGGTCAAAGTCTATGGAAAAAACAAACAGCCCTGTCCCCGTTTTTGTAACAGCAGGAACCATCATACACGGACGTGGAATTGGAAAACTAATTGGAATGCCGACTGCAAATCTAAAAATCGCAGACAAAAAAGCCCTTCCTCCCGAAGGCGTTTATATTGCCACAGCCACTTTGGAAAATAAAACCTACTACGGCATTACGCACATTGGTCCCCAGCCTACCATCAGCAATGATAAAAAAATATCTGTGGAAACCCATCTCCTGAATTTCAATAAGGATATCTATGGATTGGAGATGGAGATTCAACTTATGAAAAGGCTGCGCACTCCGCAGAAATTTGACAATCTTACCCTGCTACTGGAACAAATCCGTCTGGACTGTATTGCTGTGCAAGAGTTTTATGGCATCCGGCGGATCAGCTCACGGCTTTATATGAACGCTCAAAAACATGAGGTGAAAATTGACAACCACGCTTTATACTTATCTCCAAAAGAATTTGATGTTTTATATCTGCTCTATTCCAGCCCTGACATTATCTTCACAAAGGAACAGATTTATGAATCGGTCTGGCACGAAGCAGCAAACGACCACTTCCATGCTGTGGAAAACACAGTTTTTCAAGTGAGGAAGAAAACTGCAGCATACGAAGATGGGTTGAATTTCATTAAAACTGTAGTTGGATATGGATACAAATTCGACCCCGCCAACAAAGAATAACAGCTATCCCCGTCATTTTGCAAAACGCTCTTTAAGCAGACTGCTGATACATGAAGCTTTCCCATGTGCCAGCAGCCTTTATTTTAATACACCTCATCAAAATACCCAATGAACACCGACATCCTTAGCATCCCATCTTTCGTCGAAAATGTCACATTCTCCGCCCGCTCTGCGATCTCCTTTAGCAGTGTTAATGCCTCCCGATCACAGAACTCAAAATGCTTCAAGTATAAATCAATGGTTGCCTGCCATTTCTGGTAATCCACCTCGCCCCGGATTCTTCCTCCGAACTGCCGGACGTAAGCATCACACTCCCCAAGCAGGTATTCATAATCCGCTTTTTCTTTAGGAACCACACGCTTTGGGATTTTATCCATTTCTTCCTGGTACTTCTGAAAGAACCCAACCTCCATTAATGTGTCCAGAAAATCCTTTCTCTCTGACTTATCACTTCGTTCCCGGAATTCCTCTCCGTAGTCTTTTTCATATACTTCATTTTCCATGCTTCGCACCCTTTCCTGTAGAATAATTTACCACTACGGGTAGGATGTTACCATAGATTTCTTATTATTCGTTGTCATGAAAGATAACTTTATGGGTCTATATTGATAAGTTTATCAGTCTTTTCTTTAAATCCCGAATCCTTCTGCCCATGCTTTCAGTTCTTCCGCACTTGCATCCGCAGGGAATCTCTTTCCTTCCTTTAATTCTGCTCCTGGGCAGGAAACCGCCAGTTCCTTGTTTGTGTTCCCCATACCGCTGCTGCCAGAAGTTGCCAATGGAATAATCGTCTTTCCGGACAAATCATACTGCTCCAAAAACGTGTTCACAATAGTCGGGGCGACGTACCACCAGATAGGGAAGGCTGTGAAAATCACAGAATACTGCTCCATGTTCTCTACTTTATTTGCAACAGCAGGCCGGAATGACTTATCATTCATTTCCACACTGCTGCGGCTCTTTTTATTCATCCAGTCCAGATCAGCATCCGTATATGGAACCTCCGGCTGAATCTCATGTAAATCTGCTCCGATAGCCTCTGCAAGCCGTTCTGCCAGTTTCGCTGTTACGCCGCTGGCACTGAAATACGCTACTAATACCTTGCTCATATTCAATACCTCACCTTTCAAAAAGATCATATTTTATCGCTGTGCTTTACCATAGAATACCATAAATCCAAAGCAAATGCACCCTATCGTTTTTTGAGTAGGGGTAATCGTTAAAAATGCACCCTCTGACAGCCAAGGGTGCATTGTATCAATTTATGGTACGCAAGCCAAGTAGGGAAGCCGACAAAGATCGTATCATACTGATCCAAGTCCTCAATATGGCTGGTCAATTCCGGACGCGCATTTTCATCCTGTTCCTCTGCGGCATAGTCAATCAGCTCACCCCCGTCTGCCGGGTAAACCACAGAGGTCTGAATGGAAAACAAATCCCCATCCGTATTTTTCTGAATCATATCTGCCACTGCACGAAGCCGTCCAACCGCTGTTCCATTGATTGTGGTATAGCTTGCCGAAGCAACCGCATCCACACCGCTGTTCTCCGCGGCAGTAAAATAAGCAATCAGAACCTTACTGCCGCTCTGCGCTGTATCGCCGCCCTCAGATGCCGTATCTGTGGTTTCAGCAGGTTCATCATTGGTACTGCTTTCAGCAGGCTCTGCGGCGATCTGACTGTTCTCCTGCTTTTCTTCCGTTTGTGTGTTCTTTGTATCATCCGACCGGCCACATGCAGCAAGCGTTACGATCATAGCAACTGCCAGAAGGCAGGACAAGATACGAGTTACAAGTTCACGTTTCATCATGAGTGTTTACCTCCAGAATATTTTTCAGGTTTTTCCTGTACCCTTATTATAAAAAAATCGAGACCCCATCAGAAGTCTCGATTTGTTGTTCAGTTGATACCTAAAGGTTATATCTGATAGTGGCGCCAGCTTTACCAGTTTTTCTTTTCCTTGCTACTGTCATGCTGTTTCTTCCGCTCCTCTACCATCTTTACAAACCATTCTACCATGTTCGGGTCATAGTGGAAAAAGAAAGCGCTGGTTTTCGTATCCAGCCCAGCGATGGCGTTCATATCCTCATCGGTCAGCGTGAAGTCAAAGACATCCAGATTCTGAATCATTCTTTCCTTATGCGCTGACTTCGGAAGCACAATAACACCTCTCTGAATATTCCAGCGGAGCATCACCTGTGCGGTGGTCTTACCATATTTTTTGCCAATCTGCTTTAATACCTCGTTGTCAAAAAGTCCTCCACGGCCCTCTCCAAAGGGTGCCCATGCTTCGTGAGCAACATGATATTTGCCCATCCACTCGTGATCTTCTGTGCGCTGGTTCAGCACATGAGTCTCAATCTGATTGACCATGGGCGGGATTCTCGTAAAGGAAGCCAGATCTACCAGCCTGTCCGGATAGAAGTTGGAAACACCGATGGCACGCAGCTTTCCTTCGTCATACAGATCCTCCAGCGCCCGATATGCGCCGTAGTAATCGTTGAAGGGCTGATGGAGCAGCATCAGATCCAGATAGTCTGTCTGGAGCTTTCGCAGGGATTCTTCCACGGATTTTTTGGTTTTCTCATATCCGTAATGCTCTACCCACACCTTGGAAGTCAGAAAAATTTCTTCTCTCGGAATACCGCTCTTTTTCATGGCAGAGCCTACTTCTTCCTCGTTGAAGTAGGACTGTGCAGTATCAATGCTGCGGTATCCTACTTCCAGGGCATCCAGCACACATCGTTCACATTCATCCTTCGTTACCTGATAAACGC
This sequence comes from uncultured Lachnospiraceae bacterium, assembly GCA_900539175.1. Taxonomy (GTDB): domain Bacteria; phylum Bacillota; class Clostridia; order Lachnospirales; family Lachnospiraceae; genus Novisyntrophococcus. Next base: position 6,504 of record UQAW01000035.1, read on the forward strand.
CATATCCAAGGATCGGCATTTTCACTCCGTTTGATAAGGTTACATATTCCATCATGATTCCTCCATTCTTTTATTTTTGCTCGTCTACAGGCGGCACCATCTCTGCATAGGCTTTCAGCATGTCCGGGGTGCTGGTATAATAGCGTTTGTTTTTGTTCAGCGCCGTAATTTCCGCCATTTCCGTATCATCCAGTTTGAAATCAAACAGGTCAAAATTGGCGCGGATATGATCCGGATTCTTGGAGCCGGGAATTACCACGTTCCCAGCCTGAATGTGCCAGCGCAGGATGATCTGAGCATTGCTCTTTCCGTATTTCTCAGCCAGTCTGGAGAATACCGGCTCCTGAATCAGTGCCTTGTCCCCATGTCCCAGGGGATACCATGCCTGAATGACCATATTTTCTTTTGCTAGGAATTCTTTCAGCTCCTGCTCCTGAGAATAAGGATGCACCTCCGTTTGCAAAATAGCAGGCTTTACTTCGCAGATGTCCAGAATCTCCTGAATCTGAGCGGCTGTGAAGTTGGACAGACCGATGGCCCGGACTTTGCCCTCTTTGTAGGCTTTTTCCATCAGCTTGTACCCAGCCACATAGTTGCCGGCGGGCTGGTGGATCAACAGCAGATCAATGTAATCGGTATCCAGCCGTTCCAGCGTCTTTTCCACCGCGTCTGCCTGTTCATAGAAGGAGGGCCACAGCTTGGTTTCCAGGAAAATCTCCTTGCGGTCGATACCGGATTTTTTGATGGCACGGCCCACCGCCTTTTCATTCACATAGGCATTTGCCGTGTCGATCAGACGGTAACCTGACTGCAAGGCACTGGTAACAGATGCCTCCACTTCATCCGGGGTCAGCAGGAAGGTTCCGATACCGGCCATTGGCATATCCACACCATTATTCAATTTGATATATTTCTGATGATTCATGTTCGACATCTCCTTTGCGTTTTGTTTATAGCCTAATTATAAATCCAGGTACACACCGGCAGAAGTTCCTCTTTGTTTTTCAGTGTACACCTTTAAGTTATAACCGAAAATTGTTTCCTCAACCAACTTGTTTCACATTCTTTGCCAGATAGTTCAAATACAGACCGCCGTCACCGATTTGTTCCACAGCTTTCAGTGTAAATTCTATAGGACTGCCTTCGCTGACCCCCGGAATCTGGGTAAACACGGCAGCTCCGCCACAGCTTCCATCCGTTACCGGAGACATTTTCCCTCTCAAATTTTCCCAGAAAGCGCTTTTGCTTCCTTGCTGCTTGTTGCCATTCCCACATACTCCATGCCGTACATCCGGGCGAAACGGCTCATGGTGTATTCGGCTTTTTCCAGCATCCACTTTTCCGGCGCCGCTCCCTGAAACAGAAAGACAAACTTTCTTCCTTTCAGTGCGCCAGAGGGCACCGGACCGTAGAAACGATCGATCAGATTCCGAACCATACCGCTCATGTTGTGCCAGTAAACAGGTGAGCCAATCACAATGGTATCCGCCGCTTTCATCTGTTCGACGATCTCTGCAAACTGGTCATCGGCAAAGTTCTGACCATAGCCGTACACTTTGTAATCTACCAGTTCCAGCGTCTGATACGCTTTACCATTCATCAGCGTCTCTGCCAGTTCTGCTGTATTTCCATTTTTATTCGGGCTGCCATTGATAAATAAAATGTTCATTTTGATTCCTCCTCATATATTTCCTGAATCAGCGGGAATGCGCTCCATGCCTTCGGCCATCCGCAGTAAAAAGCAAGCTGCGTCACAATCTCCACCGCTTCTTCCTTTGTGATTCCATGTTCCTTTCCAAGTGCCAGATGGGACTTAAGCTGTGGATACAGCCCTGCGGAAAACAGTGCCGCAATCGTAATCATACTCCGATCCCTTGCGGAAAGCTGCTCCTCTCTCGACCAGACCTCTCCGAACAGCACATCATCGTTCAGCTCCGCAAATTTTGGAGCCAGCGTTCCCAGTCTGTCCCTTCCTGCCGTTTGCTTCTTTGCCATCTTAATATCCTCGCTTTCTTCGCGGATAAACCGCTTTTTATTTTTTATGACTGCCAAATCCAAAGCAGCCCATTATAGAAATATTCCATCGCATATTCACCGCTGTGGGTGCCGCCCTCCTGCTCCAGAAAATACAGGTTGCCATCTTTTTCGCTGTCGGCATAGCGGAAGGTACCGTCACTGACATCAGCCATCGCCTCAATCTGATATTTGAAAGAGGAATAAGCAAAATCATCCGTGCCCGATGCCGCAAAGATGAAGAAGTCGCTCCATGTATGTCCGGAATCTGTTACCATAGACGCCATATATTCTCCATCAGACGTCAGATTTCCGCTGGACGGCATAAAATAGCGGAAATAGTCCAGACAATACTGGAAAGTTCTCCAGGTTGCCACCGACCCCATGGAAAATCCGGCAAAGGCGCGGTGATCCCTCGAAGCCTGAAGTCCTTCCGGAGTCGTGTCTTCGGCATAGGTGCTGTAAGTTCCCTCAACCGCCGGTATCAGGTCACCTGCCAGCTCCCTATGGTAATTCTCTGTCAGCCGGATCGCCAGACTGTAATCTCCGCTGTCATCCGGACTGGTATTATTGTAAGTAGGACACACTACGATCATGGGCTGAATCGTTCCATCTGCCATCCCATTGTCCAGAACATTCTTAAATGCAGCAGGACGATCTGGCGTACCAAGGTACGTTGTCTCATCACTCCAGCCACCGTGCATCAGATAGAATACGTTATATTTTTCTTCCTCTGAATAGTCGTAAGGCAGGTATACGATTGCTCTTTTATGCAGCACCTGATTCTGCTCCTCATACGTCATGGATTCATAGGTATCGTACTCCAGTTCCACCAGCGTGCCTGGATATCCGGATTCTTCAAAATAATCCTCCGGTATCTGCACCAGTTCTTTTGGAAATGTCGCCGTTGTCACCATCTCATCACCCCTTTCTGTCATCTCTTTATCAGCAGAAGTTTCTTCCACTCTGGATTCCGGCATTTCTCCGGTATTGCTCCCGGCATTATTGGAATTGCACCTTGCCAGTATGAACACCAACGCCAGTATCACTGCCAGCAGCCTACACTTTTTCATAGTTTTATGTCTCCTTTTATTTTCCTCCCACACTCCGGTCATCCTATCCTATCAGAGCTGGTCTTTCCGAATCCTTCCCAAACAGCTTTCCCCGCTGCCAAAAATAATAAAGGATCATCATTCCTCCAGTCAGCACCCAGGAAAACGGGTATACGATAATCAGCGCCTGAAAGCTGTTCCACAGAGGAAAAACTGCATATACCCAGATCACACGAAATACAACGGTGCCAAGCACGGTAAAGACTGCTGGAAGCGTTGACTTTCCCATTCCTCTTAAAGCAGATCCAACCACTTCATAAGTGCTTGTCAAAAACAGGAACGGTATAGCGTATAGAAACCTTGCCATGGCATACTCGATTTCCACAGGATCAACTGTAAAAATACGGATTACTGTACTGCGTGCAAAAATAAAGACAAAGCTAACCAGGATTGCCCCAATCATTCCACCGGCCAGGCAGAGCCGCAGGATCTTCTTACAGCGCCCGTACTGCCCGGCACCATAATTCTGTCCTATAAATGTGACAACCGTCTGCGAAAAAGCGCTGACTATATAATAGCCTATAGATTCAAAGTTCAAAGCCGCTGTCATTCCTGCCACAGCGCTGGAACCAAAACTGTTGATGGCCGTCTGAATACAGATATTGGATATGGAAAAAACAGCGGATTGAAGCGCAGCAGGCGCTCCGATCTGGACGATCCTTTTCAGTGCAGCGCCGTGGATCTGCAATCTGTTCCAGTGCAACCGGATCATTTCGTCTTCATGGCATAAAATGTATAACACAATGGAGGCGCTGAACGTATTGGATATGACCGTAGCAATCGCTACCCCCGCAACGCCAAGGTGGAACACGATAACCAGAAACAGGTTCAGGCAGATGTTCAGAATTCCGGATGCGATCAGGCAGTACAAAGGCCGTCTGGTATCCCCAATACTGCGGAGGATGGCAGCGCCAAAATTGTAGGGAATGATAAAAATCATTCCAACACAGTAGATCCGCAGATAAATCAGCGCACGCTCCAATACATCCGCCGGCGTATCCACAAGCACCAGAAGAAAGCGGGACAGCACAAGCCCCACAACCATCATCACCAGCCCGCATATCAGTGAAAACAGCATGGAAGTATGAACAACCGTTCCTACCTCTTTCGTCCGTTTCTGTCCGATGTACTGCGCGATCACCACATTGGTCCCCACTGAAAGACCGACAAAAAGATTGACAAACAGGCCGACCAGGACAGAATTGCTGCCAACCGCCGCCAGTGCGCCGCTTTCCGCAAACCGGCCTGCGACCGCAACATCAGCAGAATTGAATAACTGCTGTAAAATGCTGCTGGCTGCAATCGGCAATGCAAAAAATATAATTTTCTTCAGCAGAGGTCCGTGAAGCATATCCAGCACTTTTCCACCGCTCTGACTCTGCTCTGTTTCTTCCTTCACCATCCATTCCTCCTGCAATATTTCTATCTAATTCTTTTATTATAAGTCAAGCGAGACCCCTGCAGAAGTCTCGCTTTGTTATGCAGTATATACCCAAAGGTGCTTACTTGTTCTATTTTAGTGTTTGATATTCTTTATCCGATACTGCTTCGCATCACTCGGTTTTTGTTTCTTCTCCGGGAACCTCAACAGCCAAGTGTGCAAACCAGTTATCCGGTGCAGCCCCATGCTTCCTCTGGTTTCATTTCAGAATTCCTCCTTTTTAATCTGTGCAATCCATGCTTCAATTTTTGTATCCTCTGTCACCAATTCCGATCCGCCCGAAGAATCAAACTGAACTTTCATTTCATGTGAAAAAGCCGCGCCTTTGCAGATTTTTTTCATATCCTTCATCACATGGCCTGGCCAACCTCCATGCGTCTGAAACGGAATCACTATCTTACCGTTCCAATCACAAGACTTCAAAAATGACAAGACTGCGGGAACCATCGTATACCACCATGTGGGAGTTCCTACTGCAATGACATCATAGTCTGCCGGATTCACCCCTAATGGCTTAATTTCCGGGCAATACGCACGATTGACTTCCCGCTGACCCTGTTCCACGATTTCATTGTAAGAGCCTGTATATGGCTTTACTGTCTCAATCTGGGCAATATCTGCATCCGTAGCCTTCTGCAGCCACTGCGCAATCCGTTTTGTATTGCCATTCGATACGGAATAATACACAATCACCACATTTTCGATATTCCTAAATATAAAATTTAACGATAACCCATTTTTCAGGGTTCTTTCTTATGTTTGGGTAATTCCCTTAATTTCATTTTGCTTTGCCAGATCAATATAAAGGCTTTCGGCAAATTATGAAAATATACGGATACCCAAAGTTGAGAAAGAACCCCCCCCTAAAATTCCTATCGTTAAAATTTGCTCCTAAACTCATGCGTGGGTGCTATCGTTTTTACATTTGCGGGAAATACCGTAAAATCAACACTTTTCAGAAAGGCAGATGCACCCAAAGGATTATCGCAATCTTTAATCAGCCATCCATATTAGCAGCCAGTTATCTGCGTATGTAAGTTCGACGATTCCATTATAAGTCTGTGTATCTCCGTTAAAATTTTTCAATACCAGTCATGCTTTTCGCCACGGTTAAGGGCGTTAATCCGTTCCATTTCTTCCTCAGTCAATTCAAAATCAAACAGTTCTGTATTCTCCTGAATGTGATCGGGATTGCTGGAACCTGGAATAACTACCACACCTTTTTGCAGATTCCACCGAAGAATAATCTGTACAGATGATTTTTCATGTGCTGTTGCAATGTCAGAAATCACTCCATCACTAAGCAACTCTGCTGTGTGACCCCTTCCTCCCAGCGGATACCAGCCCTGCACTACAATACCATGGCTTTGAATATAGGGTATTACATCATTTTCCTGATAATATGGGTGTATTTCATTCTGTACCAGTGCAGGTGTAATTGTAACCTGTGGTAGAAATTCTTCCAGTTCTTCAATATACCAGTTGGATAAACCTATGGAACGGATTTTCCCCTCTGATACTGCCGCTTCCATAGCATGATAAGCGTCTATATCATTGCTGCCGGGGTGATGGAGAAGCATAAGGTCAATGTATTCAATATCAAGTTTTTCTAATGCTTCATCAATGGCAGCTTCGGCATTTGCAAACTGATCGGGATATAATTTCGTAATCACGAATATTTCTTCCCTCGGAATACCCGAATTTCTAACCGCTTCCCCGACACTTTCCTCATTATGGTACATATGGGCGCTATCAATCAGACGGACACCGTTTTCTAACGCTGTCTCAACAGAGTTTACACATTCCTCATCCAAAAGACTGTAAGTACCTATCCCGTAAATTGGCATTTCATAACCGCTGTTCAATGTTACAGTTTTTGTTTCAAAGTTAAAGGAAATATCATTTGCGGAAGCCTGCGCCGTATCTACTGTATTCTTTGCCTGAAATGAAATAGTTGCCGTACCCGCTCCAAGAGCTTCCTTTAACCCTGCCGTATCAGAGATTTTCCCTAAAGCCGTGTACTGATAGGTTGTTTCAAAGCTCTCATAGAATAGGACAAGACATTTACTGTCATAAATCAGTAAATCCCCCTCATGGATTTCTTTCAGTTTTTGATCTTCCGTGTCAAAGTCGTCAGAAAAATAAAAATACTTTTCGTTATTATGTAAATCCTCCATATCTAATTGCATGGGAAGCATTTCCATAAACTGTCTTGCGGCTTCATTATCGTTTAGCTCTGCTTCAAATTCCTGCCCGTTGATGATAACCTGTATTGTTGTCATTTCGCTTGTTACCTCTGTATTATTGCCATTGTCTGTTGGTAAAGGGTTTTCTGCCTGTTCCGTTTTGCTTTCCGATGTATTAGCTTCGGCAGCGGTCGTGTCGCTTTGGTTTGCGCTACTACACGCAGAAAGTCCCAATGCAGATACCAATATCATAATGGAGGATGCAAACTTCCGCATAAATCCACCTCCAATCAGATTTTCTTCACGATTGCCCGAATTTCATTCTGTGTTGCCGCCGATTTCGACTGGCTTCCAACCGCTTTTACAATCCCTAAGTCTTTTGCAACCATATGCCCGATAACTGCGTCTTTATAAGTCTGAATTGCTGATGTAAAACCACCACCTGCCGCCGTAAGCAGCAACGCCGCTTTTTTCAATTTTGGAAGTCTTTCAAAAGCATAAATCCTTTCAATCGCACAATGGGTCTGCCCGGTCAAAGAGTAATAATAAATCGGGGAAGCAATCACTAACATTTCACATTCCCGCATAACCGGGTAGATTTCCTGCATATCGTCCTTTTGGACGCAGTTTCCGTTTAATGTGGCACGGCAGGCATCACAATTTTTACAGCCTCGAATATCTTTGTTCCCAATCTGAAAGACAGTTACATGATGCCCGGCTTTCTGTGCTTCGTCAGTAAAAACGTCCACTAATGTAGCAGTATTTCCATGTGGGCGTGGACTTCCGTTCAATACTAAGATGTTCATTTTTATACCTCCATGTTCTTTATTGCAGAGTTGTAATAATGGGATTGTCCTTAAAACAATATACACGTCTTACTTCATTGGGATTTCTCGTTTTAACATTTACAGGCGGTGTAAGTCAAGTTTAGCAATTTCCGCTATATCATTATCACTCAATTCAAAACCCCAAATGCTAAAAAATCAGCAATAAGACCTCTCAAAAATTCCTGCAACATCCTCGTCAGTCATTTCACAGGGATTAGCGGTATATAAGAAACCCTGCATAGAGCGGGCGCCTTTTGCAAGTGTCATTGCCTCGTCTTTTTCAAAGCCATACTCACTCATTTTCAGATCATCTACACCGCAAGCCTTCTGTAAATCAACAAGTGCAGTAATGAAATCTTCATTTTGCATTTATTGTGGAACCGCCAGATCTATCAAAATATAATTATCTTGAGGTTCCCGAACAAGATACTTGGGGGATTCTAATGAGAAAAGACTGTCCTCTGGCTGAAAAATCTCAAATTGAAATTGACGATATTCTTCCGTATCCAGTCTTTTGTTCAGAACAAGCTGCAAAAGTAGATCTTTCAAGATGGTGCGGAGAAAATATCGACCAGCTTAATGTTATGGCTACTTTCAATCTAACTGGCAATGCTGCCATATTTGCAAGGGAAGGTTTAGGGATTACGCTTACCTTTGATAAACTGATTGAAATAGATAAAGAAGGGGATTTGTGTTTTCGACCAATTACCCCAGTCCTTCAAACAAAAATGTATGTAATATGGAAAAAATATCAAGTTTTTACACCAGTCGCCCAGTTACTGCTTGAGAAATTGAAAAGAATTCTTTCATTGGAAAATTAAAAAGCAAAATTATCTTGTTCTCGCCTTATCACAAAAAAGCTTCCGTTCACGCTGAATATACCGAAAGCCTTTATTTATGCATTTTTCCCAATATTCTGTTTCTATCTTTTGTAACAAATAAGCGAGTTTTATTTCCGTATAGACGCCCGCGAATTCCCATTCCGGGCGGGACTTGATGTAATTGGTGTAATAATCCATCTGTGCCTCGTAGCTGGTGAGCTGCTCCTCGCTGTCCGTGCTGACGCGGGCGTATCCGGCGGTCTTCCACTTTGCACCGCATCATCCCTTATCCCGGTATGCAGGTTCCTTGTCGCCGGTATCACTGTAACATTAGCCATCGCTTCCCTAACATCCGGCCATGATGTGAAGCCGGTCTCCCCCGCCCGCATTTCCTTCATCAGGCGGCTCAGTTTCTGCCGGTGTGCTTCCGAAGCCTCCCTGTCATTCCAGTATTCCTTCTTCTTTTCACTCAGGCTTTTTTGCTGTTCCTCTGTGAATGTGTGGGTCTTCCAGTATTCTTTCATCCGCTCGCTCTGAAAAAAAGTCCGCAGTCCCCTTGGAAGGAACTGCGGTATGTACAGAAAAAATATGATGTTCAGCCACGGGCACCGGGAACCGGTCCCCTGCTCGTGCCATGCTCATGATACCCCCTTTCTTGGGGACAACATTTTGTTCTGGCTTCCCCGGAGCCCGCCGGTGCCGCCCGCTGGAACCCCCTCCAGGAATCCTCCACTGGCATAGTCTGTCCTTTTCTTGAACAACAGAAAACACCCAGCAAAGTGCAGCCAGCCTGGCTGCCTTTATCGGGCGTAAACATTTATTTTTTCTTCTTTTGAAGTCAAAAAGAGCGTGCTGCAATCCACATCTATAGTGAAACGCAGCACGCCCTTCAGCATATGTGTCGCACTTCTTTTACCGTTTTTAAATATATAGTGGGCCGCCAGTAACATCTCCGAAAGCAAGGATGTTCTACCAGAATCTTCACCAGCCCTAAACATGAACACTCTCGCTATTTATGGGCTTCCCACATACACTCTGTAATCTGCATATTCGTAAATTCTGCCTGGAAAGAACCTTCTACTGGACTGCAGGCATAAATACCAAAAAAAATTTCCCCGTCCCCTTTCCACAAATGGCATATACGTATCTGCTGGAATGTGATGCCATCTGCACTGCACTCAATACAATAGTCTGATTCCCTACGGCTAAGCCTGTACCACATAGATTTCACCGATGCATCAATATCTGTCGTTGCCCAGTCAGAATACCCACGGTTTGTAACAACACTGCCAAGCCTCTGGTACTGCTCATTTTCATATTCAATAATGGTCTGTAAAACAGATCTCATCCATTCCCCCGGCTATGGCATCCCTGACAACCTGCTCCATCGGATATACCGAATCGTCGCTAAATTCTGTATGTACATGATAGTCTGCAAACATATCCTTCCGCCCTTTCAGTCTAAAATTCCATCCGCTCCAAAATATCCTGCCATGCCTCCCCGTCTATCTCCTCGTCACGGAACAGTTTCCGTCTGTCCTTTTCCGTAATCTTCCGGATAACCCTGCATGGATTGCCTGCCGCGATACACCAGTCCGGGATGTCCCTTGTCACCACGCTGCCGGCACCAATCACCACGTTATCCCCTATGTGTACGCCGGGGCATACCACCGTGTTTCCCCCGAACCATACGTTATCCCCTACTGTCACTTCCTTGCCATATTCATACGCCGAATTGCGGCTGACCGGATGAACGGGATGCCCTGCCGTGTAGATCGCCACATTGGGAGCCATCTGGCAGTTATCGCCTATCTTAATCTTTGCCACGTCTAAAAATGTACAGTTATAATTTGCAAAGAAATTCTTTCCCACTTCGATGTGCTTCCCATAATCGCAGTAGAACGGCGGGTTCACAAAAGCGTCCTCGGATTTCCCAAAAAGCTCCTTCACTGTCTCCTTGATTCCCGCAAAATCCGAACGGTCCATAAAATTCAGTTTCTGTAAAATTTTCCTGCACACAAGCTGTTCCTCAAAAATCGTATCATCCGAAATATAAGCCATGCCTGCATCCCGGCGCTGTCTGTTTGTCATATCCATTTTCACTAATCCTCCATACATTAATTTTCAGGCTGGTTGTCGAACCGCCTATCTTTAAAATAATATTCCTCGTCATGCTCATCGATTTCTCGGTATACCTTACAGGTACTACCGAATGCTATCACATTTGCCGGTATATCCTTTGTCACGACTGACCCCGCCCCGATTACAGAATTTTCCCCGATTGTAACCCCCGGCAGGACAACCACGTTTGCACCAATCCACACATTATCGCCAATCGTGACAGGGAAGGAATACATACCATCTGCCCGGTGCTTCGGATGAACCGGATGCCCTGTTGTACACAACGTCACATTAGGGCCAATCAGGACATTTTTCCCTATTGTAATTTTCCAGTCATCAATCAAGGTCAGGTTCATGTTTGCATAAGTGCCGTCTCCAATCGAAACATATTTACCAACCGCAGCCGTAAGCGGTGGCACAATCCAGACATTTTTCCCGACCTCTCCGAACAGTTTAGGAAGGAGCGCAGCCCGTCCGTTCATGTCCTCCGGCGGTAATGCGTTGAACTGCCGCACAAGTTTTTTTGCGTGCGCCTGCAGTGCCATATTCTCCTCGTCATCATCCCATAAATAGCCGTTCTTCATTTTTTCCTGTTCTGTCATTTTCATTATCCTCCGTTTTCGCTGTTTTATATTACCACAATTCCAATCTGTATCCTCTTTTAAATTTTCATTCCGCTCCATTATACACCGTAAGGTCTTTGACCCATTTATATTTTTTATAATGACGATACACCGCCGGAAGCTTTACAACCTCATCCAGATTGACAATAAAATATACAGCCAACACTGGAAGTTTCAGCATAAATGCCGTCAGAAGTCCAAGCGGCACGGTAATACACCACATGGTCACAGTATCACACAGAAAACCGAATTTGGAATCCCCTCCTGCACAAAAAATACCTGCAATTGTCGTCCCGTTCACAGACTTTCCCACCATGTAGTAGGAACACATGACAAGCATCCATTTGAGATATGCATTTGCAGTAACACTTAAATCCGTCACCGCGAGGATCAAAGGACTTAAGGCAAGCAGCACGATTCCTGATGCTACACCACACAGGACAGACAATCTGCACAGCCTGTCTCCATATTCTTTTGCCTTATCCAGCCTGCCAGCGCCCAGTTCATTGCCAACCATGATCCCGCCGCCGCTCCCAAGTCCCAGGCAGAAACAGGCAACAAGGTTTTTCACAATATTGGCAATCGAATTGGCCGCGACGGCATCCGACCCAAGATGCCCCATGACAACGGAATACATGGTAAATCCCACGCCCCAGATAATCTCGTTGCCAAGAACGGGAGAAGAATATTTCCAAAAATCGTGCCGCAATAGTTTGTCATTGTGCATTATGTGGCATACCCTCAGCTTAGCGCTGTCTTTTTTTACGGTTTCAAAAATACACCACGCCACCTCTATCACTCTGGCAATCACCGTGGCCAGCGCCGCACCCGCAATTCCCATTTGGGGTAATCCAAACCAGCCAAAGATAAAGATTACGTTCAATATGATATTGACCACCACACTTACAGAACTGATCACGCTGGATTTTACCGCTTTGCCCGTATTCTTCAATATGCAGAGATATACCTGTGAGATACCTGTCAGCAAGAATGCCAGGGAGACCGTCCGCAGGTAAACCCTGCCGCCTTCAATCAGTGACAGCTCGTTTGTAAATATACGCATTAAAGATCTCGGAACGCACATTCCCGCAAGAAAAAACAAAAACGAAACAGCTGCGGTAACTTTCATAACATAGGCGAAAATCCGTTCAACGGCCCCTTTATCTTCCTTGCCCCAATACTGGGCTGCGAACATAGAAAGCCCTATCGTCATGGCCATGAGAAATAAATTTTCAACAAATGTAACCTGGCTTGCAAGGGATACCGCAGACAGAGAATCCTGTGTCAGCATACCAAGCATAAGTGCGTCAGACGCACTGACCAGCGCCAGCATGAACTGCTGGAAAGCAATGGGAAACACAAGCGTCAACAGCTTTTTTGTAAAATCATAGGTTTTTTTCTCTTTCATCTTTCCATCCGCCTGATATCTTTTTATTTGACAATATCAGGTTTTTGCATTAAAATCATTCAGTATTCTCTGTTTTTATATAACAATCTTCCATTTATGAGGTGATTTTATGGATAACAACACAAAACACTGCTCCGTGTTCAATTCAGATTCTTCTGAAACGGTTGCATATAATAACCCCCTGTTCCCCGCCTATGTGGTATACGGACTCCTTTCCTCCTATCCGGACTATTCTTCCGTCAGCCACTGGCACAAGGATCTGGAGTTTATTTTGATAAAAAGGGGAACTATGACCTATAATGTAAACGGCCGACTGATTGAACTGGAGGAAGGCAACGGGATTATGGTAAACAGCTATCAGCTTCATTATGGCTTTTCTGCGGAACATAACGAATGCGAATTTGTCTGCATCCTGCTCTCCCCGGAATTATTGCAGGTGAACAGTTGGTTTTACCAGAATTATATTGAGCCTGTCACTGAAAATTCAGCATACCCTTACCTGTATCTTAGCCGGAACGGCTGGATGGCGTCCATCATGGAAAAACTGGATGAGATTTATAATTCTTTTGGCAAAATCCCCGCAGAACCTTTATCCTATTTTGAATTGATGGAAGATTATTTTATGCTCATGAAAATATTGTATGAAAATCTTGATATTGGAAGCCAGACCCGGAAACCAGAATCTCCCGACCTGTCTTCCCTCAGAAGCATGATGACCTACATAGAGGAACACTACATGGAACACATCACTCTGGCAGATATCGCCCTGTCCGGCGCCTGCTGCAAAAGTAAATGTTCCCTGCTCTTTAAAAAGTATCTGCGCGATACCCCTATCACTTATACCACGAAACTCAGGCTGCGGAAAAGCCTTTCCACGCTGCTTGACTCAAATAGCAGCATCGCTGACATAGCCTATGAATATGGTTTTGGCGGAGCAAGCTATTACTGCGAAACTTTCAAGAAATATTATGGAATGCCGCCACTGATATACAAAAAAAATCAGCCTGCTTGACCTTTGTGTTGCAATATTTCCTTATATCTGTGGGAATTTTTCTGATAAACACTCAAAGGTTCTTTCTCAACTTTGGGTATCCGTATATTTTCATAATTTGCCGAAAGCCTTTATATTGATCTGGCAAAGCAAAATGAAATTAAGGGAATTACCCAAACATAAGAAAGAACCTTTTCAAAGGGGCTATCGTTATTTTTTGCACCCAAAGGATTATCGCATTTTTTTAATGAACCGTACACATTAGCAGCCAGTTATCTGCGTGTGTAAATCAGCTCGACGATTCCATTATAAGTCTGTGTAGAAATTAACTTTAATTTGATTTCATCTGGTGCTGTTCCAAAAAGCCGGATACCAGAACCTAAAACTGTTGGAATGACCGAAATATAGTATTCATCAATTAAATCATTTTGAACTAATTGTTGAACTATGTTCGCTCCGCCACAGATCCAAATGCTCTTCCCCTCTTTGTTTTTTTCTTGATCTGTTCATGATAAAAATAGTTGACAATAACAGGCGGTGCATCAAATGGACGGCTCATACTGTCATCATTGGTCACATAATCAAGTCCGATTTTAGCAGCGTACTCTTTTAACTGTGCGTCGAGCATTTCCCAATAACTGCGGTCGTTCCGGTTATAAATATCCTGATACAGCAGAAACAGGGGAGGATATTTTCTTTGTATATAATCCAAAATCACAGGCTTATAACTGCCGCGCAGATTAAGGTTTTCAAGCCAGATAAGATTGCAGTGCTTTTTTGCACGGCTGATTATCGCCTGAACATCCGTAATTTCAGGGAAGATCGGCGATATAAAGCAAGTCGTGCGTATACCCGCCTGATGGAAGATCTCCATTGCTTTTAACCGGCGTTCAACAGAAACAGCCTTGTCCATATCTTTTTGGAAATTTTCGTCAAGTGTGTTGATCGACCATGAAACACGGGCATCAGGGAATGTCTTTATCAGCTCCAGATCACGCAGGACCAGGTCCGATTTTGTGGCAATGCTCAATTTTGCACCACTGCCTTTCAACTGCTCCAGAAGTGCTTTTGTGCGTTCAAACTGTTCTTCCTGCGGATTGTAAGGGTCGGTAACCGAACCGATAAATAACTCTTTCCCTGCGTATTTTTTAGGGTTTTTAATTTCCTTCCAGTGCTTTACGTCAAGAAATTTCCCCCACGGTTCGGGGTGGTTTGTAAAACGCTTCATAAAAGACGCATAACAGTATTTGCACTCATGGGTGCAGCCTACATACGGATTCACTGAATATTCGCAGACAGGCAGATTCGATTTTGATAAAATACTTTTTACTTTAATTTCCTGGATCATCGGAGAATCCATCATTACCACGCTCCCATATGTATGCTGTTGTCCGGTTTACTGTCATACTGTTCTAAAACCAGTTCGTCCTCTTTCGGATATCCTATCCCGATAAAACACGGGGTCATCCAGCCGCCCGGCACACCAAGCTTGTCAAGTACAATGTTATGTTCTTTGTTTAACGGAATGCGCAGAGAGTAGCCAGGCCCCTCGTTAATGACGGCGAGCATCATATTCTCCGCAACACGCCATGCAGTGGTAAGCGGATTCAGTTTGCTGACCCATTCGGCATTCAGTTTGGAACACTTGAACAAAGGCACGATTACATATGGACAATCAATCAACATTGTATACTGCCTCGGCATAGCGTAAGCATACATTTTTTGTACCAGATTCAGTTTTCTGTTTTCATATTTGCTTAAATCAAATCTGTCAGCTATATACTTTGCGTATCCGAAGTCATTTTCTTTTTCTTCTTTTGTATGAAGGACGATAAACTGCCAGTTTCGGTAATGATCCCAGGAGGGGGCTTTCATACCGGCCCCGATAATCCTTTTTATCACTTCAAAATCAACATCCCGGTCTGTCCACTCCCGGCTGGTCCTTCTCTTATCGATAACTTCATTAAATTCCATTTTCTATTCCTCCTAAAAACGCAAACAGTGGTTATTCCTTTGCCAGAAAACTTTTCTGTGCGCCCTGTATCACAGTATCATCAGGTTTTAAGTCACCAAGCAGCAAAGGCGACATTGGGTCATGTAGTTTATAATTTTCAAAGGCTTTCCGGGGCGTCTTGTTGGCATAGCAGTATTTACAGCCATTCATGCAGGTATCATAAGCCCCTATGTCACGGCTTTCAATACAATGGCAGCCTTGCCGCATACCTTTATGCTTTAAGTTCCTGAATATGATCCCGTTCGCACTGCCGAGAATATCCAGCGTCATACAGCCGGAAGAATGAATTCCATAACGGGTGTAATCTCCGTTTGTTCCGCAGGTTTGAATGTAGATACCGTATTT
This sequence comes from uncultured Lachnospiraceae bacterium, assembly GCA_900539175.1. Taxonomy (GTDB): domain Bacteria; phylum Bacillota; class Clostridia; order Lachnospirales; family Lachnospiraceae; genus Novisyntrophococcus. Next base: position 22,406 of record UQAW01000035.1, read on the forward strand.
TTCAGCGATCATGCCAAGTCCCTGTGCCAGCGTTTCCATATCCTGTCCTGTCAGCGGAATCAGTTCAGGCATATTGGCCTCCAGCTTTTTATACATTTCCACAAAGCTGAAAATACAGCGGTCAATGTAAGGGGAAATCACCTCTGCCATATGTTCAAAGGTTTCCAAATGCCGCTTAATGGTATACTCCTTTGTCAGAAGAACAGGATCATACCTCCAGGCAATACGCTGTTTTCCAACTTTTTCTGACATTTTTATCAATGTTTCCATGCTTTCCTCTATACCCGGAACGCCCGGTTCAATATCCTTTCCATAAGCGGTAATCGTATAGTGGAAATAGGTATTGAAACGGTCTGTGATCTCATGCAGGCGCGGCAGTATGGGTCTGTAATTCTTAGAACAGAAAACAACGCAGTCCACCGTGTCCGGGGTCAGTTCATAACGTGTTACTTTGTTTGGAAACAGTGGGTTGCGTGAAAGCACGTGCCCCTCTGAAAAGCGGTTCAACAGCCACTCTGTATAATATTGGACGGTATCCGTCCGCCCTCCTGTGTTAATGATCATTTTCTACCTCCGCTTTACCATGTACCAAAATGCAAAGTGCTTTTTACCGGACGTTCCACCTGCTCCACGACAGCGGCGTTTTCTGCCGGATAACCAAGGCCAATGTAACAGGGCAGCATATAACCCTCCGGTACATGAACGGCTTCCGCAACCTTTAAGCCCTCATCTCCCACGGGAATACGCATGGAGCAGGCTAACCCCTCCGCAGTTGCCGCAAGGAAAATATTTTCAATGCAGCACCATACCGAAGCAAAGGAATTTAAGCCATTGATGTAAGAAGCATGGAACAGGCTGTTTCCTCCCTTGAAAAAGGGCAGTATTACACAACCGCTTTCAGACAGCATGGTATATTGCCGCGTCATGGCATACGCATACATTCTTTGTGAGATTGTTCCCAATGCAGATACCGATTTCCTTTCTTCCTGCGTGGCACTCCATGTTTTTACAAATTGCAATGCATTTTCCTTTTCTTCTTTTTCATGAAGAATGACAAACTCCCATTCCCGCCCGTGGTTATAAGTAGGGGCTTGTATTCCGGCGGCAATGATGCGTTCCAGTACATCAGCGGGAACAGGTTCTGCTTTTAACTCTCTTACGGTTCTGCGGTTATTTATGACCTGATAAAATTCCATAGTTATTTTTCCTCCCTGATTTCATCAAAGTGTTTTTTCATGTAATTTGAAAATAATGTGGTAAGCCGCACCAACTCGGCAATATCCTCTCCGGGCAGTTCAGCCATAGCGTCAATTTCAGCATTGGCAGCAGGAGGTATGATTTTTTTTGTGTATTCTATACCAGCCTCTGTAAAGCGTACAATTTTGTTGCGTCTGTCAGTTTCCAATTCGGTTAATGACAAATATCCGAGTTTCCAAAATTTCTTGATAATAGCACTTATCGTCTGTTTGGTAGCAGACAGCCTCTCGCACAGTTCTGACTGCAGACAACCGTCCGGGGCAAACCAGATGATATCCAGAACAAATAATTCCTTTGATGTCAGGCTGTGCTTCCTTGCATACAGTTCATAAGCTGCTGTCTGCACATCCCTAAGATGGCAATATTGGTTCACGTATGACCTCACTTCTTCTCTATCCATAACTGCATACTCCTTGTTAAAATATTAGATAGTCCATTATTTGACTTTATTTAATAATATACTTACATTTGGGATAAATCAAGAGGGTTGAAAAAATTTTCACCTAATTTTCATCTTCTCATCTGGAAACATACTTTTTGATTTTTTACTTAGAGGGTTCATTTCCGAAAAACAAAGGGGTTCAAATTTATGCGGGGAAGGTTCACGCATCTCTCCGCTTTCCCACAACTACAAATTCACAAACAAAGTCAAGACCACCGGCTTAGCCGGTGGCTTGCCCTTCCCCTATAAGGGGCTTTTACCTGCTTGCGCCCGGAAGGCGCACTGAAGGTCCAACTGCACCACATTCGCAGCCGCCCCTAAAGGGGCTTTTTCAGTGTTTCCTTACTCTGGCGCAGCCCCAAAAGGGGCTTGCTGGTTTGCTTTGATTTCCTACTACCACTCCAAGTGGTTTATTTCTTGTTTTTCTTCACCGGTTCACTCGTAAACGGGTCGATGTACTCTACTAATGACATCTGATCGTATTCTAAATCCTCTTTCAATTGATTTTGAATATACGCTTTTTTTGAAACTGCTCCATCGTTGTCTGCATGGTACATCTCCTTATTTCAATAACTATAATTCCTCCGCAATATCATCCATCTCCCTGAACACATCATGCCACGGACGATACGGCCCGGCATTCGGTGCCGGATAGCCTACCGGCAGCAGGCAGACCGGTTTGATATGTCCAGGCAGATGGAACGCCTCCCTAACCTTTGCCGGGTCAAACAGCAGAATCCAGACAGAGCCAAGCCCTAAATCCTCCGCCTCCAACATCATGTGCGTACAGACGATACTGGCATCCATCTCCCCGCTGTCATAACCATCCACAAAAGTGCTGTGCCAGCTCCGTTCGGTATCCGCACAGACCAGAAAGACCAGAGATGCTTCATAGGTGCTTTTCGTTATAGAGCGTATTTTTTTCAGCGACTCTTCACTTTTCAATACATAGATCTTCTGCGGCTGGTAATTGACTGCCGTAGGTGCGATCATGGCTGCCTTCAAAATCTTTTGTATCTTCTCATCCTCCACCTTCCTTTGGGAATAAGAACGGACCGAATACCTCTTTCTTGTAAACTCCAAAAAATCCATTACAACATCCTCACTTTCCTCAATATATCAAAACAGTCAAATGTAGCGAAATAATCCTCCGGTGTCTCCGCCCTCCGTATCAACTCAAAACTCCCTTCCTCCTTCAGGAGGATTTCCGCCGACTTTAACTTGCCATTATAATTGTAGCCCATGGAATACCCATGCGCCCCCGCATCGTGAATCGCAAGTATATCCCCCACCTCTATCTTTGGCATCATCATAAAACGTCCCAATTCTGTATATATGGCAACATCCCCCATCCCTTCAGGTATCAGGATCTCTTCAAACGCCTTATGCACACCTTCCCCTATAAGCCTTATATCATTCGCTTCCTGCTCTGGCATATATGGGATGCCTATCCCTCCCGAAAAATTTATAAAGGAAACTGACACGCCAGTCTCTTTTTTCAACTGGACAGCCAGGCCAAACAGTTCCCTGGCAAGCATGGGATAATACTCATTGGTCACTGTATTGCTGGCAAGGAATGCATGGATCCCAAATCTTTTCACACCCTTTTCCTTCAGGATTTTAAACCCTTCCAACAACTGCCCTTTCGTGAAGCCAAATTTTGCGTCCTGCGGACTGTCCATGATATCCGTAGTGATCCGGAACACCCCGCCTGGATTATAACGGCAGCTAATCGTATCGGGAAGACCTCCCGTTACCTTTTCCAGATATTCAATATGTGTAAAATCATCCAGATTGATCGTGGCGCCGATCTTTCTCGCATATTGAAATTCCTCTGCAGGCGTTGCATTAGAGGAAAACATGATATCCTTCCCCTTCACACCAATCGCGTGGGAAAGCATCAACTCCGTCAGGGAAGAACAGTCGCATCCAAATCCGTATTCCCTTAAAATATTGATAAGGAACGGGTTCGGATTCGCTTTTACCGCAAAAAACTCCTGAAATCCCTTATTCCATGCAAATGCTTCATTAAGCGCCCTGGCATTTTCCCGTATCCCCTTTTCATCATAAATATAAAACGGCGTAGGATACCGGCTTATGATCTCATCCAGTTTTTCCTTTGTGACAAATGGTATCTTCTGCATGGGCATCTTCTCCTTCCGCACTTTCCGAAAATTTTGAAAAAACGGACCGGCCATTGGCCGCTCAGATGCGGTCAGCAGCCAGTCCGTCATTTTTCCCATTTCCCTGCTGTTTTAATACTGATGGAATACCTTTGCAATGATCTTCCACTCACCGTCGATCTTCAAAAGGCTGTGGAAATCTGTAAATGCGATCCCGTGCCAGTCTTCCAGTGTCACACGCACCGTAGCCGCCGTACCTTCAATACTCAGGTAAAAAGAGTCCTGTACCCTGTCGTTCCGCCAAAAACAGAATACTCCCTTACCGATCTGGGAAAATCCCTCTGTCCGATCATCATATCGATCTACCGCTGGGGAGAGCAGCTTTTTATCAATGCCGGGGTTGATAATCCCTGCAGTGAAGAAGATATCAAACGTCTTGCTGCCGTATCTTCGGATACAGAGGAACATTTGGATGCATAAAAATGTCCCTCTGATTTTTTCATTATCAAACACCTTGTCTTTCCATTTTGCAATTCACCGATGCTGGTTGTTCGCTTCCACGATTTCTGTCAATCTGATATTTTCATTATGATACCGGGCATCAGGATTCTTTTCCGGCATATTTAGCCGGATGGCATTCTTCGGGCAGTGATGGATGCAAGCCATACATAGCTGGCAGTTTTCCATCGTATGAACTGCCTTCTGACGTTCCAGATAGATACAGCCTGCTGGACATACTCTTGTACAGATTCCGCACCCGATACAATCATCCGTCACCCGATACATTTTTTTCAGGAAATCATCTGATCCGCCGGTCTGCCTTGCAAGAAACTGCTGATGCCAGTCCCTGTCCTCCTGCGTGACTGGCTGTTTCCAGCATTTTCGTGAATCAATATCAGCCTTAATTGCCGCAATATGTTCATCTACCTTTTTCTCCGGTTCTGTGGCAATCTGCTCATTCATGTCAAAACCAGGCAGAAAATTATCGACCATCTTAATAGTGTTAATGTAATCAGCCTTCTTGCCAATGGCTGACAGCGCATTCTCTGCCAGTTCTGCTGCACCGCCATGGATATTTCCATATGTCAGGATCAGGTAAAAATACTCTGTTTTAAAAGTGGCCTTCCTCAAAAACCCTTTTACCATATCCGGCATCTCATGTCCATATACAGGACAGACCACTCCTATTGTTTCCGATTCAAATGTAAGTTCATCGTAATGTATTGCCTGCGGGATACTGACCTGTTCCGAACCTAACTGTTTTGCCACATATAAGCTGTTTCCCGTACCCGTAAAATAAAAAACCATTTCATTCACCTCACAACCGCAATCTGCATCCCCCACTTTGCGGTCTATTTGTCCCAAATTCGGTCAGCGTAGCCCGCTACGCCTCCCTTATTTGAACCAAATATCCCACAAATTGTGGAATACATCTTGCGGAAAGCAATTTTCAAACACGCTCTAGGAAGCGGCACGTTTTAAGTTACTTGCAGGATAACCTGAAATCAATCATGTATCTTCATTCCATGCAGCAATTTTACAAAAGCCGGGGCGTAATGATTGACAATCTCGCTATGCCCCATATCAAGTACAGCAATCCTCTGCATTTCTTCTTCTGTCAGGCTGAAGTCCCATATATCAATGTTCTGTTCCATACGGTTTTTATGCACGGATTTCGGAATGACTACGACACCCCTCTGTGTATTCCAGCGCAGTACAACCTGCGCCGCGCTTTTGCCGTATTTTTCTCCGATCTCTGTCAGCACAGGATTTGTGAAAATACCATGCTTCCCTTCCGCAAACGGCCCCCATGCCTCCGGCTGCACGCCATACTCTTTCATCAGGGCAAGCGCATCCTCCTGTTGGAAGAACGGGTGCAGCTCTATCTGGTTGACTGCAGGGATCACTTCGACTGTCTCGCAGATATCCGCAAGTACATGAGGATAACAGTTGCACACACCGATAGCCTTAAGTTTTCCCTCCTTATACGCTTCTTCCATCGCACGGTAAGCACCAATGTAATCACCAATCGGCTGGTGTATCAGATAAAGGTCAAGATAATCAAGCCCCAGCTTGTCTAAAGATGCCTGGATCGCCCCTTTGGCGCCTTCATAGCTGGCATCCTGCACCCACAGCTTAGTGGTGATGACCAGTTCACTGCGGGGAACTCCGCATTTAGCGACTGCACTCCCGACCGCCTCCTCGTTCATATAGGCTGCCGCTGTATCGATCAGGCGGTATCCGGATGATATAGCATCCAGAACGGCCTGATCACACTGCGCAGGATCAGGCACCTGAAACACTCCAAATCCTTCCATTGGCATTTTGATTCCATTGTTTAATGTTGTAAATTCCATGATATAATCCTCCATTCTTTCCCAGAAATGATTTAATAGTTGATCCTTGTATAAGATAAGGATGCCAGCTTTAGTGTATCCCCATTCTTTGTGTAAACCTCTGTTACCACAGTTTCTTTAGATATCCGGGAACATTGATGTTCTGTGGGCAATGCGACATACACTGTCCGCAGGCAATACAGGCGGAAGGGCAAATTCCTTTCTGCAATGCATCTTCCCACATTTTTCTGTCTTTGGTGAGCGACAGTTCATTATAAAGGTTCATCTATGCGGGAATCTCAATATCAGGGTTTGCCATCACATAAAACTTGGTTGCCAGATAATAGTCCTCACGCCGGAATTTCCTCAAGGCTTCTCCCAAAAAAGACTCTGATTCCCCCTGATGATAAACATAGGCTGTGTCGTAATAGTTAATCCCCCGCGCCATGGCATAATCTATAATTTCCTGTGCCTTCTGTCTGTCAATCCGCCCCCGGTTCATTGGCAGGCGCATATTGCCCATACCCAGCCGGGAAAGTTTTATATCCTGAAACTGCTTATAAATCATAAAAGTTCCTTCGTAGCCTCAGCGCTTTTAATCCGTTGTTGCGGAAAGAATATATTTTACAATGCCGGGATCATTATGGTCAATGATCTCGCTATGGCCAAGGTCAAGGCCATCCACTTTTTTCATATCTTCATCAGAAAGCGTGAAATCCCAAATATCAAAATTTTGTTCCATCCTCTCTTTATGGACGGATTTCGGTAAAACTGACACACCCCTCTGCACATTCCATTTGAGCGCAATCTGTGCCGCAGATTTTCCATATTTCTTCCCGACTTCTGTCAGAACGGGATGCGTGAAAATACCATGCTTGCCCTCGGCAAGCGGCCCCCACGCCTGCGGCTGGCATCCGTACTGCTTCATATTCTCAATCGCATTATATTGTGCATAAAACGGATGGAATTCTATCTGGTTGACCATCGGTTTTAAATCCACGATCTCTGCAAACTCCGTGAACTTTCCTACATAGAAATTAGAAACACCGACCGCGCGTATTTTCTTCTCATTGTAAAGTTCTGTCATCGCTCTCCATGCACCATAAACGTCCCCATAAGGCTGGTGGATCAGGTAGAGGTCAAGATAGTCAAGGCCAAGTTTCTTCATAGACCGTTCAAATGCTTTCTTTGCTCCATCATAGCTTGCATCGCTGCACCAGAGTTTTGTTGTGATGAACAGTTCTTCCCTTGTAACAAGCCCTGTATCAATAGCCTCTTTGACGGCCGCTCCGACCGCCTCCTCATTCATGTAAAGCGCAGCCGTATCAATCAAACGATACCCTGTTCTGATCGCATCTAAAACAGCCTGCCTGCACTCCGCCGGATCAGGCACCTGAAATACGCCAAATCCTTCCAACGGCATTTCCACTCCATTCGACAAAGTTAAATATTCCATTTGATAAAATCCTCCTTCTCTGGATCATTCTAAATAGTGGTTGAATAAAATGGTTTCCCAACTCCTCTACTATTCATTGCACCGATTTTCTTGAGTCAGATTGAAAAAAATTCTTTTTCTGTTATAATAAATATTGATATTTCAAGAAACACAAATTTACTGCAATTCCGTATTTCTATTTGAATTATATGATGTTTTATCGAAAAAGTACAATACGGATAGCGAATACTTCTATAAATATTATTGATACTGAAAGGTGATAATCATGATTGAGCTGTATGAACTTCGCCAATTTGCGGCATTTGCAAACGCCGGAACACTATCAGAAGCTGCTGAAATTCTGCATCTTTCACAGCCTGCATTAAGCCGGAATATGAAAAAATTGGAAGACGATCTGGGCGTTACTCTTTTCGTTAGAAAAAAGAACAGGCTTGAACTAAACGGGAACGGGGAATATGTACTGGGACTGACACAAAAACTCCTTGAAGATGCAGATTCCCTTACAGTAAAAGCAAGGGAATTTGACAGGCGAAACCGTACTATTGTTCTTGGTGTCTGCGCTCCTGCTCCTGTCTGGCGACTTGCGCCACTTTTATCCAACCTATACCCACACATGGCATTGCAGACTGAAACGGATGAATGCAGACGGCTCCTGGCGGGGCTTGAAAGCAATATATACCAACTTATCGCTGTAAATGAAAAACCAGAGGGAAAACAGTATTGTTGCAAAGAATGCGGCAAAGAATCCCTGATGTTTGCCCTGCCGAAAGGCCATAGATATTCCAGAAGAAAAAGCCTGTCTTTTGCAGAAATGAATGGTGAAAACATTCTCTTAATGTCTGATATCGGCTTTTGGAACTTTGTACAGACCAAAAAGATGCCTGATTCACGTTTTTTGACACAAAGCGACCGTTTCGACTTTAATGAGTTGGTGCAGGCATCCTCTCTGGCTTCTTTTACCTCTGATCTGGCTGAAAAATATATCGAAGTGGCTCCTGGACGCATCAATGTGCCGATTTCAGATGAGGAAGCAACCGTAACTTATCATCTTGTCTGTAAAGTAGAGAATAAAAAAGAGTTTATATCTTTATTTTCGGCTTTATAGCCTGAAAAATGTTCATGTCCAAACAGTTAGGAAATCTTTTGATTTTGCCTTAAGGGAACAAATATAGAAATAAAGGCTTTCAGTCACAATTCCCCTATTCAAACCTTTTAACGATTACTGCTATCGTTAAAAAGAGGTGCAAAATCGGAAAACGGAACAGTCCCCGCAACCGGGAAAAGGCTCAAAAGCAAAAAAATAAAACCGCAGAATCCGGGAAAAGGCTTATTTCCACGCATTTCTGCGGTTTTCCATTGTATCAATTTCGGTGTTGCGATGTTCTCTGTGTTGCCCAGCTTTTCGCCGTCCTTTACCACAATACTTGCCCCGGCAATAGCATCTGTAGTATCCACAGCCTCCGGCACGGAAAAATAGGCAATCAGCACATTGGAACCTGTGGTCTGCGATTCTTCCAACTCTTCCGCGTTCATTACCCACTCATAATCGCTGCTGCATCCGGAAATGGTACCCATCAGCAATATGCAAAACAAAACAACTGCTAATTTTCTCATTCAGAATGTCTCCTAACATATCCCTGTCAATGGGAAAACAGCCATCCCATGATTTCCTCATCATAGGCGAACAGACCGCCGCCCCCATGTTCGTTAGACATACCCCGTTGGGTAAAATATCCATGCTCCTTCACATCTAACACCAGCAGCTCGTCAATTTCCGCATCCGTCAATCCCTGCTGCTCGTATAAAGAATGAAGCGTATCATAAGCCTCCTGTGTGGGTTTCGGACCATAGTATTCGTCATTCCTGCCAATGGCAAAATACACCGGCAGCCGCTGTTCTACGACGGGTTCAAATTCTCCATCCCACTGAGAACTGACCTGCAGATAGGCAGTAAACAGATCGGGCCGTTTACCCATTACCTGAGACATGGTTTCTCCGCCGCCGGAAAAGCCGTTGCCATACACCTTCGTTTGGTCAATGTTGTACGCTTCCAGAAAATATTCCACCAATGCGATGGTCTGATTAGCAGATGTCTCGCCCCAATCACTGAGCTGCGGGGCAACAATAATCATCTTTTCGTTGTATTTCTGCGCTTCAAAACCGAATTCCTCAGACTGTATGTTTGCGGCGACTCCTTGAAAATACAGTCCTTCATAGCCCGGCAGAGTAAAATACAGAGCATAGGGTTCACTACCGTCATAGCTTTCCGGGATATAGACATTGTAATGGATATCGCCATCACTGACAGAATGGAACACGTTGTCGATGACAAAGCTCCGGTATCTTTCAGTCCCCTCCGTAATATAGCCAAGGGCGCTTTCTTCCGGTTCTGTCTGTTCGCTGTCTGCCGCATCGGCCCCGTCTGTTTGCTCCAGCATACCAATGCGGGTGAGCCACTCCGCCACATCTTCTAAACTGGAATTATGGACGCGATAACCATCCAAAACCGTCGCTCCGTCTGAAACATCACGGATATAGTCCATGCTGACATCAATCCCGTTATCAGAGCTGGTACAGAAAGGCACAATGGTCTTTCCTGTCAAATCATAGCTTTCCAAAAAACTCCCGATTGCCATAGGCGCATTAAACCACCAGATCGGATAACCCACATAAATGACATCATAGTCATCCAGATCCTCAGGCTGTGCAGCCAGTCCCGGTCTCAAATTCAGAGTTTCTTCTATCCATGCAGTAGCAGCCGTTCCCCAGAAGGCACTGCGGTAATATCGGTCTGTCCGAATTTGATACAGGTCGGCCCCGGTAAGATCCTGAATCATTTTCGCAGCAGCTTCCGTATCGCTGCCGTCCACGGCCTGATTGGAATTTGGCGTCGCAGATGCGACAGCGTCCACGGTATTCGGTATTTCCCCAGTTCTGGAAAAATATACAACCAGAGAGCGGGTTCCATCCTCTCCGGCTATTATCTCGCTGCTGCCATCAGTAATCCGGCTGCCAAGGAACAGATACCACCATCCGATACCAAGCAGAACAACCAGCGCGGCTATGACAAATACTCTCTTTTTTCTTTTTTTCATGTTGATCCTTTCATTCTTGTAGCGCTTTTATTTTCTGATTCCATTTTACTGATTTTAGACCCAAAACAGAAGTCTCTGTTCGTTATGCAGTTATAAGTCAAAGGTATATGCCGCACAACTTTTCGGGACTTCTTCTTTTTTCAGATCGTGCTAAAATAGAAAGAAAACATGAGGAGGAAACAGCATGAAAACATGGTTGATTACAGGCTGCTCCAGCGGTCTGGGGCGCAGCATTGCCCGCAAGGTTCTGGAGCAGGGAGACCGGGCGATTGTTACCGCGCGAAAGCCCGAAAGCCTATATGAATTTACGAGGGAACTGCCGGTGCCCGGCGAATTGGCAAGGACTTATCTCACGGTACACAGCCGGACAACCCGGACAAGGGTGCACTGTGCATCATAAAAGCCATTGAAGCGGATAACCCTCCGTTCCTTCTGTTGCTTGGGACTGATGCGGTACGATTTGCAGAAACAGTTATGTCAGACCGTCAGAAGGAATATGCAGATTGGCGGGAATTCAGCCGTCAGAGTGATTTTAATGAAAATTAGGAAATGGAAATGCCACGACAGGGCAGATAATCTTTGCACAAATAAGGCTGAAAACAGCTTGAAGAACAACAGGCAATATGATAAATATATTAAATAGTAAGGCAATAAATCGGAATTTTACAAATTAATCAGCAGCGGAAACATAAAGCAGAAAAGGTAACGAGACGATGTACAAGTTATTTCCAGATTTATTTAAGGAAAAATGTCAAGAAGAAAGTATCACCTTATGCCGCTCCAGCAAGACAGACTGATTATTCTCATCTGCCGCCAGCGTACACATTTGTGGGAAATGGGGAGCCATTTTATGCAGAAACATGTACCTATATAGATAATCTGTGCAAAGTCGGTATAGAGGCAGAGATGGATGTATATAAAAGTGATATGCATGCATTTGACATGGTGAAGCCGGAGTTAGAGATAAGTAAAAACGCGGCTCTGAAATTTAATAAGCATTTTGAATATGCAATGGAACATTATTTTGCAGAAAACTGAAATAATTAGGTAATTTCAGTTTGCAGATATTGATAAATCCGGATTTGAGGAATAAAAAATGAAAACTATTTATTTGATTGGCGGCACTATGGGCGTGGGGAAAACAACAGTGTGCCAACATCTAAAAACAAAATTGATGTAAGCACGAAAGACATAGATGAAATTGTCTGCGAGATTGTTGATTTATAACTTCCGGTTTGTCTGCGTATTTAATAGCATTTCTGAAACTGTCGAAATATGAAAGGATTAAACCAGATTATATAGAGTACCGCCGCATGGATAATACCATAGCGGCGGCTTTTTGCTGAGAATTATTTCAGTTTTGCTCCGTCCTGAAAAGCATTGCCCACCTTTTCCCCCAGTTTCAAATAAACATTGTGTACCGGGTCAAAAGAAATTGCCTGGAGCAGGGAAGCATCAATCTTCCCATCTTCTCCGATAATTCTCTCATCTGCGCTGACATTCACAATCTGACCAATGATGTTCCCATCCTCAGTCATTTTCAGCAGCCTGCATTCCAGTGTCAGCGGAAACTCGTCGATGATGGGTGCATCCACATACTCACTTTTCAATGTGTGCAGGCCAGCCTTGGCCAGTTTGTCTTTCACTTGATTAGCAGACTCCATTCCCACATAATCCGCCTCCGTCACATGGACAGCATCGGCAAAGCTGACGGTAAATGCACCCTTCATCTTAATGTTCGTGGTGGTCTTGTGTCCTTCGCTCAAGCAGAGAACAATCTTATCCGCATCATACAGGCCGCCCCAGGCGGCATTCATGGCATCCGGCGTACCATCCTCATCATAGGTGCCAATCATCAGTACCGGCAGGGGATAGAACCATGGTTTTGCTCCAAAATTTTTACGCATAGTGAAATTCCTCCTATTAGTATTTTTGCTTATGATAGCGGTTACTTCTGAATTACAGGAGCGCCGCCATATACCTCAGACATAGGAATCCGATCCAGTGCAGCATCCAGCGCAGCTACCTCTGCGGCGGTCAGCTCTACATCTGCGGCTCCCAGATTCTCCGTCAGGCGCTCCGGCTTGCGGGTACCGGGAATCGGTACAATATAGGGTTTTTTGCACAGCATCCACGCCAGCGAGATCTGAGCAGGCGTAGCATTCTTTTCTTCCGCCGTGTTTTGCAGCAATTCCAAAAGTTCCCGGTTGCGTTCGATATTTTCCGGCTGATACTGAGGCATCACGCTACGGTAATCCTCATGTCCTCCAAACACCGTATCCTTTCCGTACTTTCCGCTCAAAAGACCATTGGCCATAGGGGAGAAGGCCACATAGCCAATCCCCAGTTCTTCCAATACCGGGAACAGAGCCTCATACCAGCGAGCCATCATGGAATAACGATTCTGAATTGCAGTCACGGGGCAAACGGCATGGGCGCGGCGGATGGTATCTTCTTTCGCCTCAGACAGCCCCCAATGGGTGATCTTTCCCTCGCGGATCAGCTCCGCCATGACACCGGCCACTTCCTCAATGGGGATCTTCGGGTCAAGTCTATGCTGATAGTAAAGGTCAATGTGGTCGGTCTGCAGCCGCTTCAGAGATCCTTCTACCGAAGCCCGAATCACTTCCGGACGGGAATCCACCATGACCGGCAGATTGACCGCCTCACTGCTCCAGTCAAAATGAATGCCAAACTTGGTGGCAATGACCACCTTATCCCGGTAGGGCTTCAGAGCCGCTCCCACCAGTTCCTCATTATCATGTGGGCATTCCCGCGTTCCGTAGGTTTCCGCCGTGTCAAAAAACGTGCAGCCCTGATCTACAGCCTGTGCAATCAGCTCTGTCATCTCCCGCTTATCTGCTGGCGCTCCGTAGGCATGGGTCATACCCATACAGCCTAATCCGACAGCAGATACTTCCAAATCTCTCCCAATCATTCTTGTTTTCATAAAGTCCTTCCTCCTTTTATCTTATAAAATCTGCTTTTTAGTTTTTTCAGAGTTGTCAAATACATTCCTAGTACTTCATCCGGTTAGTAACAATACTTTACAGTGCTGAAAAAATTTGCTATA
>UQAW01000036.1 GCA_900539175.1 uncultured Lachnospiraceae bacterium
AGATTATATCTCAAATCCTTGAGAATGGGGTGTCAACTTTTTTTATACCACATCACTATGCTATAATCAAATCATACTAAAAGAAGATCACAATTTTAGCGACGCATATAAAAGGATGTGTTACCATGCCATTACCACAGGAAAGACTCTACACGACAAATGATATCTATACACTCCCGGAAGGCACCAGAGCCGAACTCATTGACGGACGTATCTATTACATGGCTCCGCCAAGCAGAAAACATCAGGAAATCGCCGGCGAACTATTTTCGATTATCCGTAACTATATTGTAAATAAAGGCGGTTCCTTCAAACCTTATATCGCGCCATTTGCCGTTTTTCTGAATACAGATGATAAAAACTATGTGGAACCGGATATCAGCGTTATATGCGATAAAAGCAAACTCACAGATAAAGGCTGTACCGGTGTTCCAGACTGGATCATTGAAATTGTCTCGCCTGGCAGCAGACGAATGGATTATCTCACCAAACTTTTTAAATATCGTTCTGCCGATGTCCGGGAATACTGGATTGTTGATCCGGACAAAAATCGAATACTGGTTTACAACTTTGAAACGGAAGATACCGGAGACTATACCTTCACTGATACAGTCAAAGCCGGTATCCATCCTGATCTTTCCATTGACTTCTCACAACTTAATATCTGACTGCTGCCGCCCATGCTCCTAAGACCGAGGAAAATGGGCGGTATTTTTCGCCAACACTTAAGGGGTCCGCTCCCTTTGCTCCTGCCACTTGGCATATACAGACTTCCGTTTTCCTGCTTTCTTCGCCCTTATAAGCACAAAGCTAATTCCCAGAAAACCAGACATCAGAAATGTAAAAACTCCCAGCCGTGTTCTGTCGCCTGTTTTCGGCGCATCCACCTTTAAAATCTCCCTTTCCTTCAGGAAAGTTACCGTCTGATTCTTATCCTCTAATTCCTCATGAGCAGCAATCTCACGCCCTTCATAGAACAACTTTTCAAACACCACCACACTCCTTCCTGAAAGCGCTGATGCGTCAAATGTAAATTCCAACTCCACACTGCCGGTTTCCTCTTCTGCATGAAAAAGTTTCTCTGCTTCCACTTGCTTCCCGTTGACCAATAGCGGCTTCCCGGTATCTTTATTCTGCAAAACGCCTCTGATCACATACTCCTTCCCTGCGATCAGACCACTATAGGTAACTTTATCTGTGATCGTGACAGAATCGGCGACTTTTACATTGTGTGTGCCGGTACGCTTATCTGCAGCTGTCGTTTTCAATTCCGGATTACAGAAGGATATTGTCTGACCCTCGTCACTCAGATCCGCATGAACGGCAATCTCTCTTCCTTTATACAGCAGATGTTCGAATACTACAAGTTCCTTTCCCTTCAGTTCATTTCCATCAAAAGCAAATTCAACCTTCACGACTCCATTTTCCTGATCTGCTGTAAATGTTTTTTCTGCTGTTATGGCATTCCCGTTCTTCTTCAATGGCTCACCCGTTTGCTTATCCATCAATAGCCCTTTAATCGTATACTCTTTTCCGGCAATCAGGTTTGTATAAGTAATTTCATCCTCAAGTACCGCATGTTCGCTGACATATGCTGCATTTGTCAACGATTCCGTATCCCTTGCAGAAGTTCGGATTTCAACCTTCTTCATGGTTATCGTCTGCCCGGCATCCTGCAGATCTTCATGGGCGGCAATCTCCTGTCCGCCAAAGTATAATTTTTCAAAAACAACAAGATCTTTCCCGGCAAGATTGCTGCTGTCCAGATAAAATTCTATTTCCTCACTTCCGTTCGCTGCTTTAGCCTGAAATGTTTTTTCTGCTGTCACTGCAGCGCCGTTGATCTTCAATGGCTTTCCGGTACTTTTATCCATCAACGTGCCCTTTACTGTATACTTATTTTCCGGAATCAGATTGGTATAGGAAATGATATCCCGCAGTACTGTATTTTCATTGGGAAACGCCTCATGAATCTCAGTCTCCATATCACCGGCTGACGTTATGACCTGAACCCCCGGATAAAAAACGGTCTGATTACTGTCCTGCAAATCCTCATGCGCTGCAACTTCCTGAGTTCCCTGATACAACTTTTCAAATACTACAATCGCCTTACCGGCAAGCTCCAAACCTTCCAGGGAAAATTCCAGATCAATTGTTCCATTGCCTTCTGCCGCTGTAAATGTCTTCTCTGCTGTTATATCATTTCCGTTCAGCTTCAAAGATTCCCCTGTCGTTTTCTCCTTAAGTGTTCCTCTTAAGGTATATTCCGTCCCGGGAATCAGATGCTCATAACTTATCGTATCTTTTATTGTCACCTGCTTCATCGGATGTCCTTGATTTACACCGGTAGCAATATCAAATGCCTTTGTTCGAATCTCCGGTATCTCCGGCCAGGTTACATTCAGACTTGTCCTGTGCAAATCATCCATCTGTGCCAGTTTTCCCAGATCCTGCTTACCGGAATCACCGGATTTTATTAAAATCGGCTGATAATGTCCCATACTTCCCACCAGCTCCCCTGTATTAAACTCTTCATGATCCTCTGCATTGGATGTGAAAAATATGGTATCCTGGCCTTTCACCGTTACCTGCCCATTTCCGATAAACCCTGTTGTCAGATTGTGCATCCTGACACTTTCAGGTACCTGAAAGGTAATGGTATTTCTTGGATCGCCCTGTATATGAATTTCTTCTGTCTGAAGATAGCCATCCGGCACAGGTTTTCCTTCAACAGAGGACTTCTCAAAAGAAATATTCATATCTGTGATCAGATGTTCCTGTGCGTAGTCCAACAGCGGCTGTGCAAGTACAATACCGCTTATTCTGTCATCGTTTGTCAGCGCAGGATCTCCAGCATAAACATAATTGAGTGCAAAAGATGTCCTTACAATTCCTTCATCCTCATTTTCATAAAGGTTTCCTGGACCGCCCCAGCCATAATAAAGAATCGTCTTAATCAAATCACTGGAATATGGATTGGCTTCGCCTACTGTACCGGACTCCGGTGAATCCTTAATATGTTCCATACAAAAAGCCACTTCCCCGTTCACAAAGTATTTTCCGCAGCTCCTTCCGCCGAATTTTGCGTAACCATCACATCTGATCTCTACAGCCTCTGCCTGAACTTCAACACCTACAAACTGATCTGATATCGGCAGAACCGCAAACAAAACAGCAAGTATTACTGCACCTGTACGCCTTATCTTGTTTCTGATATTCATCTAAAATATCTCCCTTCGTATTTTTTTAAAGCTATCAAAAAAAATTTAAAATTTTACTTATTTCTTTGTATATCTTTCACCTCCTTCTGCCAAATTCTTCCATTGTTTGTCTGCTGAAGAAGTCTGTTTCTTTTTCTGCATCCATATCTGAAATACATGCTTGTATTAAGTGACTTTAAATGTTGTTGGGAATTCATTTACGAAGATAGATTTTGATGAACACAACACACCGAATTTTTACTGAAAATCTCTGCTTGATTCTGTGTAACAATTCCATGTCTGTGAAAGAACTTTTCCAGAACAATACTTCTGAATAACTGCGCAATACTTACTTCTTATCAATGATTTCAAAATGGTAACTACTTTGAAAAAAAGAAACGGAGAACTCCGATTTTAATGAAAACTTGACGCTCCTGAAGACCTCAAACGCTGCCTCAGCAGACCAGAACATATGTAAAGCCTCGCATTCAGACTGCTTTTCTGCCTTACATAAACTGATTATAACACTTTCCCGATTTCCTGTACAGTTCTATTTTAAAAATTTTATTTTCCTTTTGAACAGCCCAAAACCTGCTTTTCATAAGGTTTCACCTCAACTCCTATGGCGTTATAGGTTGTGGTGCTTTTTGTTAGTTTTCGCTAACTACTGTTTTTTTAATATGCCGCTCCGCAGAGCGGCATGATTCATTTTTATCCAGTCAGATGATCACATCACTGACTCTCTTCTGGCAAATCCTGCAGATTTTCTTCTCTGCCTATGCACTGATTGCATTTCCCGTATAAAGCTGATAATAACGCCCCTTCTCTTCCATCAACTGATCGTGGGTTCCGCGCTCAATAATCCTTCCCTGTTCCAGTACCATAATACAGTCGGAATTGCGGACAGTCGACAATCGATGTGCAATTACAAATGTGGTACGTCCCTTCATCAATCGGTCCATACCTTCCTGTACAATCCGTTCTGTTCTGGTATCAATGGAACTGGTCGCTTCATCCAGAATCAGTACCGGAGGATCTGCAATTGCGGCCCTTGCGATTGCCAGCAGCTGACGCTGTCCCTGGCTCAAGTTCGTTCCGTCACCGGTCAGCATTGTATCATACCCATTGGGAAGCCGGCGGATAAATCCGTCCGCATTGGCCAGTTTTGCCGCTGCGATAATCTCCTCTTCGGTGGCATCCAGCTTTCCGTAACGGATATTTTCTTTTACTGTTCCGGTAAAAAGGTGCGTATCCTGTAATACAATTCCCAGAGAATGACGCAGATCATCTTTCTTAATCTTATTGATATTGATTCCGTCATAGCGGATCTTCCCGTCCTGAATATCATAGAAACGATTGATCAGGTTCGTAATTGTTGTCTTTCCTGCTCCCGTTGATCCTACAAAAGCGATTTTCTGTCCCGGCTCGGCATAAAGCTTCACATCATGAAGCACAATCTTCTTGTCATCGTATCCGAAATCCACACCATTGAACACCACATCTCCCTGCAGCCGAACATAATCCACAGAACCGTCCGCCTGATGCACATGCTTCCATGCCCAGATTCCGGTTCTGACATCACTCTCCACAAGTTTTCCCTGCTCGTCTCTGGCATTGACCAGTGTTACATAGCCATCATCCACTTCCGGTTTCTCATCCAGCAGACTGAAGATTCGCTCTGCTCCCGCCATCGCCATGACAATTGCATTCAGCTGCTGGCTCACCTGGTTAATCGGCATACTAAAGCTCTTGTTGAATGTCAGAAAACTTGCCAAAGCGCCCAGTGTCAGACCACCTACATGATTCAATGCCAAAGCACCGCCCACAATCGCACAGAGAACATAACTGATATTACCCAACTGTGCATTGACAGGCGCAAGTACATTTGCAAATGTATTTGCTTTATCGGCACTTTCAAAAAGCTTATCATTCAACTCCTGAAACCGTGCTATGCTTTCTTCTTCATGACAGAACACCTTTACAACCTTCTGACCATCCATCATTTCTTCAATATAACCATTGACCTTACCAAGATCTATCTGCTGCTGCATAAAATATTTACCGCTCATCCCTGCCAGTTTTTTCGTAGAGACCAGCATAATTGTCACCATGATCAGTGTCACAATCGTTAAAGGAATACTTAAGATGATCATACTGATAAAAACGCTCACAATGGTGATTGCACTGTTCAATACCTGAGGAATACTCTGGCTGATCATCTGCCGCAGCGTATCAATATCGTTGGTATAGATGGACATGATGTCACCGTGAGCATGAGTATCAAAATACTTGATTGGAAGCTTCTCCATATGGGAGAACAGATCATCTCTCAGCTTCTCCAGGGTTCCCTGTGTGATATTTACCATAATCCGGTTATACGTATATACGGAAAGGATTCCGATGGCATAAAAGATTGCCACCCTTCCGATGGCTGCTGCCAATGGTCCGAAATCCGGTGTTTCCGCTGTCAGCATCGGGGTAATATAATCATCAATCAGATTTTTGGTGAACATGGTTCCCTGCACATTTGCAAGAACACCCACGACGATCAGCACCACGACGATTCCGTACAAACCCCCATAATTCTTCAGTACATATTTCATCAGTCTCGTAAAGGTTTGAAGCGGATTTTTCGCTTCACTCTTCATTCCGCGCATTCGTTTGTTGTTCATCATTCCTCCAGCCATCTTACGCACCTGCCTTTTCATCAAAATCTCCGCCGCCTCTGGTCTGCGATTCGTAAACCTCGCGGTATATCTCATTGGAGGATAACAGCTCCTCATGGGTACCGAAACCATGGACCCGTCCTTCATCCATCACAATAATACGGTCCGCATTCTGTACACTGGAAATACGCTGTGCAATGATCAATTTGGTCGTATCCGGAATTTCCTCGGCAAATGCCTTACGGATCTTAGCGTCTGTCGCCGTATCCACAGCACTGGTACTGTCATCCAAAATCAAAATTTTTGGCTTTTTCAGCAATGCTCTGGCGATACAAAGCCTCTGCTTCTGTCCTCCTGAGACGTTGCTTCCGCCCTGCTCAATATACGTATTGTACCCGTCCGGCATTTTCTCAATAAATTCATCTGCACACGCCAATCTGCACGCCCGTTCGCATTCCTCCTGGCTGGCTTCTTTATCACCCCAGCGCAGATTGTCAAGAATCGTTCCTGAGAACAGGACATTTTTCTGCAATACGACAGATACCTGATTTCTTAAAGCTTCCATATCGTATTCCCGTACATCTCTGCCGCCTACCAGTACCTCCCCTGCCGTCACATCATAAAGACGGCTGATCAGATTAACCAGACTGGTCTTTGCACTTCCGGTTCCTCCGATCACACCGATGGTCTCACCGGAGTTGATTTTCAGATTCACATCTTTCAGTACCGGCTCTTTACTATCCTGCTTATACGCAAAATCCACATGCCGAAACTCAATACTTCCGTCTGGAATCTCTGTCTTTGGCTGTTCCGGATTCTGAAGATCACTGGTTTCATTTAATACTTCTGCAATACGCTTTGCACTTGCCATACTCATGGTAATCATAACAAATACCATAGACAGCATCATCAGGCTCATCAGAATATTCATACAATAAGCTAACAGACTCATCAATTCTCCTGTGGTCAGCGCGTCCGTTACAATCATTTTTGCACCCAGCCAACTGATCAGCAAAATACAGGTATATACCGTAAACTGCATAAGAGGTGCATTATATACCAGATTACACTCTGCTTTGACAAAAATCTTATAGATATTATGGCTGGTCTTACGGAATTTGGAAATCTCGTGATCCTCCCGGACATAAGCCTTGACAACACGGATCGCAGAGACATTCTCCTGCACAGATGCATTCATGTCATCGTATTTTGGAAATGCCTGCTGAAAATACTTTGTAGCGTTATTCATGATCAGGAACAGAATTGTCCCCAGCAAAATAACCGCCGCAAGGTAGATACTTGCCAATCTGACATTAATCTGAAATGCCATAAACATCGCACAGAGCAGACTGGCAGGCGCCCGGGTAAACATACGTAAGATCATCTGGTAAGCATTCTGCAGGTTGGTAACATCCGTTGTCATACGTGTCACCAGACCGGCAGTGCTGAATTTATCAATATTGGAAAATGAGAAGTTCTGGATGTTCCGGAACATCGCTTCCCTTAAATTCCGTGCAAATCCGGTGGATGCCCGTGCTCCATACTTTCCGCCCAACATACCGGCGAGCAGTCCCACAGCCGCCGCTGCCACCATCCAGCCTCCTACCACATAGATATGGTGCAGATCCCCCTTGTTAACACCGTCGTCAATAATCGATGCCATCAGAAACGGAATCGCCGTCTCCATGATGACCTCCAGAATCATAAACAGTGGTGTCAGTATGGAATCTTTTTTGAATTCCTTTACTTGTTTTGCCAATGTTTTAAGCATCTTATTCCTCCCTGTCTTCTTCCTCCTGGCATATGCAGGATACGGAAACGCAGCCTTTTCCCATCCGCTGCTTTTCAAGATTTTTCTTCAGCCTGGCAATCGTAGCGTAAAAGGATGACAATTCCTCTTGCTCAATTCCTTCTATCGTCTTCGCATCCAGACGATCCAGCAGCCGCTTTGTATCCTCGTGCAGTCGGATTCCCTTTTCCGTCAGCTTCAGCCGCTTCAATCTTGCATCGCTGCTTACTGACTCCCTCAGCAGGTATCCTTTTTTCTCCATCAATTTCAGGATATTCGTCACCGTGGAACGTCCAATGGAAAAATGAGACTCGATATCCTTCTGATAGATGTCTTTTTCCCTGTTGTTGTACAGATAACCGATGATCCAGCCATGCATGACCGTCACCTCATCCAATCCGCTTTCTTTTACTGAGGTTATAAAATTTCGCCGCAGCATATTGTCCAGCGTACGGATTTCGAATCCAAGCTTCACCTCTTGCTTCATAACCGCCTCCTGATTCATTTGTCACAAAACAGTTTATTAGCGAACTGTTTGGGTTGGAACTGTTCGCTATGAAACATATTATGCGCAAATTGGAGAAATGTCAAGGGGT
This sequence comes from uncultured Lachnospiraceae bacterium, assembly GCA_900539175.1. GTDB lineage: Bacteria > Bacillota > Clostridia > Lachnospirales > Lachnospiraceae > Novisyntrophococcus. The sequence goes on from UQAW01000036.1 coordinate 8,252, forward strand.
TTCTTCCACATCCGGTCTTGTTCATGAAGTATGGCTATGTTCAAAAAATCCACTTAGCAGATTTTACTGCTAAGCGGATGATCTCTCCGATTATTCACTTTTATGAAGATTATGTATGCTTCAAATCCATTTATCCTACTTCTGACATATCAATTTATGCTCTGCCGCCAATTCTTCATTCAGCACCGCAATCTCAATATTCCATATCTTTCTCATCTTAAGCAGCCGAGCCCTCAGCTCCGCCAGTGGTCCGGCAAGCCAGCTGATATCTTCTGCATTCTTTACCACAAGAATAAACTTTAACTGTATATCCTGCATACTGGTCACATTTTGTAGCTTTCTTCCCAGATCAGAAGTATCCTCATACTTTCCCATAAGGGCAGCCAGATAAATTTGTAAAGAATCAACAAATCAGAAAAATAACACTGTTCTCATTATATCTCAACACAAATTCAACCGTCTTGATTCCTGTACCGAGATCTTTATATATTTTGGAATTCTCAATATGAAATACGTCCTCATCCTCGAATTTTCCAAAATTCATCCCTGATTCTGTGATTACCTTCACTTCAGTACCACCCCGATTTCTTCTCTGTAAAGCTGTCGGAACGTATCCATGATCGCATTATGCTCCAGCAGCTCAAATTCTTTTGCAGTCTCGCACTGTACTTTATCATTCTCGTCCTTATACAGAGAGATATACTGAATGCTGCTGTCTTTGCTCCGCTTTACTTCAATATATTTTGACAGAAAATAATCATGTGTGGAAACAAAAATCTGAACTCCTTCACTTTCCAACATAATTAACAATTCTGCCAGAATCGGAATATACTTGGGATTAATATTTGCTTCCGGTTCATCCCAGAACAACACAGATCCTTTTTCCAATGTTCCATTTTTAATCAACTGCCACAACAGAGCAATCTTTCTCAATCCCTCTGCTACCAGATTGAATTCCAGCTTTGCCTGTGTTCCCGGTTTCAGATAAAATCGGTCATCCTGCAGTGTCACTTTTCCACTGCTGATTTTCTGTAAAATGTCCAGATATTTTTTCCTTGCTGCAGAATCCACGCCTCTTGAAATGTCAATCTTTGCAGCAGCAATGATATCGAGATAGGTATCATCAAATTCTACATTTCCCATTTTCACAGCAGCATCCAGATTCCATGCATTGGATAATATCTCCTTTGCCGGAATAAACACACTGGTCAGATCAGACATCTGTTTTTCCCATTTTTCTTCTGCTTTGATCTCCGCATCCCATTTTCTTGTTTTCGTAGAAAATGACATACTGATCTTAGCTGTATCGGACTCCACTGATACGTTCGCTGTATTACTGCCATTCTTATTCCGATTGACAAGCCTGCCGATACTGGACTGATCCGGGCGAAACAACATCACCGTCTTCTGAGAAAAGGAAACAACATGCTTCGATGCCTGACACGCTGCATAAGCCACTTTCATAATATGTGTTTTTCCTACACCATTTTCTCCAACCAGTACATTCAATCCTTTACAAAAAGGAATGGTCATCTGTTCAAATACTGTAAAATTCTCTGCTTCAATTTTTGTCAATGGCATTTCAGTCACCTCGCGTATTTCAGTTTTGCCAACAAATCTACTTTTAATGCTTTCTTTCCTTCCTGTGCCACTTCAATGCCCTGGAATTTCTCATACTTTACTTTCAATTTTTATAATCATACCATACAGCACTATTTTCTTCAATAAAATAAAGCATTGAAATAAGGGAAAATCATATATTCACCGACTTCCCCTATCTCTTCAAACCTTCTCATTCATTTGTTACTTCCATTAACGCCATTTGCTATTTCCACAGAAGTTGTTGCATTTTCCTTATCAAATTTCTCCATCATAATACGCATACTATTATTGAGTGAATGGATATTACTCTTCAAAATCGTAAATGCATTTGTATACTCCGGATAATAGTTCTTGCAGTATGATGCCATTGGAATCAGGAATTCATCTGTTTCCAGAATATATTTTCTCATTCGTTCGAATGTAAAGGTATAAAGAGTTGCACTGTTATGGAGCCGGTCACTGAGTTTAATCAGCGCTGCTTTACAGTTTCCCTCTATCGCCTTAAAATAAATGTTCAGTTCATGCCGATCCAGACCCGGTTCTTTTGTTAAAAGGGTGATGATACTTAATACCTCTTTGTCAATGTGATACTCTGTAACCAACTCCTGTCCCTTAAGCGGCAGTTTATCCGCACAATCTTCTAACACATCATGCAGCAGAGCCGCCGCAAGCGTAATGTCATCATCCACTCCATAATTGATCAGAGTTGAACAAACTTTTAATGGATGAATAATATACGGCATTCCATCCTTACGGTACTGCCCTTCATGGAAATGACGGGCCACGGATAATGCTACAATCGTCTGTTTCAGATTTTTGGCAACGGAAAATCCCTTGATAAACATATATGACTTAATATATTTGGGTATATCCTCCTCGTTAAAAGTATCATTCATCTTTAATATCTCTTTTTTCTTATCCATAATGTTTTCCTCATAATCTCTCTTTTGCTGACTTATGTACAGCCACTACCGTTCCTGATTGAAATGCCCATTCGTCCATATGTTGGATATTTCAGCTGGTATTTTCAACCTCATCAAATTGTTCTTCCGAAGAATCTTCTTCTAATAAATTATTTACCGCTTCCCTGTTGTTTGTAAGCATCCTGAAACTCCATGACCACATCTTGCTAAATGCCAACATCCCAATGATAAGTATCACAGCCAGAAGCCACTTATTGTCCAATAAAAATTTTTTAATATTCAGAATCCTCTGTTTCATAACCCACCTCCACGCAATCCGGAATCAAACTTTCGACATACTCACAAAATACAGCTTGCATAATTCCTTCATCATTTACTGGCTTCCATACATCTTTTTCTTCATTTTTCAGTATAAAGACTTCATTATTGATACCCTGCGGCTTAAAAACAGCATATTCTTCCGGAAAACACTCAAACCACACAGCCGTGCAACAAACTTGCTTTTCTTTTCCCTGGACGATCACTGTATCCATATCCCCCTCTTCATCGCAATCTCCGCCACCACCCTTCTTTAATACGGTATATTCTATATTTTCTTCCAGAAATTCTGCAGCGTCTGCCAATCTGCAGCTTTCAATTTTATCTATCTGATAACATTCCCACATGCAGATCAGAAGCAACGCAAAGGCAATACTGTCCGTGATAATTCCTGTTGTTCCTGCAAATGGCAATGCCACCGGATATGGAACCAGCGCAAAGGCATACAAAGAACCCATTACGGTACGGCTCACAAACATCCCAAAAGCGGTCATATAGATTACCTGATGTCTGTGTATCTGAAAATGCCGCTTCCCCAACATTTTGAAAGCTGTAACCAAAAACCCTGTCATAAAAGCCAATAGTCCAATTACAGATGACCATCCTCCATAATATAATAGCTGCTGAATAAAATTGCTTTGGTTATACAACCATTCACGAACGGATTCCATTCCTGTCAACTTACCGGATGTGCCGAAAAAAGAAGCATTTCTCACCAACACGCTTACATATTCTGTATATTCGTCCCAATCCCCTCTGTACATATAGCTCGCAATATCTTTACTCCCACGCCCAAGGAGATGTAATCCTGTAATCCAAATCAAAACATACAGCAGAATAAATCCAACAATATTCCCTTTCCTAACCAGGTTACTATTCCATACGTATTTATGTATTGCAACTGACAGCGTAACAATATTCAGCACCGCCAGGTCCACAAGCCATATATTAGCCATCGCATAAAAAACTAAATACTCTGCCACGGACAGGCTAAAAATCTGAAGACAAGCAAATACAGTACTCCTTCTTGAAAATTCTTCTTTCCTCATTGCCTTAAAAATCACTTCTACGGATAAGGGAAAAAAAATAATTGCCTCAACATCGAAAAGATACTTTTTGGGTATTTCGAATATCCAAAGCCTGATTTCTTTGTCTCCATACACCGAGAAACTGTCACAACTAAGTTCCAGAATAAGTGCTGTCAATAAAATCAAGCACAACATTCCTGATGCAACCATACATTTCTGGCTATCGATGTCAAACCTTTCCTCAACAGAATCATCAAAGGATCCTATGATACACCAATAAGAAAAGATAGTTCCAATCATCGTGCACAGTGCAGGAACAATATATCCGAAAACACCGTTGCTGCTTCCATAACTATTCATACGAATAAAAGTATGAAGCCAGACAAACCCTACAAAAAAGAAGATTGCACAAATACCACTTTTTAATATTTTTCTCTTCACGTTCCACCTCTCAATTCTCTGCCTCACTCATTCCAGACTACCTCCGCGTCTGCCAGGGTAAAACCCCAATTGCTTTGTTCTGTGCATTGTTTTTCTCCAGACCATATGTTTCCTGAATTTTAATTGACAGTTTCTGCTTAATGTTTGTCTTCATTTTTTCTGTTCTCCTTGTGGTATGTAAAAAGTATAAATCCACTCTCCAGTTTCAGATAGAACCTGCAGTCACTTTTTGCGAAACAGTGATTTCATAAAAATGAAACTTCTTAACAACTACTGCTATTCCAGCAGATATAGAATCTGTTATTGTCATCAACCTCACAAAAAATTCACATTTCAAGGCAAAAAACAAAACCAGGAACCTTTTTTCAGATTCCCGGCCTGCGGTTTCATTTATACTGTACAATCTGTTTTCAATTTTTTCACTTTCTCAAAAAGAGAGCATACTCAGCAACCTTCTCAAGTGTCAATATCTCATCTGCCAACATTCCTTTAGCAGAATTTCTCGCTCTTTCTTCCGATGTCTGGTTCCTCATATCCTCCATCGCCCGGCGCATAATTCTGATATCCTGGAAAAGGGGCATTTCCATCTTATATTTTCCTTAAATTCAAATATCAAATTTCAATCAGCCACTCATATCCTCCCTCATGTTTCCTGCGCACCAGCAGTCCCATGTCCACTTCCATACAGTCTGTATTTGCAGAATCAAAGATTCTGCAAAGCGCTTTCTCCGTCTTCTCTATCGTTTTATCCAGACCGCGTTTCTGCTTTTTCAATTCCACAATTTTTCCGGCAAGCTCCTGTACCTGAGCATGAACATTCATCTCCTGGTACATCCCCTGCTGCTTTTCCTTGCTGATGGTTCTGCTAGTGGGAATTGTAACTGTGCTGTCACTCTCACTACTGTTTTTTAATGCGTGAATAACAGGTGATGGATAACAGTTTTTTGTCTTTTCAAACACACAATTGCACCCATACTCCGCCGTAATAGATTTATATTGTTCACGCAGTTTGATGCAGCTGATCGGTTTGGAAAGAAGTTTTCCAACAAATTTCTGAGTTACTGCATACTGATAATTTATCGTAAAGCGCATTACTGTGTGGACAAATTCTTCCCCGGCTTCTCCCAGATGACCAAAGACATACAAAACTGACATTCGTTCAAAATGTGCCAGGTACCCGGTTGTCATCGCCTTACCTACCAGGTAGCGCATCAAAGAGCAGCCCTTAAGTACCTGCTGCACAGCATCACTCACCTCCCCAAGCTTCTCATAATCCAACTCAAGCCTTTTAAACTCTGCCGTACTTTCCTTTGCCGAAGAAATATTAGCTGCTACCACTTGCTTCAGCTGCAGCACCGTATAACGTCTGATCGCTGAAAACATTTTTTCAGGCGACTCTGCCGGAGAACCATCCTTTTCACAAAAATAACTCCGCTTTCCACTGTATAGATGCAGTCCGCACGGCAGCTTCAGCTTCTGTCCGGTGCTGCCTTGCTGTTTTTTCATCTTTGCAGGAAAATATTCAATCTGAATTTCCTGCGGAAGTTCCTCTAATCTGTTTTTTACAATCTCTGTCAACGAATAGACATAGCGCACCGGCACCCATTCCGAAAAAAACACCCACACATGATATCCGCGGAAACCAGAAAATTCCAGGTAAGATTCTAATCCCAGCTGCCTGAATACTGTTTGTACCTGTCCGGCCCATTTTACTGCAAGCTTCAGATAAGGTTCTAAATCCTCCTCCGCATGTCCAACCTCCAGCAGGACTCTTCGGGAGACATCCACATCCACTGCCAGGTAATGCACCGTATTGTTATTGCGCACTACATAGGTCTGTATGGTTTCTGTTCCGGATAAATGCTTTCGCAGTACGTTTCCGTCTAAGGGCTCCGAAACAAACTCGCTTCGCCGTTGTCCCTCCCCGGTCAAAATCTCCCGTGCATACATATCTTCCCGTCCGATAAAAAGTTCTTTCAGATATTGCACGATTTTGGGTCCAATAGCCCCCCTCTCTGTATCCACCGACTGCTCGTGCCCGGTATCAATAATCTGATCGTCAATCTCCTGCTGTAATGATTGAATACGCTCCATGATTTTTTCTGATCTGCCATTCATACTCAAATCCGAATATGTCTGCATCAGCGCACTCCAGTTTTCTGCTGTCTCATCCACAAACAATAACTTATATAACCGGAGCAACTCATTTAAATATCGGTCACTGAGTCCATTGATTCCATTACCCAAGGCAAAAAACTGCTCATACTCTAACAGCATCAGTTCTTTCCAATGATTTTCCTTCCACACAGAAAGAAGATATGACGCAATATCCCTGTAAGAGTTTACAAATGCTTCCCGCTTTACTGAAAGCTCCCTCAATTCGCTGACATCCCGCATCATGTAAACCAGAACTACATATTCATAAATATCTTGAATTTCCCTCTGATTTCTATAATACTGTTCCCATCCGTTCAGAATCTGACTTCCCTTTTTCAGCCGTTCCTCGATTTCCTGTCCGGGATTTGTCAGCCAGATATCCTCCAGACTCTGCTTCAGTTTTTTTCTTGCCTTTGCCTCAAGCCCTAACTCCTCCAGCATCACATTCATTTTCGCCATCATACTCTGAATCCGTTCACAGGATTCTCCCAATATCAGAATATCATCCGAATATCGGACATAAAACACCGCTTCCTTCTCCATTACCCGGTCAAATTCTGTCATATAGATATTTGAGAGAATCGGCGAGATGGAAGAACCCTGATAAATCCCCACCCTTTTCTCGACCAGTTCACCATCCTTATTCAGAGAACAAGCCTGCAGCTGCTGCATGATCAGTTCCAACACATCCGCTTCCTTTATTACCGCAGCCAGCTTTTTCTTCAGCCGCTCATGCTGAATATGGTCAAAAAAACCATCGATATCCAGTTTCCCAACCCAACTTTCCGCGTGAATTTCAATATAACGATGAATGTTTTCCACGGCAACCATAGCTGACCGGTCATTTCGATAGGCATAAGCACACTTAGAAAAGCCAGAATCGAACCACTTATTCAGCTCAATTGCAATAGAAGTCTGCACTACCTTGTCACGCATAGTATACAGACTGATCTCCCGATCCTTTTCTTCCTTTATTATATGTACCAACTTTACAGGCTGCACGCGATACTGATGGGCAACCAGTTCCAGATTCAGCTGGCGTATCTCAATCCTGATATTTTGATCGAATTGGTCCCATGTCACATGATCCACCCCACAGGCAGGCTTATTCCCCATCACCTTTTTCCATGCAGCCATTAATTTCTGCTGATCAATGATTTTATTATAAATGCTCATACGTTCCCTTCTCTTTCATATCTTTCTCAGATCACGATCACACGTTCTGCCTCTCCCGAAATAAAATCCGGAGTTCCAAAGGTTACCACCTTCGCATAGTCGTCTCTGCCTATCTCATAGATACGGACGTTCACATCTTCCTTACACTTTTTGGTCAAACTCTCCAGTTCATTGCAAAGCTTCCGGTACCTCTGTTTGTCAAGATCACATTCAAACACACTATACTGAATCCGCCGTCCGTAATTGAGCAGCGTATCCGATACTTTTTTCCGATATTTATTCGATGAAATATCATAACACACCAGATACATTCTATCTTCTCCAACTATACGGAACATACTCCTTCTGTTCCCTGACAGCTTTTTTCAATTTGCTGATCTGTTCTTTTAGGATTTCCCGAAAACTTCTTCCGTCTGCCTCCGATACCGGCTGTGTCATCCATTTTTCATACTCCACGCAGAACTTCTGAAAACTCTTTTCCCGCAGCAAAACTCTTTCTTCCTCAAGATCAAAGTCGTATTCGCTCATCATCTGCTTATTGAACAACCGCAACACCAACCGGTCTGCCACAGGCTGCCGAAATTCCTCCACCAGATCCAGTGCCAGTGATTTTCGTCCATAGCGAATTCCATGTAAAAATCCAAGATAGGTCTCAAAGGATTCTGCCTCCAGTACTGCTGCAACCTCCTTTGTCAAAAATGTGTAGGTCAAACTCAGCATCACATTGATCGGATCCTTCGGCGGCCGTCGGTTTCTTCCATGGAATTCAATTTTACAGCGAAACATATGCCCATATGCACGGAAATAGATTGCACTGCATATACCTTCTACCCCCATAATTTCATTGGAGGTTTCTTTTTCCTTCAGAGATTTCAATACCCTTTCCATTTCACGGAGATCATTTTTATGGTCGTATTCATCCTGATTCCATCGAAAGCTGCGGATTAGTGCAATCTGATTCTGAACCTTGTTTTCCACGATGCGCCGCGCCATATCCAATCTCCGGTCAACAGACCGATACCACTCATGCTGTGCCAGCCGCAGGAAAATATTTTTGGAGGAATCCGCCGCCATATGACCGATATATGCCCCGGAACGTTTCAGATAGCTGACATCAATCCCCTCCTGCATAAGGAAATGGAGTGCCTGTGTAGTCACTTGCACATTTCCGACAATATTAATATTGGTCACCTGAAATACCGGCAAATCCGCCAGTCTTTGTCCATCTTTTTCAACCTGTATCCGCTTTCCACATTTTTTCACATAAGCACCCTGTTCTTTTACATACAAGACAGACATGATATCACCTTTTCTGATAGTATCCCGAATCTATCGGTGACAGCCATTGAAACTGTTTTTTGTATACTTCAAAATTAATTTTCTCCAGCTTGCAGAAACCCTGAAACAGTTCAATTACAAACTGACTGAATTTCTGGTAATCCCCTTCATCAACCGGTGCCAGACCATGCGCAAAAATACTGTTATTACGCAGCGAAACCATCATTCGAATGCGCTTGAGCATAGGAACACCTTTCCGTTCATCAAATATCATGGGATCCTCCAATGCAGCCAATAGTATGTATCCTTCCAGCAGAGAAACCTGCTCCGGCAGGTAAGAGGAATTGCACTTTCCAAACAGTTCTTTTTTCAGTTCCACTACCTTATTTTTTATTGTTTGAAACTTTTCCTCTGTGATCTGTTTTCCGTTCATAATCATCTGACTGTAATCCATTCGGGAAACAAACAGAGCATACAGAGATAATCTTCGTTGTTCAATCATTTCCAATAACCGATATAACAGGAGCGTTGCCATATCATACTTGCCCTGATATTCCCGAATCATCGCGTTCTGATACATGGTAAACATCAGCGGAACAATATACTCCTTCTTTTGCAAAATTTCCGCATTCCGCTTCTGTCTTGTCAGGTCAGGAATTTCCTTCAGATATCTTAAATATCCTTCCTGCACCGCCAGTTCCTCATACAGGTCAGTCAGCACAAACTTCCAGTTATTCTTCATGTCCCGTTCCAGTTCCCGCAGAAGCTCTGCCATGGATGCCTCCGCATTTACAAAATCCAGAGCATCCCAGTTTTCATACACCTGTGCCAACAAATAGATAAAATTCAGCTCCTGACGTACAGACGGATCCGGTACTGTTTCCTTCAACTCTCTCTGGTTCCCGCATAGTTGTACTGCTCGAACAATTCAACCGCCTTATCCACTTCCAGATCCCCAAAAATATCCATCGGATTTGATATATAAAACAACCGCTCCGAACCTGGAAAAGGCTTACGAAAATCCGTCATATACTGCCTGGGTCCCACATAAATCATCTGCACATGAACCACAGCTCCGGCCATGGCCGCTGCCGTAGACATGGCCTTCGTACCTCCGGTAAAATCAATATAGATTTTCTCCGGTTTCCCCCATGACAGATAGCACCGTTTAATCTCACGGTAAATATCCGTTGGGTCTGTCTCATTCACCTGACTCTTTTCTATTCTCGACAACCTCAGCTGGCAGAAATCAACCACCTTATCCAACACCGGCTCTGACTTTTCCGTATACAAAAACAGAATCCGCTCCGGCTGCAGTAAGGAAATATTCAGAACTATCGGTTCAAATGAGGTGCCTACTGACATAATCAGAAATTTTACTTTCCCCGTCACTGTACCTTTATTATTCCGAATATATTCCATTGTAATATCATCCATCAGTTCCAGTTCATAATACTCCTCCGCCTTCTTTCTCTGCTCCAGAGTCTTCCTCTCCAGTTTCATCCACTCTTCTGTTTTCTTCTGTAATGACTTATTCACCTGTATGATCTCCTTTCCCTCATGGAATCAACTTTTTTGCTTAATTTGCATCTCTCACTTGATCCCATGACTAACTGATTTATTTCATATAGATATCATACCGCATCAACAGTCCTATAACCATTCAACAGCTATGTGAGTTACCTTCTATCACACCAAAGTATAAGGGGTACTTTTCAGAATTCTTTCTTTTTGAAAACAAAGAGACATGTTTAAGAGTGAAATTCTTCATCAGAAATTCTTTTAGATTAGCAAAAGTCGAACTGCAGTTAGAACATAGATTTGAAAAACAACCAGTATCGCCAGACGCCAGACCTCCACAGACACTTCTGTCGCAGTGAAGTAATGGCTTCACCGCCTGCATATATGATTTCCAAAGCCACAGAAACCGATAAATCACTTGAAAAGAAATACCAGTCTGTGCCTCTTTCTCCAATACCGTTTGTTTTTGGATAAAGACATTTTTAATGATTGTCAGCATCACTGAAAGTGAATATATGCAAAATGGCACCATATCCCACGTCAAAATAGCATGCGTACTGCCACATGCCCCACATCTCAGACGCAGTATTGAAATCTTTCTCTCTTCTATCTTATCCTTTTCGAGCACACATAAAAACCGCTCATAAGAAGCATGCCGACGCAATTGTCCCTCTTTCTTGCATTTCGGACATGCGTATTCCCAGACTCCATAATGACCAGCTATCTGTTGATATGAATGATATGTATGATTGAAGTCAATAAGCATATTATCACAACCTGATTCCAATATAATAAACGGTCTTCGTCGAACTCCTTCTATCTTTACACACAAAGTTCCAAGTTCTTTTTCACTCCCCTCCCGGGGTCTTTTTCAAGGACCCCGGGAGGTTTCAATGCCCTTTATCGGGCTTATTCCATTTCTACCACTTGGTGTATTGGCAATGCTGCTACAAACCTCATGTTTCAATGCCCTTTATCGGGCTTATTCCATTTCTACTTTGAAGCTGATGAGAGTGCAAAGGAAGTACCTGAAGTGTTTCAATGCCCTTTATCGGGCTTATTCCATTTCTACGAAACGGTGCGAAAGTCTTCAATACGGTGAAAGAAATGTTTCAATGCCCTTTATCGGGCTTATTCCATTTCTACTTTGCTGAATTTGTGCACCAGTACGCCAGTACATCAGGTTTCAATGCCCTTTATCGGGCTTATTCCATTTCTACATATACATTATTCTGTTCGTAATGGCAGTATATGCAATGTTTCAATGCCCTTTATCGGGCTTATTCCATTTCTACAGTACCTTCCTGAGACCCTTGCTTTTTGCGGCTTTCTGAGCCTGTTTTTGCAGGTATTTGACTGAATATTCTGAAAACAGAGTTTTTGACCTCAAAAAGCAATTTGGGTTCACTTTTCTTATAACCTCAGCACTGTTTCTATCTTTATATTTGGAATACAAATCGCAACATTAATAATTTGCTTTATTTATTCTTATTATCAAATTTTGCTATAAGTTTTGGAATTTCTGCCATAATGGTAGATGGATTTTCAAACTTACTGCAATCAATTTTTACAAGTATATGGTCAGGGCTTTCCTCAAGAAATCTATCATATATATTTTCAAATTCTTTAACTACACCTTGTCCTCTTATAAATAGTGTAGATTTGATATGCCGCTGGTCATCATAAAAGTGCAAGAACGCACAGGAATCATCAATTACCACTAATTCAAAATTATTATCTCTGTCAGTAAGATATAATTCCATAGAACCTCCAGCAGTGTCGAGAACTGTTTTTAAAATATCTGACTCCTTTTCTGGCTCGTTCATACACATTATTCGTTTACAGATTACATCTTTCTTTTTGCCAAATCTACATACTGCTTCAAAAAAATCACTATGACTTGTACTAATAGCTTGAGGTGCAAACCGAGAGGTTCTAATTGAATGTTCGGCTTTCCTGGTCATTTCGCAAAGAGTATCAAATGCTTCTTTTTCACCAGATATATACATCGCAGAACCATTACGATACATATCTCCTACTAAAGATTCAATATGTTTAGGCATCCAACTATTAGTAACATTATAAATCATCTCCAACTGTCTATCAATATCTTGATGAAATAAATCTATCTTTTCATTAATATGTGTAATCACTCCCTGCATTGTCATTCCCTTGGGAAGAATTGCTTTATGAAGTGCGGCTGTGACAGGATTCTGATATTCATATTTTTGCTCATTATAAGTGTTAATAATACTCTTTAATTGATTCTTAAACTTCGCCAATGCCGAAGATTCAACTTCACAGCCATCTGTATAATTCAGCATATCATCTAAAGGATATTTAAAAACCCTTTCTTGCTGTGTATCAAACGGTAAGCCTTCTTCCTTATTATTTACTTTTTCCCTGGATGCGATAGAAATACAAGGCTTTGTTGTAGCGTGTCTTAATGCTAACTCATAATAAACATTAGCATTATTATTCTCTAACACTGCTATTACTAAATCACAATCAATAATGTGCGCTATAACATCACTGGTAATCATACCTAATTTATTTATATCATCTGCTCTTATACAGTCCTATCCGAGGTCATTTAATACCTCATATTTCAAAAAGGCACGTACCTTATCTGCAAAATCTCGTGCTTCGCTTCCTTCTTCTCCGATAGGTGAAATTAAAAAACATTGCTTTTTTGTCATAGAACTATCCTCCTTTCCGTATTTTGAACAACATATTATCAAATCGAACCACTTGAACTATAAAACAGACGAAAAAATTTATTGAGTATAGTGTTATCATAAAAGCAACAAGAATCTAATTCACTACTTATATTATATCTTCTTTTTATAACAATGCAATAACTACAATGAATAAGTAGTGAAATATTAGTTTCTTTCCATTCTCACCCCTTCAAAAAACGGGATCATACTCTAAAATGATTCAGGTGTCAAAATCAATACTGGAGTTTTGGCACCTGACCATAATATAACAGACAATTGATTTCTAATGTTTCTGCCCTTTATCCTTATTTGCCACGACCTGCTGTACTTCCGGAAGTGGCTTTGTTCTGCTTTGGTATGCCTTTAAACTCATGTATTGGAGTTGGTTTTTATCCGGTATACAAGTTGAATCCTTCATAATGAAGAAGTCCCGGATTGTCTGCAGTTTATCAATCTGTCTGCCGAGTTTAGCGGTAACTTCCTGCTTGTAGGCTTCGATAAGGTGATCCGCATCCTGAGTTTCGAATGGATCTGCAAAAAGAGGGAGTTTCAGACTGTATGCCTTCTGAAGATCCACGGTTTTTACAATGATATCAGAGACGGACACCGCACCAAAACCGTAGGATTTTGCTTTTCCAACGTTCATCCAGGAATTTCTCTCGAGGCGAAGGCTCCATAGGAGAAGCCCCAGCTCGGTTCTGGTCAGATTTTGGAATCGAATGTTCCCCTTAAAAACAGTTCCTTTCGGTAATGCTTTGATATTGGAATATACCTTGTCATTCTGCACAGGGAATTTCGGAATGTCGATTCCTCTGTGCAGCCAGTACTGTTTGACGCCCCGAAGTTCAAAACCATCGGTATTGTAGGTAGTTTCACCTCTGTTTTGCTTCAGGTAGTCCAGATAGCTGGTTGGCTTCGGCTCTGCCAGAATAACTTTATGTTCTGTCTCCCGTTTGATCGGACGATAGGCGATGGCATCAGAGAAAGATACTTTCGATTTATATCCAACTTTCCCGTCAATAGTTCCGAACAAAGATTTTGCATAGTCAAATCTGCTGGTCCGCTGTCTATAACCTTCCTTCACCGTGTAATCATAGAACAGACGCAGCCGGGGAGTAAACCCTAAATACAGCCGCTTATCCAGAAAAATATAGAAGACCGGTTTTACCTCGTCACCTTTCGGAAGGTTGAAGAATTCCGTGTTTTTAAATCGCTTCAGTGTATTTTTCTTCTTTTCAAAGTCTATGCGGAAGGCTTTTTCATCCTGCCTGGGAACTTGAATCACAGGCTTTGTTTTGTCAATCTCCGGTACGATATACAATGCTTTCTTCATTTGCATACTTCCGGTACAGACAAGCGTACCTTTCTCCTTCAGTACTTCCGGTTCTTCCACTGCAGTTACATTTTTCAGATTCTTAACCTGATAGGAAACCGGATAATATCCCGGTTGATAGCTGCTATTTTGTGTGCCCTTATACTGAGTCCCTTTCCCATATCCATTCTTCTGGAAGCCTTTGCTTACATCATGCTGAAGAACTTCGGGATGATTTACAAAGTATGGAAAACTTACTGCCCCCCCGCTCAGGTCTTTTGCAATGGCACGCTCACTGAGCACATAGTAATTCATTTCCTGCAATGACTCGCTAATCTTATCCACTTTCGTATGATAAATCACATAATCTTCCCCTGATTTTGCAATATACCCGGCTTTTACATTTGTCAGTATGCTCAATGGTTTTGCCCCGGGTGTAACTGGCATCGGTTTGGAACCCAACACATCATTATAGCGTACTCTTTCTGCACCTCCTGCAACATTACGGTACATCAGACGATAATCATCAATGTCATCTTCAAAACCGGAAAGCCCCAGAATCTGTACATTATTTCGAATCAGTCCACGAACCGTGCTGCCCGGCAGCGCATACTTGTTTCTTGCATTACGGACAAAATCATGTGCGTCAGTACCGTCATCTACAAATACAGGAGTTTCTGCAGTCATGGTATAAGAAATTTCTCCGGTCAACAGGTCTTCGCTCATGTTTCCGCGGACTTCCATCTGTGAGGGGGAAACAGGGATGGTCTCCGTGTGAAACGGTACAAAATTATAAGGGGACGTAAGAACAGAGGCATCCTGACCATTTCTGTCATTCTTTCTATTTCCACGCTTGCTGCCATAGTTCCCTTTTCCGCTGTAACTATTGTTTTTACCGAAACCATTCTTATTCTTTGCTTTCTTGCTCTTATCGTGTTCTTCCTTCACACGATCTCCGCCTCCGTTCATTTGCTTTTTTAATGCACTAAGATCAATATCAATCATTAGCTCCCTCCATATCCGCCAGTCGGAGCAGTCTGGTGTATGCCACATAAGCCTGTCCGTCCTTATCAAAATCCATATATTCTTTTGCAACAAGCATTTCCTTTCCGGTAACTTTCCGGAATTTATCCATGAGACGATATGCTTTTTCCAATGTATGTGCATCAGACAATTCCGCATCATCAATCAGAACAGCAGACAGAAGATCCTCATCACGATAGATATGGAGTTGTCCCTGTTCATCGAAAAACCATGCTTCCTGTACTTCCTTCCAGTCAATCTCAGAGACCCGGGCAGTCTGATCCAAAATCACTTCACTGATTTTATAGATCAGGCAATACTCATAGTCTGCATAAATATTTTTTGCTTTCTGAAAGTCAAGAGATTTCACTCTTTCTTTTACGCTCATCTCTCCATTCATTTTACTATGCCTCCATATTCTTTCAGTGCATCAAATGCTGTAGTGAGAATTCCTGCGGGATCCTTTACTTCCGGTGCATCGCCAAAGAAAATAATTGCTTTTCTCTGATCTGAGATACGTAAGATTTCCATCGTATCTACTTTGATCATGCCTTTTCCAATGCTGTATCCGCTTCCCAGACTCATGGTATGGATCGCCAGATCACGAAGGGCCAGCGTCAACAGAGCCAGTGTTTCCTCCGGCTGATTGCTGTTTTGTATCTCTATCTTCAGAACCATATCACCGGCTGCATCTTTTTCACTGAAAAGTCCATTGTGAAAAACCCCTCCGGTAAATTTGTCGATATGGATCCGATGGAAGAGAGGCATTTTGTCATTGGACTCCCTATCTCCGATGACAGTATCCGAAAAAATCAGATTGCCTGTGTTTCCAGTCTCACTGTCATCATTCCCGGTTCCAAAAGCCAATGCAATCAAAGAATCCTTTTCCAGATAAGAAGCAATCTTTTCCATCTGACTTCGGAGAGCACCCCGTAGGGAACTTCCCGGAACGATATAGTCCCCGTTGGCATTCTGAATATTTTCACTGTCCGGTGCATTTTTACCAAATTCGTTGACAGCGATTCCTTTTACCAAAATGCTGCCTTCGGTCGTACCTTTTACGATAACAGTATAAGCCTTACACCTGTCTGCTACCGCAGGCAGGCTTTCTATCCTTGCATCGTCATAGGCATCTTCCGTCAGTTCTTCCTCCATGCTCCAGTCCTCTCTTCCTTTCGGAACCGTCAGGTCAAATTCCTTATATAACAGGTTGGAAAGGTGTACGCATCCCGCACCGCTGCTTCTTTTTGCCCCAAACTGCAGACCGCCATCCCGAAGCACTCCCAGAATTTTGTCAATGGTTGCTTTGAATTCAGGCTTATCTTTCTTGCTGTAAAGGTAAATCGTAAAAGTAAATTCTGCCCCGGCACCGATGTACTCCATATTGAATTTTTGCCCGGATTCATTGGCACTGGCTACAGATCCGGTTCTTCGATTGATCCGTACATGAGGACGAAGTTCCATAATTACCTGTCTTGTAAAAATGCCATCCGAAATACGCACACGGCTCTGAGATTCTATTGAGTCCATGATTGCAGATCCAAAAAGTTTTTCGGTCAATTGAGGTTCTATACTATTACAACAGCTGCGGAATACGCCTGCAATGCTGGAGGCCTGAATAAATGGGAGACCATTTACCGGATGAATCAGAACCTCCTCAGCTCCGCCTACCGAACTGCCGATATGTAATGGTCCGTCACAGACTGCAGTCACAATGTATTTATGAATTTTATTGTAATTCAGACCCTTCATAGTCAGCCCCCTTCCTGTTATCATGTCTTATTAACTCCGTCAGATACTCCAGCTTCATACGATCCAATTCTTTTTCAGTCAATAATTCACTGACTGCAATTCCCATAATGGTTTGATTTCCGACACCCATATATTTGGCATAGGAAGTGCTCAAAATGTTCCATACAAACGCAAAAAGCGGCTTCACACTGGAGTCTTCTTTCTGAATGTTCTGTCTTTGTTCCTTCTCCATTGCATGGTCAAAATAGCGTCTGATGGTCTCCTTTGCATTTTCCGTATTATATTTATTGGCGGTAATCAGGGCTTCCAGCTTGCCGATCTGGCTGTTGCACAGAGTCCCTTTCTGCATACCCTCCACAATCTTCTGTTCCATCGCCTTTTTCAGAAGATGACGGTAATAATTGGCGGCAGCGATCCGGATCGTGTCAGGATCCTGAATCTTCTTCAAACCTTTCTGGCTGATCAGTCCTGTTTCTGTTCTTCTCCCTTCCAGCTTCCAGATGATCTGCTCGTAATCCTTCAGAAATACCACCTGTCCGAAACCTTCATTTCTGCGAACACCAATGCCGGATTCCATAACCTCCCGCATTTTCTCCGGAGTAAGCAAGCCTTGATAGGAGAACTGGAATACACTGCCCTGCTCATACATCGGAACAGAAGGAATCTTAACCCCCAGTTTTCGATTGTAGCCGTGGATGGATTTTGTGGAAGTAGCGCAGTATTCTATGCGAAGCTCTGATACCCCCAGTTTCTTCTCCAGCGTTTTTAAATGAAGCCCTGCATATTCTCCTGTCTCATCACGCATTACCGTATGGGAGTAAAGCATCATATAACACTTGTCTTTCAGGGCATGTGAGGGAGCATTCACTGCAAATGGAGTGTCCTCATACGATACAAAGTTCTTTGAAAGGATCTCACACTTGCCAAGCCCCGAGCTTCTGGCATTTCCAAGGATCAGTTCATCGCCAAAAACACTTTCTATCAGATCCTTTACCTTGTCATCTGCAATTACAATATATCCGGTAAAGATATGTCCGGCGGATATATAATCATTCCGAAAAACGTTTCGCTTTTCATTCGGATTTTCTAAATTAAATTTGATCTTTAAATCAGAACCGGTATCCACGCTATAATAATGAATCGTATCATCCTTAAGATAACAGAATTCGCCAACAGCGGCCCACTTCATGCCCTCATCAACTTTTCCCTCAAGCATCACATTATGAATCTGCTTCTTCCCGTCCGCTTTGGTTTTATCTTCATAAAAGCCCTTCAAGGATGGCAGCAGTTCTTTGCCGTCTTCACTGGGATAGGCATTCAGAAAACGAACACAGCTGGAAAAAAGCGCTGTTTTTATCTCCTCAAAATTTGGATGATTTACCAGTGCCGTGATCACTGCTCCGCGAATTGCAGAACCCGTGATATATTTCAGGGTATTTGTCTGACCGCTCTGACTGGTACTGTTATCCGCAATGCGAAGCGGTTCTATATTTTTCAATTGATATCTTAAATACTTTACCATCTGACCTCCTCTAATACCGTAATCCGAACTTTCCCAAATCCCCGGTTTCTCATGCTTCCAACCCACTTGATCATACCCAGCACCTCTGTCACCAGATTCCTGTCGGCTTCCGGACAGGAAATCTCGCTGTAGAAAGAAAGCCCCTGATCCACACAACGGACACTTCTTAAAGACCCTCTTGCCGCCACTCCATTTTTCTCAATTTTAGTAAACGTTCTTACATTGGTGAGGATATCCGTTACGATTTCCGGCTTACCAATTCCGATTTCTTCCAGAATTGTCTTCCTTGCCGCCGGTGCCATAGTAAAGTCAGAAAAGATGATCTGCTCATGATCGTCATCGGAGAGGCCCATTCCAAGCAATTCCGTAACAATCTTCCGAATCTCTGTTTCACTTTTTCCGCACAATTCCAAATAACGCCCCAGTTCTTCCCGGAAA
Organism: uncultured Lachnospiraceae bacterium; assembly: GCA_900539175.1. Taxonomy (GTDB): domain Bacteria; phylum Bacillota; class Clostridia; order Lachnospirales; family Lachnospiraceae; genus Novisyntrophococcus. Next base: position 27,463 of record UQAW01000036.1, read on the forward strand.
ATTCCTTTAAATGTGCCGCCCTTATAATATGGAAAGCCATTTCCGTCACACAGGATTGAAATGTCCTCTGCGCCTGGAATACTGCTACCGTTTCCGAAGATGGCATCGGACAATAACATCATTTTGATATTCATTTTTATCATTTTATGCTTACTCTCCTCTCTCCAGGCTCAGATAAGTGTCCATCAGTTCAATCGCATCAAACATAGCATTTGCATCCGCCAACAGTTCCTCCATACGGTTAAAACGCAGGTAATTGGCAGTGGCTGTTTCTCCTGCCTTTAATGCTCCATGTAATCCCTTAATCTTTCCTGTGGGATAAACATCCTCTTTTTCCTTTAACAAAGTGATCAGCCGCTTGAAATCGCTGTACTTTCTGCCTTCCATTTCTGGCCTTTCCATGATTTCATCCGGTGCTGTTACCAGATAAGGGCGCATGCATATTAAATTTCCATCCGAGTTTATGTAGTTACGCCGAATATCCTCCAGAAAATCTCCCATCTCTCCAAACTCAATGTGCCAGTCGATAGAAGAAACCGATCTGCCATTGTCCTGCGGACTAAGCTTGCTGCCAAAGGCCTTTGCACTTCCGCAAAGCTGTTCCGCCAGTTTATAGGCTTTATAAAACGGAAACTTCGCATGAACCAAAGCTACTCCGGCACAGGCGGTATACGGCTTACCATCCGCCGCATTTGAGATCTTATTTAACTCCTCTATAAAGATGACCGCACATTCGATACCGATCCGTCCTTCCGTCACGAAACAGATATCATCACCGGCTGTAATAATTCTTCGTAATGGAAAATGATTGTCCTCAATACTTAACGCTTTCAGTTTCCCATGTTCCTGATTCCTTCCCACAATCATCGCCATATTCCGGAACGCCTGTTTAAAGTCCGCATCAATGCTTTCGCTGAATTTACGAAGATTCTCTTTTGTAGTACCCCATTCTGACACACCGATCATATCATAGAATTCATCCACACGCTTTCCCATACCATTTCCATCCACATGAATCACTGCGATAAAATTAGATTCGTCGCGTGACCCTCCCAGTTCATCAAAAACCGTAACTGGAATTTTTCCCTCTGGATAAAAAGATTTTTCTACTTGACACTCGTTCTCCCATATCCTCTTTTTTTCTTCCGATTCTTCCGCTTCCGTAAGAACCTCCAGTGTCGTCGAATCAATTTTTTCCACCCCGTAGCTTCCCTGATGAAAATAAGACAGCCGCTTCTCTTTCTTTCCTTCCAGCTCACAGATTAGCTCCTTTATATTTTCCCTTGGAGACTTTTCCTCATCATACGAAATGGTTCTTGTAAAAACCAAAAGCCCATCGAAGTCCCGGTAAATAGTTTCAGTAAGCTTCGCCACGCACCGGTATGCCTTCTCCTTCGTCGGAAACTCCAGAATCGTATGACCGCCCCCGGAATAAACCATATTTTTTTCATCACTATACCCGGTATCTCTTAAAACTTTCGTCAGATACTCAGGACTCAAAATCCTTGCAATCACTTCGGAATTGACAATATTCTCCTTAAGTTTATTGCTTGCAAATATATATGCCTGTTTTTGGGATACTTCCAGTATCGTAAGGTATCGCTGCATATGACCCCTCCTTTGTAAGAGTGCTTATTTGTATCTTTATAAATTTTCTTTTGGAAAACAATCCGGTTTGTCGTATTCTCAAAATTGTCGAAATTCAAATACCGAAGTTTTCCGTATTGTTCCGTCATCCAGGCGTTCCTCAAAAACTTTACGCTCTGAGCAGACGCACACACAACGGATGCCAACGGCCTGCAATCGTCTGATCCATATAGCCGGCCGTACTCCGCCTACAAGCTTTGAACCTTCTACCCGCGGAAACTTCGTAACAGCGCCCTTCATATCCAACTGGGGGTTAGGGTTAGAAGTGACTCTTGTTGCTGTTGTTCTTTCCTCGCCGCTGGTTCTCCGCCACCACCAACCAGACTGAATACCTCCTCTATCTCCTCATGAAACTGCCTGGCATCCAGCAAATACTCACTGAGCAGAAGGATTTGATCTTCTTCAACAGCAATCACTCTCCAGATAATTTCCCCGGATTCTCCATTGTACCCTGTGGAATATCTTCCAAAAGCCAGCAAATCTGAGTGCTGCAGGGAATCGTCAATTTTCTTTTTTATCTCGTCAGTATCATAGATGGTTTTGCTGATCGGCGTCTTGCTTTCCAAATCGAAACCTTCTTATCGAATCCGAATCTTCCCGAAACCAAAATGTGTATTTTTTCCCAAATGAAATACCTCAGCTGCCAACAGCAGATCCAATACCTCCTCATCTATGGATGTCATAACCACTGAACCACGGATTCCTCTCAGAAACATACTGCTTTCCTGCCGATTGGAAAATCGCTTGACATTAATGTGTTTCACAGTCTGATTCAGAATTTCCGGAACCTTAAACGCATACTTCATCAGTTCTGTATTGTCAATATTTTCGAAACAACTCAGCATATAAAGCCTGCGGCACGCCGCCTGAACAATCGCATCTGCATCAAATTTCTGTAAAAACTCTCCGTGGTATTTCATAGTTGTCGCAGTCTTAAAGACGACGGTATAGGTATCCTGATCTGCTGTAACCAACTTTCTCCTTGCTTCTACATAAGATTTGAGATTTTCCGCCTGATAATCAGTCATATAGATGTTGTTTCCATCCATAATACTCCTGCCCCTGGTGTTGGTGATCCTCTTGATTACGAATCTGGCATGATACTTCCCCAGTCCATGATTACCCAAAGCATAGATTGCTGACAGATACTCACTCAAATAGACAATGGTCTTTCCAAAGAGGAGCAGCTTGAACTCCATCTCTTCTCCTGCTTCCATATGCTCCTGATAATTCTCACACTCAATCACATATCCAATGCTGGCACCTGTAGTCATAAACTCCGGCTTATGTATAAAGCGGGAATACATAGTTCTCTGTACAATACACTCCTCCAGAAAATCACATGTTTCACACACCCTGTCCTTAACACAATGCGCCCGCAGAAGCATCTCTCCGATGCCTCCCCTCAGTGCCGAGGTCTTCGAAACCGGAACAATACAATCTTCCGGAAATCTGATCATAAAATTCAGTTTCGTGTACCGAACATGCAAACTTTTCTCCAGTAAATCATTCATGAAGCACGGTATTCCTTTCTATTTAGCCTGTAATAAAGGTAACATTTTTTTGAATCTTTCACTTGATCATAGTTCCACCCCCTCCGATAAGACTTCTGATACTCAAATTTCATGCACATTTTCTATGATCCTCTTTGCCATTACCCACGATTACTCTGAAAACGTAATCTCTAAAGCAACCTATAAAACAGTAAAAAAACATTCTCAGTGTCAGACTGACATTCGAGACAGTTATTTCTTATTCGCCGTGCTGGTGATAAGTTTAGTATAACGGATTAGAGGAAGAGTGTAAATGGGAAACAAAGATATTTTACATATTTTTATATAACGGCAATGTTACTGGATAGGCTACAAGAAACTAAGCAGATCTTTTAGGGCCATATAAACTGAGCCTGCTGCCAGAATGACGCAAACGTATCCGGATGAATTCAGGCAAAATAGAGCCTAAACCTACTGTTTCAGATTCCCGGCTCGTTATTACTACTTATATAGTTTAACCTTCTCTTAGCTTTTTACTTCATCAGCAGTTCTGTCCATAAACCCGTGGATTGCCTATGCGATTATACTTAAGGTGTCTAATCAAAAATAGTAACTAAAACTACAGAAAATCAAGTTGTATTAACTCATGGTCATTTTGGCTGGAATGTGGTATGATAGACAATCGAGAAACAGTACCCTGTTCTTCTCAACAAAAACGAAAGGATAACTGAAAATGACATATGATTGTTTAATCATAGATGATGAAAAACTGCTTGCAGACAGCACAGCGGAATATTTCAACCTGTTTGGTGTTAAAACCGCGCTCGCATATAGTGCTTCAGATTGCAGAAACTTTTTCAAGGAAAACACAGCAGAACTACTTTTGCTTGATATAAACCTCGGTGACGGCAGTGGTTTTGAGCTGTGCAAAGAGCTCCGGGAAACCACGGAAATTCCTATTCTGTTTATCTCGGCACGGACAAGTGACGACGATCAGATCATTGCGCTGAGTATCGGCGGCGACGATTATATTCAAAAGCCCTATTCTCTCAGCGTTTTGTTAGCAAAAGTTAAAGCGGTACTCAAACGCTGTAAGCGCAAGGACGCGCCGATGTACACCGATGGATATTTGACTGTAGATTTTAATACAAGACAGGTTTTGGTCGACGGTACTCCCGTAAAACTAACATCGCTTGAATTTAAGCTGCTGGCCTACCTGATACAAAATGCAGGCCGGATGATTTCGAAGCAGGAGCTTTTTGAAAAGGTTTGGGAGGATAAATTCACAGGCGACGGCACATTGAATGTGCATATTCGCAAAATACGCGAGACAATTGAACGGGAACCGGGCAATCCTAAATATATTCTTACAGTTTGGGGCAACGGTTACCGGTTTACCGGAGGGAATCCATGAAAAGTCGTATTTTTTTCAGCGGATTGCTTCTGACCTTTTTGATTGAGCTTGCCATACTCATACTGCTTCTGCTTCCAGAGACAGAACATTTACAGGACACAGTGGCCGTCAATGAAGCGGTGCGGACCGTGCAAAGTGATTGGGCTTCTTTGGGGAATCATATCAATCGCACGTCCCTTGATTATGTTGTGCTTGATTCGGACGGAACAGTTTTGTACAAAACAAGACCGGGACTGAGTGAAAGCGTGCATACGGCAATCAGCCATAAGGATACCATCCTTGATATTGAAATTGAAGGATTGCCTGCAGGAAAACTCATTGTTTACAACAATGACGCGCTGATTTTTCAATCAGAAAAACAGACCGTCACTTTTACTGTCATAGCAGCAATGCTCTTACAGTGCGGTATTTGTGCAGGGTATTTTTTCTATATATGGCGCACGATTCTAAAGCCATTTCATAAGTTAGAAGGATTCGCCGAGCGTATTGCGGGAGGGAATCTGGATATTCCATTGGAAATGGATCGGCAAAATCTATTCGGATCATTTACCGAGAGCTTCGATATCATGCGTTCAGAATTAAAAAAAGCAAGAATTGCCGAGGCAAGAGCAAATGCAAGTAAAAAAGAATTGGTGGCAAAGCTGTCTCACGATATAAAAACGCCGGTCGCAAGCATCAAGGCGGCTTCCGAGGTAGGTGCGGCTTTGTCATCGAATGAAAAAACCAGGGAGAATTATGCGCAAATCATCCAGAAAGCAGACCAGATCAACACGTTGGTTACCAATCTGTTTTCTGCTGCGCTGGAGGAGCTGCATGAGCTTTCGGTAACACCGTCGGATTTGAAAAGCGAAGAACTGGGGACTTTACTTGAAAATGCCGATTATCTGCACCGTGCCGTAATACCGTCCGTTCCCGACTGTATGTTATTTGCAGACAGACTCCGTTTGCAGCAGGTATTTGATAATATCTTTGCCAATTCCTACAAATATGCCGATACACAAATAAACATAACGGTAGGTACGGAGGAGCACTATCTTACTGTCTGTATGGAAGACTACGGCGGCGGTATCGACGAGGCGGAACTGCCCCTTCTGAAAGAAAAATTTAAGCGCGGCAGCAATACAAAGGACATCGAAGGGGCCGGGTTGGGGCTGTACATTTCCGATTATTGTATGAAGAAAATGCAGGGACAACTCGACATCGAAAATGGTTCAGCCGGGCTGAAAGTGACTGTCCGGATTGCTTTGGACCGTAGGATTTAAGGGATATTTAAGAATTACATAAAGACCGTTAAGAATTGAAACTCTACAATAGAACGTGTAAAAAGGAGGGCATTCTGTATGAAAGAAGCTTTATTAAAAACTGAGAAATTAAGTAAATCCTTTTCAAACGGCGGCGCTATGCAACACGTTCTGAAAAATATTGATCTACAGCTGTACAAGGGGGACTTTACCGTTATTATGGGAGCAAGCGGCGCAGGAAAGTCCACGCTTTTGTATGCCCTGTCGGGAATGGACACGCCTACCCTGGGCAGGATTACCTTTGGTGAAAAAGTTATATCTGATTTGGATTCCGATGGACTTGCCATGTTCCGGCGCAGCCATTGCGGATTTGTATTCCAGCAAATTTATCTGATCGACGGAATGAACGTCATGGACAATGTGCTTGCTGCCGGACTACTTGTAAGCAAGGATAAAAAAGCGCTTGTAAGCAAAGCAAAAAACTTGTTTGCATCGGTTGATATTTCCGGGGAAATGCAAAAGAAATTCCACACACAGCTTTCGGGCGGTGAAGCCCAGCGTGTGGGAATCGTCCGCGCACTTATCAATTCTCCGGAAATCCTGTTTGCCGATGAACCGACAGGTGCGCTCAACAGCAAGACGGGACTTCATGTACTTGACACACTTACCCAATTCAACGAACAAGGGCAAAGCGTAGTGATTTTGTCAAGATTAGTTGACACATTTTCCTCAAGGATTTTGTACCCTATGCT
>UQAW01000037.1 GCA_900539175.1 uncultured Lachnospiraceae bacterium
TGGTAAGGCAACGGACTCTGACTCCGTCATTTCAAGGTTCGAATCCTTGTAGCCCAGCTAATAGAGTCTCAGGTCAAGAACCTGGGACTTTTTTCAATATAAGGAGACGTAAAGATGAAATATTCATTCAACAGCAGAATTCGTTACAGTGAGATCGGTGAGAATCAGAAGCTGACGCTTCCGGCATTGATCAACTACTTTCAGGATTGCAGTAATTTCCAGTCGGAAGAGCTGGGGCTTGGAATTGAGTGGCTGAAGGAGGCGAAGCGTGTCTGGGTGTTGGCAGCCTGGCAGATTCATGTGAACCGCTATCCGGTGATGGGTGAGCACACAGTGATCAGTACCTGGGCACATGGTTTTAAATCATTTCAGGGGATGCGTAATTTTACCATGGAAGATGAAAAGGGTGAGATGTTGGCTTATGCCAATTCTATCTGGGTATATATGAATCTTGAGACGGGACGTCCCGAGCGGATTCCTGAGGAAATTGTAGAACGGTACGGACTGACTGCAGAATATCCGGCGGAGTTTGGTTCACGCAAGGTGAGCATTCCGGCAGAAGGCAGGGAAGAAAAAGAAGGCTTTACCGTAAAAGAATATCACCTGGATACCAATCATCATGTGAACAATGGACAGTACATTCAGATGGCACAGGGATATCTGCCTGCAGACTTTGAAGTGCAGGATCTGAGGGCGGAATATAAGCAGCAGGCATTTCTGGGAGACCGGATGATACCAGTGTGTTATATGACGCAGGACGGTTATCTGGTGACATTAAATAATGAAAAAGGAAAGCCCTATGTGGCGATCGAGTTTAAATAGGAGAGGGAGCATGTTGGAATTAGGAAAAAAACAGACATTAGTTGTTGTGAAAAAAGTAGAGTTCGGGGTTTACCTTGGCGAGCGTGCCAATGCATCGATGGATGAACGTGTTTTACTACCGAAGAAGCAGGTACCGGAAGGAGTACGTGAAGGGGATGAATTGGAGGTATTTTTATACCGGGATTCTTCGGATCGTCTGATTGCTACAACAAATGAGGCAAAACTGCAGATGGGAGAAGTTCGGGAGCTGACCGTGGCAGCAGTGAGTAAGATTGGTGCATTTCTCGACTGGGGACTGGAAAAGGATTTGTTCCTTCCATTTAAAGAGCAGACCAGAAGGGTTCGCGAAGGGGATTCCTGTCTGGTTGCATTGTATGTGGACAAAAGCAGCAGGCTTTGTGCAACAATGAAGGTGTATCATTATCTGAAAACCAATTCTCCTTATGTGATCGGTGATGAGGTGGAGGGTGTGATTTATGAAATCAGCGGGAATTTCGGTGTGTTTGTGGCAGTGGATAACCAGTATTCCGGTCTGATTCCGAAGAGAGAGGCACAGGCAAACTATAAAGTGGGTCAGAAACTTACTCTCCGTGTCACAGAAGTAAAGGAGGACGGGAAGCTGACACTGTCTGCACGTCAGAAAGCGTATGTCCAGATTGAGGAAGATGCGGAAAATGTACTCTCTGTGATCGAGGAATTTGCCAATGTGCTTCCTTTTGATGATAAAGCATCACCGGAAATCATCCAGAGAGAGTTCGGATTGAGTAAGGCGGCATTTAAGCGTGCAGTGGGTCATCTTTTGAAAGCGAAAAAAATAGAGCTGCGGGGCGGAAAAATCTGGCGTATTTCATAATAGTATGATATGATTAGGGAAGTTTGAAGCAACAATTTTTGGTCTTAATAAGCAGATAGGAGGATTTCGGTGGACACGCTGGACTATTATGAACGGTATGCCATACCTTATTACGAGCAAACCATTGATTTGGATTTATCAGAGATTATGCAGGAATTTGTGAAACTGCTTCCGGAGGATGCCGAGGTGTTGGATTTGGGCTGCGGTTCCGGACGGGATACGAAAGCGTTGGAGGAACATGGTTTCTATGTGACGCCTATGGATGGATCGGCGAAGATGTGTGAACTGGCTGAGATTTATACAGATAGGGAGGTTCTGCATCTGACCTTCGAGGAGATGGATTTCCGGGAAGTATTTGACGGTATCTGGGCATGTGCATCACTGGTACATGTTCCGGGAGAAGATATGCAGAGAATCCTGGGGAAGGTGCTGGAAGCATTGAAACCGGGAGGTGTGCTCTATTTTTCTGTATATGAAGGTGAAAGGGACGGTGTGTACGGCGGACGGTATTACTGTGATTACACAGAGAAAAGCCTGAAACATCTGCTGCATCATTTTCATCATGCAGAAGTAATTGATATCTGGCATACGGATGATGTGCGCAGAGATAAAGAAGAGCATCAGTGGCTGAATGTGCTGATACGGAAAAGAAGATAAAAGTTATATATTTGATGTGAGTGATAGAAGTCCACGCGTTCTGATTATGGAACGTGTGGACTTCTATCATTAAAAAAGGATAAAGAGATGCTGCTGATGGTTATAACAGTTGGAAAGTTTTCTTTATGTGAGGTTCTAATTTATCTGCAATTTTATATCCGGTCTTTTAGAACAGGCAGCGATGATAGAGTCTCTGCTGCTCTTAATTCTGATTTCGGATGAACCATCGAAAATTACGGAAATACGTTTGGTGTAGGAAGGATTGCCCATAAATTCCTCAATTTCAATGCTGGCATTATATTTTTTCAGAAGTTCTGAAGTTGTCATAAGTCCGATTCCGCTGCCGCCGGTATGGGCGTGGGTAGTATACCTCTGTTTTCCGAAGTGAAGGATCGTATTTGCATCGAAGTTTATGCCATTATCATAAAAATCTGCACAATAGTAGTTGTCCCTGATCCCAAGCGCAATCAGAAGCCTGCCGAAAACGGAAGCAGATGCGGCAATAATTGCATTTTCTCCCAGATCTGCCAGCAGGGTACTCATATCGTCCTTTGATATTATATTTGCAGTCATATACTGGATATCTCCTGTTAAGGAAAGGTCAAATGCAATATGAGCAGCCGATGCCCGCTGAAACAGGTAGTTTACCATGATATCCAAGGAAAGGACACCTGTTTTGGCAAGGGGTTTACTTGTTTCTTCGTATTTCTGAATAATTCCTTTTCTTTCATTTGTCAGATTTTCTGATTCGAGCAATAAAAGCTGTCCATTTTCTGTCTGATCATTCAAACAAAGCTCTTTTACAGTTAATTCCAATGCAGGAATCAGCTTATTATCCTTATGAATAATCTTAGACAATTGTTCTATCTCAGATTTTAAGTAGTCAATTTCATTTTTTTGTTCTTCAATTATTGTTTCCAGATGTTCCGTATTCTTTAATTGTACAGATTCCAGATAAGTGTGAGTAATATTCCTGCGCCACCACAAATATAGGATTAATCCGAATAACAGGACAAATATGTATAAAATCGTAAAAATATCAATCTTAAGTTTAAGATTGAGCAAGGATGCAATGATTAACAACAGTGCACTTAGAAAGACACAGATGTCATTGGTGAACTTCTTTTCGAAATTTGGTATTCCTTTTTTAAAACGCTTTATACGGAAAAAAAGGAAGGTAAGAATAAGCTGTACAATTCCGGTAGTGAGAATAGCACCAATATTAAGATAAATGTTTTCTTTATATAATTTAAAAGCCAAGTAGCCCGCAGGTAGAAGCAGAGATAGTGAGGCAGCAAAAAAAAGATAACTGATGCTGAGTGATACGGCAACAGCACTAATATTTATATGAGGCGGCTTCTTAAAAATCTTCCAGCCAAAAATGAAGATGAAAACGGCAATTGTAGAAAGCGTCAAAAACGGCAAGTACATTCGTATATAATATGATGCAATTGATGTCAGTGCTGCAAAAGGTAAAGATATAAAAATGGCTTTTTGCGAAGAATGAATGTTTAAAATTTTCATATATGTATAAATACCGCAAAGGGTCATAAAAAAATTTTTGAATAATGTTATAGGCAACGATTCACTTCTCCTTCCTGTTAAATTTGGACAAAAGGCAATAATATAATACAAAAAGCTACATATAAGAACAAATTTAAATTATTCCGTCTGCTTTATAGAATAAAAGAAAAACTAGTGAAGATAGGAAAAATATGATGTCGGGCTTCTGGAGATGGATTTGTTCATTTATATATGGTTGATTGACAATGACAGGTCACAGGTGATATTAAGCATATATTACCTGTGACCTGTTTTTTAATATTCATTTTTAAGTTTATTTGCATAATAGCAGATAAATTCTGTAATCGTAGGGTTTCCTTTAGCAGAATTTATTTTTGCGGTGTAATGCTGCAGAAGATCTTCAATATTACTTGTTTTCCATGCACGGTTAATTGCGTTCTGCATTGCCCGTTCCACACTGGATTCGGATTTATTGTATTTTTCTGCAATGATGCTGGAAATATTTTGCGTATGCTGTTTCATCATAATTTGAATGGCTTCCGTTAAATATGTATAGCCAATTGACCTGGGATTGATCCCCACATAATCTAACTCACGTGTAATACGGCGGGTAATTCTCCTGTTGTATTGCTCCGGTGTTTCCGTGGTGTTTTCCTGTATGATGGAGGAACGTTGGTCGCTTTGGATGGATGATTTCATAATACGAAGAAAGTCCAGAACACTTTTAGCAGAATAGCCTTCCTGATGTTTGGACATGATGAAATCAGCACCCAGCTGGCGGGCAGCTTCGTAAGTAACGGCACTGGAATTGTTGGTTGTGATCAGTATATAAGGTTTGCGTGGCAGTGAGAGCGCATTCAGACCATTTAATACAGCCAGTCCGCTTCCCCCGCCTAAGTTTAATTCCAGATCCAGGATAACAGCATCAGGGAGTTTGTCTTTTATGAGTTCTACAGCGTTTGTGGAATTGCTGGTAACACCGATTAGAATGAGATCATCGGAGTCATCCACGTGTCCTGCTATTTCTTTACAGGCAGCAGGATCATCTTCGACAAGTAAGATTTCAAGTTTCCTATTCATAGTTACCTCCGGTAATAAAAAAAGTTGCAATAGTATTATATGTTTCAATGTAGCAGTATAGCATGAATGATTCCAAAACACAACAAAAAGCAACGAAAAAATGGATATAACAACCAATTTTTAAATATTAGTTTGTATGGTTTAATACATCGGGTAAACAAGCGTTTTCGACAAAAATCGTATAACAGTAGCAAATGGCATGAATTATGTAGGAATTGCTACAGATAAAAATGATGTCAGTAAAAGCGACCCTACAATGGGTCCTATCTATGTGGCTGAAAATAACGGGGTTCAGCTTGCTTTGGATATGAAAGTGTTAATATCACTGTAGATGCGATATTGAAAATTCAATATTTTAGCTGACAAAATCGCTGTATGCACATGTCCATGTCAGAGAGAATATTGCGAAGCCTATACTTCAAAATATCAGCTAGAAGAATGCCACCTGCTTGCGGGTATTATATTTGCGAATAAGTTCTCTGATCTTGGAATGAAAGAAAAACCAGGGGATTGTATTAACAAGCTCTTTTTAGTTGCGGCTCTGTAGTGCAATATACGTGGCATGAACCTTAGGTTATGCCATTTATATTGGTTTAAGTATTGAAATTTCAAGGTTCAACACATCGTTTGGAAGCCAGAAAACTTTAGTAGTATAACAAAAATGGATAAAAGAGGGTCAAATATCAAAATGAAAATAATTAGTTACTTTAATGACACGAAGAAGAGAGATTTTATTGATTGCAGAGTTACAGGCTTGCGAGACTACTTTGGATATTATCACATCGATTTGGACTCTTATGATATTTTTGTGTTGGGGCAAACGATTAATTGCTCATTATTGAAATTTAAGTTAAAAAAGGAAAGTCCAATACAATTGGGCTTGTTGGGAGGCACCCATCTAGAACTTGAACAAAACGTATTTCAAAGTTTAGGGATTCCATATCAAAAAAAGAGGTTTTCTGATGATATACGTGGGGATATTAAAAAATATATTGATCAGGAAAAACCAATAATGGCTAGAATAGATATTCGTTATTTGTTTGATCCGGATCGGATACCGAAAAAATTTGATGTTCACTGTGTTTCTACAGTGGTTCTATGTGGCTATGATTTTGAAGATGAGGATTGCGTTTATATAGAATTGAAGGAAAGACACAATTCACCTTTAAAGAAAGTGAAGTTTTGCGATTTTGAAAAAGCAGTAAATAGTAATACATTTCCGCTTGAGATTAATCGAATCTATTTTGAGCCTCTCATTGAGGAAAGTACCATTCGCGATATTTATGATAATGGTAAGGAATATTTGTGGAAGGCTTTAGAAAGAATGTGCAATGTTTTTCTTAAAGGGGAAATGGTGTCATTGGACAGTCAATATGAATACAAGGAAATAGCGAATGGATTAGACGGATTAAAAGAAGTAATTCAGATGAATCATGAACTTGAAGATTCTCTTGTGAATTCCACTATGGATATTGATATTAAAAAGCGGATTTTAGAAATGTATTTCTTAACTATGAGGGATATGCTGACACCAGGAAGTAATTATTGTTATCGCCTGGAATTTGGAGAGACATTGGTGGAATTAGCAAAAAAATTAGACGAAAAAGAATTTCGCCGAAGAGGAAAAAGTTTTAAAGACATTGCAAAGGTATGGCGAGAACTTACCAGAAAATTATCAAAACGGAATATTTGTACTGATGTTGAAAAAATAAAACAATATTTTTCCGATATCAACCAATTGATCAACGAGATTTATACGAAGGAGTATAAAGAGTTTTCTCTTATTGAACAATTGATTAAAAAGAATATGAATGCATAGGCTTAAAAGATAAGGTAATTCGAAAATATGAAGAAAAGGAGGAAAATAACCATATGGAAAATAATAATTTAGCAACAAACAAAATGGAAGTTATGACAATGGCAGAGATGGAAGAATTAGAAGATATGGTATGTCTTGGTGATGGTGGTACAGTGTCTTGCTGTAATGGTAGAGATGGTAATACTGGTGTATCTGTTTCTGCAAAAGTAAAATAGTCAATTATTATCGGATGTAGCGTTCTTAATCGCTGATTACAGGAATGCATTCATATTAAAAAATAAGCTTGTCTGTATTCAGAAAATAGGATTAGAGATTACATAGTATTATGAGAAAAGAAAGGGAGATAAAAAATGAAAGATAATGAATTAAAAGTGAACAAAATGGAAGTTATGACAATGGCAGAAATGGAAGAATTAGAAGATATGGTATGCCTAGGTGATGGTGGTACGGCATCTTGCTGTAATGGTAGAGATGGTAACTTATCAGCAACTGTTTCTGCAAAAGTAAGATAGTCAATTCAAAAGTTTTGTTTGAACTAATTTTTATAGTTCTGAGGTAAAAGGTATTTGGCTAAAATTAGTATAGCTGAGTTTTAGCCAAATACGAAAAAAATACAGTTTATGAGAAAAGCTCTTTTATAATTCTTAATGGTAGTCTGAAGCAGTTTGAAGGGAATGAGAAGATGATAGAAACAAAAAATTATGTGGTGTTTTGCGAAGATGATATTACTATTATGTTTGATAAGATAAGTGGAACTTTTTCAGAGGTTCCTAATGAGAAGGATGACAATAATAACTATGATCTTATTTATGAAAATAATTTTAGTTCTTGCAAAAAGATAGCGGATACGTTTGCTTGTGAAGGTCCGCGATTGGGACGGTTGAGCTTTTTGACAACACAATATTGTAATTTGCAATGTAGATATTGTTTTGCAAATAGTGGAACTTATAATGCAACTCAAAAAGTTGCTATGAATACAGAGATTATGAAAAGGGCATTTGCCTGCTTATGTAATAAATATGAAGATGGTATTAATTTGGTTCACTTTTTTGGTGGTGAACCAATGTTAGGATATAAAAACATAGAAGAATTTGTTCCTTGGTGTTATGAATTTTGTAAGGAAAAAAAGATTGTTCCGCCAGTATTTTCTATAGTATCCAATGGGACGATAATGAATGATGAAATATACGAGTTTTTTAATAAATATAGAGTAAATATCGTAGTCAGTATTGATGGAAATAGAGAATTAAATGATCTTACCCGAGTTTCTGGTTCTATTACTAGTGTATATGATGTGATAAAGAAAAATTTTTCCAATCTTCCAAAACAGAGAAATTTTAAAATTGGTTGTGAAATGACATTAAATAAAAATCACATAAAAGCTTATAGAAAAGGGATTGTGAAAGAATGGCTTAATGATATGTGTCAAATAGGGTTTAATTATGCGACGGTTGGAGTTGTAGAAACTTCAGAAAAAGACTGCAAGATTACGAAAGAGGAGAGATCAATTCTGGAAAATATAGAAAGAGAAACGATTGATTACTTCTTTGAAAGGTTAATGAAAGAAGAAGATTTTAGATCTGTTGAGATTGTTAACTTGATTCGTCAATTGGCAAGCCATAAACGGGCGCTATCTTGTGGTGCGGGTTATCATTCTTTAACAGTGACTCCAAATGGAACAATCTTGCCTTGCTATCAGTTCTATCATGATAATAAGTTTGATATGGGAACGATTGAAAAAGAAGATGAAAAGAAATTTAATCAAGTAAAAGAAATCTTTAAAAATAGAGAATTATCAAAAGCGAAAGAGTGTGAGACTTGTTGGTTAAATGGATACTGTACAGTTCAGTGTAAAGGCTTTAGCTATAATACCTATGGGGAACTGAATCACGTTGCGGAGAGTAGATGTTGGATGTTAAATGCAGCTATAAGAAGGATACTAATGCAGATGGTTAAAATGCATAAAAAACCAGAAGTATATGATTACTTTGTGAAAAGATTATATGAGTTTAATAAGTCTTATACTTATAATTAGTGGAGGAAATATGAATGAGATAGATTCGAATCCAGTCTGTGAATCTGAGATATCTTCTTGGTTTTATTGGAACAAAAATGGGAAAAATATGTATGTAATCGGGAATAAGGACATCGATAAATACTTTATGGTGGACGAAAAAAAGGTAAATATCATATTAAGTGCTGTAAAACTAATGGATGGTAAGAATACAACTGTAGACATTAATAGTCAGATTAAGGAAAAATATCAGGTTGATTTAGACGTAGATGATTTGGTTATGCGTTTGAAAAATGCAGGCTTATTAAAACAACAAGATGTAAAGAAGACCAATGAACTTGATTTGTTTTCGAAGAGCTTACTAGAAATCAATTTTTTTGAAATAGGTAAAAGGAAAAAACAGGCATTTTCAATTCTTTGGAATATTCTTTTTGTACTAAGTATTGGAGCAATTCTTGGTGCTGCGGCTACATTGATCTTAAGAGGAAGTGAGAGCATTGAATATTTGAGAAAAAGTCTTACATACAAAGATTCCTATTTATTAGGGGCTATCCTTGCTGCAGTTGCTTCTGTTATTAATATTATTTTTCATGAAAGTGCGCATGCGCTTACGTCCATTCGATGTGGCTTGCAGCCATCAAGTTTTAGCATGAATCTTTATGGTGGATTTAAATTTCTTTGGATGGTTAAAATTAAGGGAATATATACTGTTGAAAGACAAAAAAGAATTATGATTATGGGTGCTGGAATCTATACGAATTTTATTTTGATTTGTATCTCATTGAGCCTTAGTGTCTGGGGAGTATTGTCTGGGACTGGTAGTGAAATTTTCAGTAAAATACTGATTAATAACGTATTTATGATTATGGCGTGTAGTATGCCATTTAATCTCTCGGATGGGTATTTTATTGTTTCACAGTTGACCAAACGAATGAATATGCGTAAAAAGATGTTCCGTCTTTTGAATTTTAAGCAAACTTCATTTTGTAATACAGATGTTTGGGACGTTTTGTATGCAGCAATATCAATAGGAATGATTGGTTATAGCTTTTATTTGACGGGTATTTGGTGCTATCATATCGTATTGGAGATTTATCAAAAAGTGAATGATTTGACTCAAAGTTGTATAGTTTCAGATATTGTTGCAACTATTCCTATTATAGTAATTGTTGGGACTGATCTGCTATTTATAAGAAGATTCATTCATTTAATTAAAGCAAATGCATAGAGACAAGATATCTAATTCGATAATGGCTATTATGTAAAAATGCATAATAGCTATTATAATAAAAAAGGAGTTGACAATTCTATCTATGATGATAAAATATATATGATAGTCATAATAATATTATCAACAAAATAATATAATAATCGTATATGAGGAGGGATTTTTATTAGTGAATTATTATCATCAGAATTGTTATCTGGACAAATTGATACGCTAGTATTGTATCTATTGAATAAGAACGATAGTTATGGG
Source organism: uncultured Lachnospiraceae bacterium (assembly GCA_900539175.1). Classification (GTDB taxonomy): domain Bacteria; phylum Bacillota; class Clostridia; order Lachnospirales; family Lachnospiraceae; genus Novisyntrophococcus. The sequence continues at coordinate 10,250 of UQAW01000037.1, forward strand.
TTAGATATCTATAAGCAATTGAAGGAGATAACAAAATATCGAGTTGAGTTAAAGGAAACCACACTATATTCTTGTTATAAACGTCTGGAAACTAAAGGTTATATTATCTCTTATTGGGGAGACGAAACCAATGGTGCCAGACGAAAGTATTATTCGATTACTCAATTAGGCATAGAAAAATTACAAGAGATGGTGAAAATTTGGAATGAATTATTTCAAATCTTATTATCCGTGTATGAAACAGTCAAAACTGATTAGAAAAGGAGACGTGAGGGCATTATGGATGAAAAGGAGTATTTAAACCATTTATTTGATCAGTATGTTCAAACACAAGAGCTTCTGGAATTGAAAGAAGAGGTATCCATTAATTTACATGAGAATATTGTGGCTTATTTGAAAGAGGGATTGAATAAAAAAGAAGCCTTTTTAAAAGCGGTGGAAGATTTGGGAGAACTGGAGCAGATTTTAGGTGAATTTGCAAAGAAAAAGGAAAATATATGGAAATGGCTTTATTATATCTCAGTTACGTCCATTATTATAGGTCTTTTTTTTGGAGTGATTACATTTCTTGATCAGATTGGATGGAATGGAGCATTTTTGGCGTTAGGATGTCTGTATCCATTTTGCGTCGTACAATCAGCATACATTATATGGTATAAAATAGGAAAAGCAAAAAAGACTGGGTGGAACAATCTTACTGGAATTACAGTTTCTGTTTTTTTATTCCTGATAATCAATATTGTGGAAAGTATATTTCGGGAGAAGTATTATTATGGCTCAATGCTACAGGGACTGGAGAATGTAGCTGCTGAGATTATGTTAGCTGCTATTTCATTGAGCATTGCGATTTATGCATGGAGGAAAAGTAAGGTCAACGAGAAGTAGAATAAAAATTAAAGGAAGATAGACAATGAAGCTAAGTGGAAAGCGTAAGATCATTACGTGGATGATGTGGCTGATTGGTATCGTGGTGATACTTAGTTCAACAGCTAGTGTTTGGTATCGACCGCTTCCAGAAGTACAGGTGAAGGAATGTACAGACTTAGATGGAGATGCGGCATATGATTATGTAAATATGATAACCACAAATTACCCTTATAGAACTTATGGTAGTTCAGCAGTAAAAGATCTTGGTGACGATCTTGTTGAGTTCTTTGGAAAACAGGGTCTAGATGTAACAAAACAGGAGTTTGTCTCTTGGAGACCAGATGCGAATAAGTTCTATCTAAAATTTGATTTGGTAGACAATGATGTGAATTTATTTTCAGATTCGTATGATTCGCTAATTGAACATGTAAAAGGAACCAATATCATTGGAGTTAGCCAAGGAGAATCAAAGCAAGCGATTTTAATTGGTGCCCATCGTGATATGGCATATGGCATTCAAGGTGCCGAAGATAATGCATCTGGAACGGGGCTTTTGATGGAGTTAGCCAAGGAATTGTCTAATGATAAACATTATTATACTTACATTTTTGTATCTTTCGATGGTGAAGAAGCACAAGAAAAGGGGTCGGACTATTTTGTTAATAATTATCAAGAATGCGATTCTGTAAGGCTGGCAATTATACTGGATCAGGTAGGGTTTAGCGAAGCAGATTCTTTGATGACTTATGAGAGATACGGCAGTTTTGAACAACTTTCTCTTGGAGCACAAAGTTTACTAAAGTCATGTCTTGACGTGACAGGCAAAGCAAATGTTAGCTTTGATCCAAGTTATGCACCGAAAAAAGGAATTGAGGCGCTTGTAAAACATCTCGAAGGGAAAAGTTTTATTACAGCCAATACAGATTGTAATCCATTTTATGGGAAGAAGATTCCTGCATTTGGTGTCAAAGCAATCAATGCGGAGAAGATGGAAGAGGCAGTGGTTCATTCATCGGAAGATAACATGGAGCATATTAGTGCAAAAACTATTCAAATGTCTGGAAACTTTGTTAAAACAATGATTGCAACATTAGAAGCTGAACCTAGTATTCTTACCACATTAGCAGTTCAGGATGATTTTATTATCTCAGGAGATACCTATTTGCCAGTTACCAATATGAGAATTGCTAGAAGTATTTTAATGGTGCTTATAGGGATGTATATGCTGGATAAAGTTTGGTATGTGATTAAACATGCAAAGAAAGAAGAAATCATATTGTGTATTGAGACTTTTGGATTAAGTCTTGTGTGGGCATGCATGCTTTGTTTTTTGATTCGATATGGATTAACTGGTTTTCTAAAGAAAATTTCAATTTTAGGTGTGCTGTTTGTTTGGGTACTATTACTAATTGGTGGAATTCTAGTGATAAAAAAAGTAATATTGAAGAATAGGGTAAATGGCCTCATTTCCATCTCTTTTCAACAAATTGTGAACGGAGTGGCATTTGGAATTCTTGCATTAAGAGGAAATATGGAATATGCGGTAGTGCTTCTTTCCATTGCTATGTTAGTAACAATTATCATGCAATACCTTTTTGGAAAGTTCCGTCGAATTGGAATAATCATAAATGGAGTGTATATAGTACTTCATAGTTTTGTTGTAATTGCAGTATTTAATGTGTTTTTACGTGGTGTTAATATAGAACAATTTTTGCTGGTACAGCTTATCAGTTTATTCGTTTTTCTTACAATGAATGTATTTGTCTTTGGGCGAAATCGTTAACACTAAAAGTTTGGTCCTTGGCGAGGGATATAAAACTACGACTATTATAACGAAAGATTGGAAGAAATAGATGAAGGAATTTATAGTCAGGGATTTACGGACAAATTTAAAGAAAAATATATTACAACTATTTGTCATTGTAGTCTCTACTGCTTTGACGATGGGAATTTTGATTTTACATGGAACGATGTCGAATCGAATCTCGGTTTTGTCAGAAAAGATAGGATCAGAGAGTACAATTGTAGCAACTTCAGAAAAGTTGTTTGGAATGGATTTGATAGAAGAAGTGAAAAACATTAATGAGGTTAATCAGGTCGATCCACAGTTAGAATATAGTACAGAAGGAAAAATTCATCAGAACTTTAAGAATTTCTGGCTTCTGGGTGTGACGAAAGGTTTTCTGGATATAGACAAAGTGCAGATTTTGGAGGGAAGAACTATCCAGTTTTTTTCCAATCAGTATGAGATGTTGGTAGATCATAAAGTTGCAGATCAGGAGAACATATCCGTAGGAGATGAAATTACAGTATCTTTAAATGGGATGGATACCACATTTGAAGTGGTTGGTATTTATAAAAGAAATCGATTGTCGATGCAACCGTGTTATGAGTTTTATGTAGATGGACAAATGCTTCAAAAACAATTAAAAGAAGAAGGTCAATTTAATAAAATTAATGTGGTGACGAGCAATCAAAACTTTCAGACTATATCTCGTGTAAGCGAAGAGTTAAAGATATTATTAGGGGACAAAGTTATATGTGAGACAGTGATTGATCGCAGGGCGAATGCAGCCAGAGACTTAAATTCTTTTTCCATGATTCTATGGGCGGTTCTGGCGATTCTTATCCTAGGTAGTGTATATCTTATTTATAGTACTTTTTGTATTCGAATGGATGAAAGAATCAAGACAATTGCAGTGTTTAAGACATTAGGAGCCAAAGAAAAACAGATTAAATCAGCATTTTTAAAGGAAGGGCTACTTTTAGGAATGATTGGAGGAATTCTAGGAGAAATAGTCGGAGTTTTTGTCGGATGCTGCCTGTGTTATTTCTATGCGGAAAGGGACTATTCTGATGTTGGAAAGTATTTTACGGTAAAGTTAGTATATGTAATTGGATGTATTTTGATTGGAATGGTAGTTTGCTATTTTGGAAGTATACAACCAATACGAAGAATAGCAAAGATATCGCCAATTTCAGCAATGAAAAATGTGGTGTCCCAACAGCATCAAACGCTTAGTATAAAAAAGAAAAGGATCCGGTTTGGAATTGGTCTTGTAATGTTAGTAATGATATTGATTCTTTCGAAGCAAGTAATTTATATTGAGAGTGAAGGCGTGATTTATGCGTTCATGGTGATTTTGGGATTAGGTTCAGTTCTAGCAATGATTTTGATGGCACCTTATGTGATTAGATTAGTTTGCAAGGTGATATTTTGGATGACGAAAGACAAGGATACCGTGGAGTTATATTTGGCGACAGAAAATTTAGCCAATAATCGGAATAATACCACAGTCATAGTATCTATTATCATTGCAGGAATTATGATTATTGCATCGTTGCATGGAATGTTTTCAAGTGCAAGAAAATCTGTAGGAGATTATGTGTCCCATGCATTTGCGCATGAGTATTTGATTGATTGTGAGAGCAAGAATCAGGAAAAATTTGATGAAACTTTAGAGACAATTGAGAAAACAGGAGTGTTAAAAGATTATACTCGTATTGATGTATATGACTATGAGGATGAGTTATCAGGAAAAACATTCCGTGTGTTTGGTGTTGAACCAGAAGAATTTGACCATTATTCTACGCTAAAATTACACTCAAAAGAAAAAAGGATAAGTTTTGAGGAACTTGCAAGTGATGAGAATCTATGTTTTGCTAGTCGCCAGATTATGATTGAAAATGGATATCATTTGGGGGATACTATTGAGTTTGACTGTAACGGGGAACATTTGGAACTAATGATTGTAGCATATTTTAATAGCTTTACCAATGATGGAAGATTAATTTATATGAGCAGAAATCATTTGAAACGGATTAATAAAGATTCAGAGTCTAGTCTGCTATGTGCGAACAAAGCAGATGGAGTATCTGCGGACGAGTTTGAAGATACAATCCGAAATGTACTGCCCTCAGATGAATCTAGTGTACTTTCAGTAAGGGCATTTGGAGATACATGGAAGAATGATGTGATCAAGGGAACCGAAATATTTTACATTATTTTTGCTATGATTACTGTATTTGTTATTTTTTCTCTCATCAATAATTATATTACCTCCATTTTACAAAGAAGAAGAGAAGTTGGAATGCTTTCTTCTTTGGGCGCTAGAAGTAAAAGTATTAAAAAGATGTTTAACGATGAGATGTTCATTATATATTTGGTGACTCTATTATTAGGGTTTGTAGGATCTTGTGCTACTTTATTTATATTTGTTCAATGTCTTTCAGCTGTGTTTCATGCAGATTTAAATGTATATTATCCAGGAGAGATTATGGTGGCTAGTGCTATCTTATTGATTGTAACATTTATTTTGTTGGATCATATTATAATCAGACGTATTTTGAAGAGTGATGGGGTTCAGTTAATTAAAGAACGAACGGTATAACATATTATTTAAAGAGAGGAAGGAGAAAGAGTATAATGGATACTCGAAGAAAATTATGAGCTTGCTTGAACTTAAAGATATTAATTTAGTCTATGATGGTGAAGTCAAAGTTAATGTGTTAAAGAATATTAATCTTCAGATTGAAGAGGGAGAATTCTTAGGAATCATGGGAATGTCTGGTGCGGGAAAAAGTTCCTTGCTTTATATTATGAGTGGATTAGAATATCCGACTTCAGGAAAGGTTATTTTAGAAGGTAAGGAGATTACGTCTTTTTCCAAAGATGAATTGGCAGATGTAAGATTAAAAGAATTAGGATTTATTTTTCAATTTTACAATTTGATTCCGATTTTAACTGTAGAAGAAAATGTTATGCTTCCTCTGCGTTTGGCTCATAAGAAGGTGAAAGATTATAAAGAACAGATCGATCAAATCATTGAAGAAGTAGGATTGAGTGAGAAAAGAGATTGCATGCCATCCCAATTATCTGGTGGACAGCAACAGAGGGTTGCCATTGCAAGAGCATTGATTCAAAGCCCAAAGATTATATTTGCAGATGAACCAACGGGAAATCTAGATTACAAAAGTTCTGAGGAAATTATTGAATTGCTACATCACTTGTGTAATCAGTATAAGAAAACCATTATTATGGTCACACACAATCAAGAGTTATGTAGATATACTTCAAGAATTATACGAATTAAAGACGGAGAAATCGAAATCTAGAAAAAGTGAGTTTCTAATGAAACAAAAAGAAGTTTCTTGTATATCTAATATAGGAAATCTCAAGAGCTTAATATCATCTCATTTACAGGTTTCTTGATAATACTGTGAAACGGCACGATCTTGTAGCCTTATTTTAAAAGAGCAGGTGGCTCTTTTGAAATAAGGCTATAAGCACATGAGTGTCACAGTCTTGAAAATTGAATAAGTATGTTTAAAAATTCTGATTGTTGACTGTAGCGAGGATGATCTTGTCATCAATGACCTAGCGTTCCTATTGGCACCGATTGTCAGGGTATTTGTCATGAGGTTATCGATGCGGCGCGGATTGCCGCGGGAATATCCGTGGATAGCGCTAAGGGCAGCTTCGCTGATGATGCTACGTGAAGCACCGGCACAGTTCAGTTTGTGAAGGATATATTGTGATATTTCATGGTCATCGAGCCTTTCATAATTATAATGGATGGTGATACGCTGACGGAGTGCTTCATGGATCGGCTTGCGGAGAATGTCATTGAGGTGTGACTCACCGCGGAGGATCAGGGTAAAGCAGTTCAGGGAATCATAGCCGTAATTCATGAGCATCTTGATGCCATTGAGGATGCCATTGCTGAGGTACTGGGCTTCATCGATGGCAAGGAGCAGGGGCTAGTGCTTGTTGCGGTACACAGGTAGGTGATCTGTTCCTGAATGGTCTTGAACATGGCCGGTTTACCGCCTTTATCAGAGACACCCAGAATGGAACAGAACTGTTTATTGTGAATTTCATGAGGAGTTCACACTTATTTTATTTATTGTAAGTTCAGTGGTCGGGGGATTTTGACAAAAAACCGGGAGAGAAGAGATGTTTAAAAAGCAAAATATTTTAATGCTAAAAAGTTTTATAACGATATGTTTTTTGGGCATGATTCCACTGCGGATTTTGGTAAGAGTTATTTTTGATATAAAAAAGTATAATGTTGATGATAGTGCAATGAATTATGTGGCATTGATGATAGGTTATGCAATTATGGGATTTATTGCATGTTATCTTTACAGGGACTTGTTTAAATACGAATTAAAAAAATGTGGTAAGGTATTTGAACTGATAAAAACAGTAATAATCTATAGCTGCCTTTTCCTGGGATTTGAAGTCATTTTTAATTATCTGTATTCAATTAGTATAGGTTCCCTGAATACAAGTAATCAAAAAATAATTGATGCAGGCAATGGGTTGAATTTCAACATTTATTTATTATGTTGTTTTGCCAGGGTAGTTGCAGCTCCAATCGTTGAGGAAATTATTTTTAGATATATTTTACAAAATTGGGTGAAAAATAAATTTAAGGTTCATGGAAGAGTTATTTCAATATTATTTACCGCAATTATATTCGGAATACTTCATAGTGGATTTTCTAAGGAGTTAATTTTATATGCAGTACCCGGATTATTATTTGGTATGATTTATAATAAAACGAATAATTTATTAGTTGTAATTATTATTCATGCAATAAACAATTTGCTTTCTGCATTAAATATTTAGTGAGCAATACAAACTTCTCATTTTATATATGGAAGGTTTACGAGGAATGTGCCGCCTGTTTTCTAAATAGGTTATTGGGCAGAAGCGCTGATAAGGATGGCATTCAGTCATTTTGGAGGGGAAGGGATGGAAGGTAGGACATAATCGTCAGATAAGAGAACAGATAGAAATCTCAGATTCTGTCATTTAACTGAAAAAGTGAAAGGAAAATAAAGTGGATAAGAAAAACAAAAAGAAAACTCGAAAAAGAAATAAATATTTAAGTGGACTGCTTTTTATACTGATAGGAGCAGCATGCGGTGTTTTGATGGCCAGATATCTTGAAGCGATTTCGAAAGGCGATATGCCTTTGGGAAAATACATAGTTGTTTTCGGCCTGATGCTGATTGCGATGTATGCGGCGGCATTTTTGCAGATTATTATACACGAGACGGGACATCTGGTGTTTGGACTTCTGTCAGGGTATCGCTTTTTATCATTCAGAATCGGCAATCTGATGTGGATAAAGGAAAATGAAAAAGTCAGATTTCGGAAAATGTCTCTTGAGGGAACCGACGGTCAATGTCTGATGTGTCCGCCGGATATGGAGGATGGAAAAATTCCGTTTTTTCTGTATAATCTTGGCGGGTCTTTTATGAATATTATTTCATCGCTTATCTTTGCAGGGGCGTATTTCCTTTGTAAAGAGATACGTTACCTGTCATTTTTCCTATTGCTTATGAGCATTGTCGGAATCGGAGTTGCTTTCATGAACGGTGTTCCCATGCGGCTCGGTTCGGTAGATAACGATGGGTATAATGCAAAATCTCTTGGGAAATCTTCTGCTGCCCTTCGTTCTTTTTGGGTGCAGATGAAGATCAGTGAACAAATTGCCAAAGGGTTACGCCTGAAAGAGATGCCGGAGGAGTGGTTTGGCATTCCGGAAGATGATGAAATGCAGAACAGTATGACAGCAGCAATGGCGGTATTTTATGAGAATCGTCTCATGGATCAGCACAAATTTGAGGAAGCAGGGGAATTAATAGATAAACTATGTTCTATGAATACGGCGATTGTTGGATTGTATAATAACTTACTTGCCTGTGATAGATTGTATTGTGAACTGATTGGGAACGAAGACGAACAGGTAATCAACAACCTGCGGACAAAAGAACAGTTGAAGTTCATGAAGCAGATGAAGAAATTCCCGTCGGTTCTACGTACCGAGTATGCTTTTTTCCTGCTTTATGAAAAAGATATGACAAAAGTAAATCAGATAAAAGAGCAGTTTGAAAAGTGCGCTGCGACATATCCTTATGCAAGTGATATTGAGAGCGAACGGGAACTTTTACAGATAGCTGATGAAGCGGCAAAAGTTTTAGGGATATAACATGGTTTGAAATAAATATAGCTGGAATAAAATATCTGATATGCAGCCGTGAGGAACTGTTTCCTTGCGGCATTTTTCATTAAATGATATGACAAGAACCTCATTATCTGTTATGATAGAACTATTGGTAGATAGAAAGAGGAGATTGGCTTTGAGTTTTGTACATTTACACACCCATACGGAATACAGTCTTCTGGACGGTTCCAATAAAATAAAAGAATATGTTGCCCGGGTGAAAGAACTGGGCATGAACAGTGCGGCGATCACGGATCACGGCGTAATGTTCGGCGTTATTGATTTTTACCGTGCGGCAAAGGAAGCCGGTATTAATCCGATTATCGGCTGTGAAGTCTATGTAGCACCCGGTTCCAGATTCGATCGGGAAGTGGGCAGCGGAGAAGACCGCTATTACCATCTGGTTCTGCTGGCTGAAAACCAGAAGGGTTATGACAATCTGATGAAGATTGTCTCCAAAGGATTCGTGGAAGGATATTATTACAAGCCTCGTGTGGACATGGATCTTTTAGAGAAATACCATGAGGGTCTGATTGCTCTTTCTGCATGTCTGGCAGGCGAGGTTGCACGGTATCTGGTGAGAGGGTTATACGAGGAGGCGAAGAGAGCGGCGCTTCGTTACCGGGAGATCTTTGGGGAAGGCAATTATTTTCTGGAGATGCAGGATCATGGAATTGCAGAGCAGCGTCTGGTCAATCAGCAGTTGATGCGGATGAGCAAAGAGACCGGGATCGGACTGGTTGCTACCAATGATATCCATTACACCTATGCGGAGGATGAGGCTTCCCACGACATTCTTCTCTGTATCCAGACCGGCAAGAAGCTGGCGGATGAGGATCGGATGCGTTATGTTGGCGGTCAGTATTATGTAAAGTCACCGGAGGAGATGGCAGAGTTGTTTTCTTATGCGCCTGAAGCACTGGAAAATACCCAGAAAATCGCAGACCGGTGTCATGTGGAATTTGAATTCGGTGTGACAAAGCTGCCGAAATTCGATGTTCCCGATGGTTATACATCCTGGGAATATCTGAATAAACTTTGTTTTGAAGGATTGGAACGGCTCTATCATCCGGTTACGGAGGAACTGCGGGAGCGGCTTACCTATGAACTTGATACGATTCAGACAATGGGTTATGTGGACTATTTCCTGATCGTCTGGGATTTTATCAAGTATGCCAGAGATCATGATATTATTGTGGGACCCGGGCGTGGTTCAGCGGCGGGAAGTATCGTGTCCTATACCCTTGGAATTACCGAACTGGACCCCATGCGTTACAATCTGCTGTTCGAGCGTTTCCTGAACCCGGAACGTGTATCCATGCCGGATATCGACGTTGATTTCTGCTTTGAACGGCGCCAGGAGGTTATTGACTATGTAGTGCGCAAATACGGTACAGACCGGGTGGTTCAGATCGTAACCTTTGGTACGATGGCTGCCCGCGGTGTTATACGGGATGTGGGCAGGGTTCTGGATATGCCTTATGCGGCGGTGGATGTCATTGCAAAGATGATTCCAAATGAACTGAATATTACCATAGACAAAGCATTGAAGATGAATCATGAGTTGAAGAATGCCTATGATACAGATGAGGAAGTGCATCATCTGATTGATATGTCCAAGCGTCTGGAAGGTTTGCCGCGGCATACTTCCATGCACGCTGCAGGTGTGGTGATTTCTCAGAAGTCTGTGGATGAATACGTACCTCTTTCCAGAGCATCCGACGGAACGATCACAACCCAGTTTACGATGACGACACTGGAAGAACTGGGACTTCTGAAGATGGACTTTTTGGGTCTGCGTACGCTGACCGTCATTCAGAACGCCCAGCGGCTGGCGGAACGTGATAATGGAATCAGCCTGGATCTGATGAAGATTGACTACAATGACCCGAAGGTTCTTGCCATGATCGGCTCCGGTAAGTGTGAAGGTGTCTTCCAGTTGGAAAGTGCGGGGATGAAGAGCTTTATGAAGGAACTGAAACCCCAGAGTCTGGAGGATATCATTGCCGGAATCTCCCTGTACCGTCCCGGTCCGATGGACTTTATTCCCCAGTATATCCGGGGAAAGAATCATCCGGAGACAATCACATACCGCTGTCCGCAGTTAAAGCCGATTCTGGAAGCAACCTATGGCTGTATCGTCTATCAGGAGCAGGTCATGCAGATCGTGCGGGATCTGGCGGGATATACGTTAGGACGAAGTGATCTTCTCCGCCGTGCCATGTCCAAGAAAAAGGCGGCGGTAATGGAGAAAGAACGGCAGAACTTTGTTTACGGCAATCCGGAGGAAGGAGTCCCAGGCTGTGTAGCAAATGGAATTGACGAAGCCGTAGCCAATCAGATTTATGATGAGATGATTGATTTTGCAAAATATGCGTTTAACAAGTCCCATGCGGCGGCTTACGCAGTGGTTTCTTATCAGACGGCATACCTGAAATATTATTATCCGGTGGAATTTATGGCGGCGCTTATGACTTCCTGTATTGATAATCCGGGGAAGGTTTCTGAGTATATTCTCAACTGCCGCGCTATGAAAATTGATCTGCTTCCGCCGGATATTAACCGAAGCGAGGGTGTGTTTACCGTGGAACATGGAGCGATCCGGTATGGGCTTTCTGCTGTGAAAGGAATCGGAAAACCTGTGATGGAAGCCATCGTGGAGGAGCGGAAGCAAAGTGGCCCGTTTCGTAATCTGAAGGATTTTATTGAACGCCTCAGCGGAAAAGAAGTGAATAAGCGGACATTGGAGAATTTTATCAAATCAGGTGCCTTTGACAGTCTGGGAGGAACCAGAAAGCAGTTTATGATGATTTATGTACAGCTTCTTGAGGATGTGAACCGTGAGAAGAAGAATAGCCTGACCGGGCAGATGAGTCTTTTTGACCTCTTTTCTCCGGAAGAAAAGGAAGCCTATGAAGTAAAACTTCCGGATGTGGGGGAATATACCAAAGAAGAGAAGCTGGCGTTTGAGAAAGAGGTGATTGGTGTGTATATCAGCGGTCATCCTCTGGAAGAATATGAAGAGAGATGGAGAAAGAATATATCAGCGGTTACTGCGGATTTTCAGCCGGATGAAGAGACAGGAGAGCCGAAGGTTCAGGATGGGGCAAAAGAAATTATCGGAGGTATGATTACCGATAAAACCGTTAAATATACGAAGACGAATAAAACCATGGCATTTTTGACGGTAGAAGATTTGCTGGGGACGGTGGAAGTTGTGGTGTTTCCAAGAGATTATGAGTTAAATGCAGCGCTTATGAGTGTGGATTCCAAGGTATTTATTAAGGGACGTGTATCTGTGGAGGAAGACAGACCGAGTAAGCTGATCTGTGAGAAAATTTATCCTTTCGACGAGGTTCAGAAGGAACTTTGGATACAATTCCCCACACGTGAGGTATATGAAAAAGAGGTGGCGCGCCTTTACGAAATGCTGCGTGAATCCGATGGGTCAGACGGCGTGGTTCTGTATATTCGCTCCGAAAAAGCATTGAAAAGATTGCCTCAAAGCCGAAATGTAAAAGCAGACAGCCAACTTTTGACAAATCTGACGAAATCCTATGGTCAGGACAATGTGAAAGTTGTGGAAAAGAATATTGAAAAACGTGAAAAAATGCATTAGAATAAAGCTTGTATTTGGATTTTGGATTAGAGGAATGAAATTTTTATCACGCAACGATAAAAGACGGAGGGAATAAAATGGCAGCAGAAAACAAAATAAAGACAATCGGTGTTTTGACCAGCGGCGGAGACGCACCGGGTATGAATGCGGCGATCCGTGCAGCAGTACGCCGCGGACTTCAGAAAGGTGTCCAGATGAAAGGTATCCTGAAGGGATATGACGGTCTTATGAATGAAGAGATTATCGATATGACGGCAAAAGACGTATCTGATACCATCGAACGAGGCGGTACAATTCTGTATACTGCCCGCTGTGCAGAAATGCGTACGGAAGAGGGGCAGAAAAAGGCGGCGGAGACTTGCCGTAAGCATGGGATTGACGGTCTGGTTGTAATCGGCGGAGACGGTTCTTTTGCGGGAGCACAGAAGTTGGCCAATCTGGGGATCAACGCGGTTGGAGTACCGGGAACTATCGATTTGGATATCGCCTGTACGGAGTACACCATCGGATTTGATACGGCGGTGAACACTGCCATGGAAGCGATTGATAAGGTGCGCGATACCTCCACTTCTCATGAGCGTTGCAGTATCATCGAGGTTATGGGAAGAAATGCCGGATATATTGCCCTTTGGTGTGGGATTGCCAATGGTGCGGAAGATATCCTTCTTCCTGAAAATTATGACTACGATGAGCAGAAGATTATTGAGAATATTATCGAAAACCGTAGAAAAGGGAAAAAGCATCATATTATCATAAATGCAGAAGGAATCGGACATTCTACAAGTATGGCGCGCCGTATTGAGGCAGCTACCGGAATCGAGACACGTGCAACCATCCTGGGACACATGCAGAGAGGCGGAAGTCCGACTTGTAAAGACCGTGTATATGCGTCCATCATGGGTGCTTACGCAGTAGACCTTCTGTTGGAAGGAAAAACGAAGAGAGTTGTCGGTTACCGGAATGGTGAATATGTAGACTTCGATATCAATGAGGCACTTGCCATGACCAAGTCCATACCGGAATACCAGTATGAGATTGCGCGGGCACTTTCTTACAATTACAGTAAATAAATAAGATATTTGAAAGCTGCCGCAGTCCAGTGCAAGGTACCAGGGATATGTGGCAGCTTTTTTGGAGGTTTCTATGATTACCAGCAGTTCCAATACGCAGGTAAAGCGTGTCATACAATTAAGCAGGAAGGCCAGAGAGCGGAAAAAGCAGCAGATTTTCGTAGTGGAAGGAAGAAAGATGTTTCAGGAAGCCCCCCGGGAATGGCTGGAACAGGTATATGTGACGGAGAATTTTGAAATTGAGCATAAAAATGTGTTGGATGGGATAGATTATGAAGTAGTAGAGGAACGTATCTTTACTCAGATGTCTGATACCCAGACACCACAGGGAATCCTGTGCCTTGTAAAGATGCCGGTCTATACGCTGGATGAGGTCTTAAAAGGAGACAATCCTCTTTGTGTAATTTTAGAAGACCTGCAGGACCCGGGTAATGTGGGAACCATATTCCGAACAGCTGAAGGCGCAGGTGTAACGGGAATTCTGCTCAGCAGAAATACGGTAGATCTGTTCAATCCCAAGACAATCCGTTCTACGATGGGTTCCATTTACCGGATGCCCTTTCTGTATGTGGAGGATTTATGTGAAATATTACCCGAATTGGAAAAGAGGAGTATCCATACGTATGCTGCTCATCTTCGGGGAGAGAATGCCTACGACTGCGAAGATTATAGGAGAGGGACCGCATTTTTTATTGGAAATGAAGGAAATGGTTTGAGTGAACGCCTTTCTTCCCGGGCGGACTCGTTCATAAAGATTCCGATGGAGGGAAAGGTGGAATCGCTGAATGCAGCGATTGCATCTTCTATTTTAATGTATGAGGCATATCGGCAGAGAAGATAAGAAAAAAGTAAGATTGTTGGTACTCGACTTTTCCCACCGGGTAAGGTACAATACAATTAACAGTGAATGATAGTCCCGATTACGAATACCGGCGGTAGTTGCGGGAGTGCGCAGTACAAAGCAGCTGACTTTCATGAGAGGTGGAAGGTGCTAAGTAATTATAATACATAAAATATGGAGGCGTATATGGGAGAAGATAAAAGAGTAAAAGAAAATTCCGGGAAAAGAGACGCGGCTGGGAAACATACGGCTTCCGGAAATCAGAATAAGATTACTGGTATGGGAAGGGAGAGTGTTTCTGCTGCCAGGAGAAAAGAGCAGCGCCGGAGGAAAAGACGCAGGGTGATGATTATTAAGTCTTCGATTCTGGTTGTATTGCTTTGTGTGCTTGGCTTTTCCATCTTTGTGTTGGCCGGAGGGCTGAATAAGAAGGAAAAAAAGCCAGGGGAAACCGCCCAAAAGAGTAACAGCAGTTCTTCGGAGAGCGCTTCCCAGAGTTCTTCTGCCTCTATTCCGGTGGATGATAAGACTTCCAAGATGGAGGAAGCCGCACGGATGGCAGTGCAGTATGATTATGAAGGAGCAATCGCAAAACTCAATGAGATACCGGATGCGAACAGTGATGCGGATGTAATCACAAAGCTGGCAGAATACCAGACAGCACAGAGTTCACTTGTGGCAACAGATCCGTCCAAGGTAACGCATGTATTCTATCATTCTTTGGTGGTAGACCCTCAGAAGGCATTTTCTCAGCCGGGAGATCTGACCCCCGGGTTCTGTCAGTGGATGACGACGGTGGATGAATTCAACCGGATCAATCAGCAGATGTATGAGAGAGGGTATGTGTTGGTAGATTTAAAAGACATGGTTGAAGAGACCACAGATGAGAACGGAGTTGTTCATATCACAAAGAAGCAGATTATGCTTCCGCCGGGTAAGATTCCGTTTGTATTGTCGCTGGATGATCTGAGTTACTACCATAGTTATGACGGACGCGGCATTGCCTCAAAGATGGTATTGGATGAGAATGGAAAACCAACCTGTGAGTATATTCAGGATGACGGTTCGGTGATTACAGGGGCCTACGACTGTGTTCCGCTTCTGGATCAGTTTCTGGAAGAACATCCTGACTTTTCTTATAAGGGTGCAAAGGGAACCATCGCGTTGACCGGGTATAACGGAATTCTTGGATACCGTACGGATATCGCATATAAGACCAGAGAAGATCTTTCCAAGGATCAGCAGGCATGGCTGGATGCTCACCCGGATTTCAACTGGGAGGCTGAATGTGAGGAAGCGAAGAAGGTAGCGGAGGCCATCAAGGCAGATGGATGGAAATTTGCCAGCCACACATGGGGGCATATGCGTATTGGTGATGCTTCTCTGGAACGTGTGCAGGCAGACACCGAAAAATGGCTGAATTATGTTGCCCCTTTGATTGGTGGTTCTGATACTATTATCTTTGCTCATGGTCAGGATTTGGCAAATTGGAATGAAGAATATGCATCTACTGAGAAATTCCAGTATCTGAAAGGACAGGGATTTAACATTTTCTGTAACGTGGATTCTTCCCAGTACTTTGTACAGATCGGAGATCTTTATCTGCGGATGGGACGGAGAAATCTGGACGGTTATCGGTTGTATCAATCAGTATATCAGGGATCCGACCGTCTCAATGATTTGATTGATGCGGGCAGCGTTTGGGATCAGAATCGGCCGACCGATGCATCACTCTACAGTTTATCCTGATGAACGGACCTGTCTGTTAATGCAGACATCACCGTACATGAAAGTGATGTTTTCTTTCGGAAATTTTTATATCGCATAGTCAATATGTTAGATTTTAAAAATATGATACCAGGGTCAAAAGGTTATGCGTTTCATGCTTGCATGAAAAAGCATGACTTTGGGACCCGTAAAACATGAGAAAGTAGCCCGAATAGGGCGGATTTCGAATGTTTTTAGGATTGCGGAAGCATGAAATGCGGAGCAATCCGTGTATCATAGGGGTCAAAAATATAAAATCACATCAGCAGGGACTGCTGTCTGTGCATCGTAGGATGCCGGATGGCGGTCCCTGTTTTGTATGATCTTTTTCTGCATGTTTCTCTGTTTTCTTTCTGTTCTGTTTTAAGCCGCACGAAATTTATAGCAATTCGGGAACTTTTTATGGTTTCTGTGAAGGTTTTTGTAAAAAAGTTCTAGTTGACAAGAAAATGTAATGATGATAGAATCTGTTTGTAACAAAAGTTAACAAAGTTGTAACAAATGGTGCAATTAATTTTACAATCGAGATAGAAGCAATACATAGTTTGACTGATTGAAAAGAATAGCATCAAATAATAGTTAGGAGGTAAGTATGAGAGTTACAAAAAAAGGTGTTGGTTTTGCGGTAGGGAGCGCGGTGACACTGACTACAATCATGGCTGTACCGGTATTTGCTGAAACAACATCAGCAGTTGTTACAAACGAGGAGAGTATTTTAGATACAGCGGCGTGGAATAACAGAGGCGCCGCAAATGTTCAATCATATGCAAATGTCCGTTCTCAGGCAACTGTGGATTCGGAAGCGGTGGGAGTGCTTCTTCCGGGACATGCCGCAGAGATCCTTGAGAATGACGGAAGTTGGAGTAAAATTAAATCCGGTAATGTGGAAGGTTATGTGAGAAATGACCTGCTTGTCTTTGGGGAGGAAGCAAGAGTTCACTATATGAATGTTTGCGGAATAACCGGAACCGTCAGCGGAGAAGGTCTTCGTGTAAGAGCTGAGGCAAACACGGAGGCTGAAATTATCGCAGTACCGGAAAACGGAAGTAAACTTACTGTGACCGGAGAGGAAGGGGAATGGTATCAGGTATCCGTAAATGGTACTCCGGCATATGTGAATGGACAGTACCTGAACTTGAATGACCTGGACTTTGTGGCATTGACCACCGACGAATATCAGGCACAGTTAGAAGAACGCCGCAAAGCCGAAGCTGCACAGGCAGCAGCGCAGCAGGTTTCCGAGAAGGTTCAGGCTTCCGAATCCCAGAGCACATCTGCTTCCGCTTCTTCTGTGAGTGTCGGCGGAGGCGATTTGGATCTGTTGGCAGCAATCATTCAGTGTGAGGCGGGCGGTGAGAGCCGTACCGGAAAAGTAGCCGTGGGAGCGGTTGTACTGAATCGTGTGAACAGCGGTTCTTTCCCGGACAGCATCAGTGCAGTCGTATACCAGGGCGGACAGTTCTCACCGGTTTCCAATGGAAGCCTGTCCAGAACACTTGCAAACGGAGCCAGAAGCGACTGTTACGAAGCCGCTCAGGCAGCGCTGAACGGAGAAAATCCCGTAGGAAACTGCCTGTACTTCAACAGCGGCTCCGGCAAAGGAATACAGATTGGGAATCAGCACTTTTATTAATGGGAATAATAGGGACGGACGCAGTGAGGAGCAGGATTTTGTTGCTTAAGTTTATGCGGCTTCGACCTTAACAAGTTCTAAAAAGGAAAGAGGCGCTGTTTTTACAGAACCAGGGCAATTCGTCGGAAAAACTGATGTTTTTCCAACTCAGTGCCCTTCAGAATCCGGTTTGGAATACCGGATTCTGTCTGTAAAAACAGCGCCTCTTTCCTTTAAGAACTTGTAACAGGTCTGCAGATGCACAAACTTAAGCAGCAAAATCCCGTTCTTCACTGCTGACTTCGGGTGAATGGGTCAGTATATTAGTATATCGTATATCTTTAATTATTACCACTATTCGGGGAGATGCACAGCAGAGGGAGCAAAGCCGGGGCAGGGAGGCTTTGCTCCCTCTGCGTCCGTCCCTCCTTCACGACTGAAATCCTTCGAGAATCTCTTGTGTTTTTTGTGGGGATATAGTATGATATAACGTAAATAGCAAATCCTTTTTGAATGGTTCGGATCAGGTGTTCGGACGGGAGGAGCTGGAAAGGGGAGCTGTATGGAGTTGGTCAATAACTCGATTAACTGGTTGATTAATAACCCGATTATCTGGCTGATTCTGCTGATTGTTCTGTTGGTAATTGAAGTGCTGTCGCTTGGATTATCTACCATCTGGTTTGCAGGCGGTGCGCTGGTCGCATTTCTTGCGGCGCTGCTGGGAGCGAATATCTTTATACAGGTGATTCTGTTTTTTGCGGTGTCTGTGGTGTTGTTGATATTTACAAGACCGTTGGCAGTCAGGTATCTGAACGGAAAGACTACGGCTACGAATGTTGACAGTCTGATTGGTGAACAGGCGGTAGTTACCGGAGAGATTAATAATCTTCTGGGACAGGGTGAGATCACGGTGAATGGAATCACATGGACCGCACGCGCAGATCAGGAAGGTCAGAAGATTATGGTTGGAAAAGTTGTGCAGATTGTGCGGGTCGATGGAGTAAAAGCTATCGTCAGAGAAGTAAAGGGAAAGGGAGATACTTTATGGCAGGATTAATTGTATTCATTGTTTTTATTGTATTGTTGCTGTGGGTGCTTGCATCTTGTATTAAGATTGTTCCGCAGGCAAAGGCGTATGTAATTGAGACATTAGGTGCATATAAGACGACATGGGGGACCGGTCTTCATTTTAAAATGCCGTTTCTTGAGAGAATTTCGAAAAGAGTGAATTTGAAAGAACAGGTTGTGGATTTTCCGCCCCAGCCCGTTATCACAAAGGATAATGTTACCATGCGGATTGATACGGTCGTATTCTTCCAGATTACAGATCCGAAACTTTTTGCTTATGGCGTTGAGAATCCGATTATGGCAATCGAGAATCTGACAGCGACCACACTTCGTAATATTATCGGTGAGATGGAGCTGGATGAGACGCTTACGTCCCGTGAGATTATCAATACCAAGATGCGTGCTGCTTTGGATATCGCTACAGATCCATGGGGGATTAAGGTCAACCGTGTGGAATTGAAGAATATCATGCCTCCGGCGGCAATTCAGGAAGCGATGGAGAAGCAGATGAAAGCAGAACGTGAAAGACGTGAATCCATCCTGATCGCAGAAGGTGAGAAAAAGTCTACGGTCCTGGTAGCGGAAGGTAAAAAAGAGTCCGCAATCCTGGATGCAGAAGCTGAGAAGCAGGCGGCGATCCTGAAGGCAGAAGCTGAGAAGGAGAAACGTATCCGTGAGGCAGAGGGTCAGGCAGAGGCGATCCTGAAAGTGCAGCAGGCGAATGCAGACGGTATCCGTATGCTGAAGGAAGCCGGTGCAGATGAAGCAGTGCTGACGCTGAAGAGTCTGGAAGCTTTGGCACATATGGCAGACGGGCAGGCAACCAAGATTGTGGTGCCTTCCGATCTTCAGGGGCTGGCAAGTCTGGCAACTACATTGAAAGAGGTTGTAAGTGATAAGAAGTAAGTTTCAAACATGCTTCAGAAAGGCAGTCGGTTGCTGTGACAGCCGGCTGCCTTTGAGAATACATAGTAAAAGATAATCAGACAGGCTGACACAGAGTTGCAGAGCAGCGGTCTGTACGGGAGATGGAGGAGGATGGTTCCGATGAACTTGAGAGGACGTAATTTTTTAACATTAAAAGATTTTACTTCGGAGGAGATCAATTATTTACTGGATCTCTCTGCCCAATTGAAAGAGAAGAAGAAAAAGAATATTGCGGTTGATACCCTGCGTGGGAAGAATGTAGCATTAATCTTTGAAAAGACGAGTACAAGAACCCGCTGTGCTTTTGAGGTAGCGGCTCACGATCTTGGTATGGGTACAACATATCTGGATCCGTCGGGATCCCAGATTGGTAAAAAGGAGAGCATCGAAGACACTGCCCGCGTTCTGGGACGTATGTTTGATGGGATCGAATACCGGGGATACGGACAGGAAATTGTGGAAGAGCTGGCAAAATATGCAGGTGTTCCGGTCTGGAATGGTCTGACCAATGAATACCATCCGACACAGATGCTGGCAGATATGCTGACCATCCGGGAGCAGTTCGGAAAACTGAAAGGGATTAAACTGGTATATATGGGTGATGCCCGTTATAATATGGGCAATTCCCTGATGATTGCCTGTGCAAAGCTGGGAATGCATTTTGTGGCATGTACTGCAGAGGCTTATTTCCCGAATCAGGAACTGGTAAGCCAGTGTGAAGAATGGGCGAGTCTGAGCGGCGGTACTATTACACTTACGGAAAATGTTGCGGCGGCAGCTACAGGTGCAGACGTGATCTATACGGATGTATGGGTTTCCATGGGTGAGCCGGATGAAGTATGGGAGGAGCGGATCAAGGCGCTGACTCCGTATAAAGTTACGAAGCGTGTTATGGAACTTGCAAAACCGGAGGCAATTTTCCTGCACTGCCTGCCTGCGTTCCATGATTTAAAGACGAAGATCGGTAAAGAAATTTATGATCGGTTCGGTATCAAAGACATGGAAGTTACCGATGAAGTGTTTGAATCTCTGCAGTCTAAGGTATTTGATGAGGCGGAGAATCGGATGCATACCATTAAGGCAGTGATGGCGGCGACGTTGGGAGCATAAAATTATGAATATTAAGATCTGTTTTCAGGAAGAAGTTGATTCCACCAACCTCTATGCAAAACGGATGGCTGAAGAGGGGGCGCCGGAAGGCACCCTCGCTTTGGCTGATGCACAGACAGCAGGCAGAGGGCGGCGCGGAAGAAGCTGGGATTCGCCCAAAGGGGAATCGATCTATATGTCACTATTGCTGCGGCCGAAGATTTTACCGGAACATGCCTCCCAACTGACTCTGGTTATGGGATTGTCAGTGGCAGAAGGTGTTGCAGATGTCCTGCACCTGCCTGTGCAGATTAAGTGGCCGAATGATGTGGTTGTAGACGGGAAAAAAATCTGCGGAATTCTGACAGAGATGAGCGCCGGCATGGACGGCATTCATTATATCGTAATTGGTGTGGGAATCAATGTGAACAATCAGAAATTTCCTGAGGAATTGAAAAGTGTGGCAACTTCTCTTCGTATAGCCGCCGGAAAGATACTGGATCGCCAGACGGTCATGCGAGGTGTACTGGACGCATTTTCCAGAAATTATGAATGTTTTCTGGAGACGGAGAATCTTGAGGGACTGGTGGAGGCGTATAATAGAATACTTGCAAACCGGGATCATCAGGTAAGAGTCCTGGATCCTAAAAACCCATTTGAGGGTATTGCAAGGGGAATCAATGAACACGGGGAACTACTGGTGGAGAGGCAGGACGGGGAGATTATTGCTGTCTATGCAGGTGAAGTTTCCGTGCGTGGACTGTACAGCTATGTGTAAGATAATAATGTAGAAGAGGAGAATAGCCAGTTTATGTATTCTGATAAAGTAGTTTTATGTGCAGCGAATGCATATGAGCAAAAGTATTATTTTAATCCGGATTTTTCTTCACTGCCGCAGTCGATACAGGATGAGCTGCATGTGATGTGTGTCATGTATACGGTAGAGATCGGCGGTATTTTTCAGTTGTTTTTCACGGAGGACGGCACACTTGAGATGAGTACGGAAGCTTTGGACGCTGATGCGATGTATGATGATATCGGAGGTGCGCTTAGGATTAAGCAGCTTCAGTCGGAGAAGCAGGAATTGTTTGAGAATCTGGAATTATTTTATAAAGTGTTTTTCCTGGGAGAGAATCTGGAAGAAGGAGAGAATTGTGAAGACACTGGAGATCGGTAATGTGACACTTGAGAATCCGCTGGTACTGGCGCCGATGGCAGGGGTGACGGATCTGCCGTTCCGTGTCTTATGCAGGGAACAGGGGGCAGGATTGATCTGTATGGAGATGGTCAGTGCAAAGGCGATTCTTTATAGGAATAAAAATACGGAAAGTCTGATGGAGATTCATCCTTCCGAGCATCCGGTGTCTTTGCAGTTGTTTGGTTCTGATCCGGATATTATCAGTGAGATTGCAAAGCAGATTAAAGAACGTCCGTTCGATATCCTGGATCTTAATATGGGATGTCCCGTTCCGAAGATTGTTAATAATGGGGAAGGTTCGGCATTGATGAAGAACCCGGAATTGGTGCGCGAGATTGTGAGTAAGACGGTAAAAGCCATACAAAAACCAGTGACAGTCAAAATACGGAAGGGGTTTGATGATACTTGTGTAAATGCTGTGGAGATTGCAAGGATCATTGAAGATTGCGGCGCTGCTGCGGTTGCAGTCCACGGAAGGACACGGGCACAGTATTATGCAGGTCAGGCGGACTGGGAGATCATCCGTCAGGTAAAAGAAGCAGTGTCTATCCCGGTAATCGGTAACGGCGATGTCAATACACCGGAAAAGGCAGTGCAGATGATGGAGGAGACCGGATGCGATGGTGTTATGATTGCCCGTGGCGCTCAGGGAAATCCGTGGATTTTCTCCAGGACGCTGCATTATCTGGAAACAGGAGAGCATCTGCCGAAGCCGTCAAAGGAGGAAGTTGTGGACATGATGCTGCGTCATGCAAGGATGCAGTTAGAATGTAAGGGAACTTATACTGGTATCCGGGAGATGCGTAAACATGTAGCGTGGTATACCAGCGGATTTCCTCACTCCGCCAGACTTCGGGCAGCCATTAATGAAATTGAAACCTATGAAGAACTTGAGGTTCTTCTCAGACAGCTATAGAGAAGGAACGGCATGTCTGCTGTCGCAGACATCACCATTCATGAAAGTCGATTGCTCCGCACTTCG
>UQAW01000038.1 GCA_900539175.1 uncultured Lachnospiraceae bacterium
ACAGCCTGTATTCGGGCGGGCATCTCACGGCGGCAGACAGGAGGAAAGCATACACAATTATCGCCAGACGCCACGGCTTATCTTTGGATAGTATTTTCGCGGAAACCGCTTGATATATCCCGACTTTAGAGTGATGAATATGGTACGCCTAAGATGGCGGAAATTGATACAAGGAGGGAGAACATGGGCAGAAAAGTGACGCGGGTGGCCTTTGGCGCACCGGAGATTCCTAAAAAGAAAAACGTAGCGGCTTACTGCCGTGTATCATCCGGAAAGGACGCCATGCTCCATTCGCTGGCGGCGCAGGTCAGCTATTACAGTGAACTGATCCAGAGCCATGGGGAATGGGAGTATGCCGGGGTCTATGCGGATGAGGCAAAGACCGGCACAAAGGATACCAGGGAAAATTTCGTGCGGCTGCTTTCCGACTGCCGCGCAGGGAAGATCGATATGATACTGACCAAGTCGATTTCCCGGTTTGCCAGGAATACGGTTACGCTTCTGGAGACGGTGCGGGAACTGAAGCTGATGGGTGTGGATGTTTATTTTGAAGAGCAGAACATCCACTCTATGAGCACGGACGGAGAATTCATGCTGACCATCCTGGCATCCTACGCACAGGAGGAGAGCCGGTCGGCAAGCGAGAACCAGAAATGGCGCATCAAGAAGAATTTTGAGGAAGGGAAACCATGGAGCAGTACGCTTCTTGGTTACCGCAACGTGAACGGGCGCTTTGAGATCGTGCCGGAGGAAGCGGAAACGGTGCGGATGATCTTTGACTGGTATCTGGAGGGACTTGGGGCAACGGCCATCCAAAAACGGCTTAATTCCATGGGGATTAAGACAAGGCATGGAAATCCATGGAGCAGGAGCCCGATCTTAAAGCTGCTCCGCAACTACACTTATACCGGAAACCTTCTCCAGCAGAGGACCTACCGTGAGAACCACATCACAAAAAAGTGCATCAAAAACCAGGGTGAAAAGCCAATGTATCTGGCAGAAGGAACCCATGAGGCGATCATTGACATGGATACCTTCAACCAGGTGCAGGCGGAGATCAAACGCCGTGCGGAAAAATATAAAAGCCCGGATGGAAAGAAATCCACAGAAACCTATCCTTTTACCAGCATGGTAAAGTGCAGCCGGTGTGGGAAAAGCTACATCCGTTCCGGCTCAGCGAAATACCGGACATGGACCTGCCAGACACGGAGAAAAGAGGGATTAGCATATTGTGAGGCGGAGATCATCCCGGAGGAAGAACTGATACGGCTTACTGCGGAGGTACTCGGCGGGGAAGTCACGAAGGATGCCGTTAGGGATAAAATAACGGTTATCCGGGCGGAGAAAGACCGCACCCTGATATTCTGTTTGGGGAATGGGAAAGAAATCGTTAAACAGTGGAAAGAGCACGAAGTCGTATATGTCTGCACGGAGGAACAGAAGCGGCAAATCAGCCTAAAAAATTCAGGAAGAAAACCGTCAGAGGAACAGCGCAGACGGCATAGTGAATGGATGAAGGAATACTGGAAAAACCGGGAGTATCCGGAAGAATGGCGTAAAAAGCAGAGCGAAAAAATGAAGGCATATTGGAATGACCCGGAAGCCTCTGATGCACACAGGCAGACAGTGAGCCGCCTGACAAAAGAGCGGCGGGCAAGGGAGAAGGAAGCCGGAAAGGGGGAGGACAATGGCTAATGTGACAGTGATCCCGGCAACCAGGAATTTCCATACCGGAATAAGGAAAGATGCCGTGGTACAGAAAAAGACTGCCGGATATGCCCGTGTCAGCACGGACAGTGAGGAGCAGCAGACCAGCTACGAGGCGCAGGTGGATTATTACACCAACTACATTAAAAACAACCCGGAATGGGAGTTTGTCGGCGTGTATACCGATGAGGGTATCAGCGCAACCGGCACCAAGCACCGGGACGGCTTCAACCAGATGATACAGGATGCGCTGGACGGAAAGATTGACTTGATCGTTACTAAGTCAGTATCCCGGTTTGCCAGAAATACGGTGGACAGCCTTACCACGGTGCGGAAACTAAAGGAAAAGGGCGTGGAGGTGTACTTCCAGAAAGAAAACATCTACACCCTTGACTCCAAAGGGGAACTGCTGATCACCATCATGTCCTCCCTGGCGCAGGAAGAATCCCGGTCCATTTCAGAGAATGTGACCTGGGGACAAAGAAAACGGTTTGCAGACGGCAAGGTAAGCATCGCCTACAGTTCTTTCCTCGGCTACCAGAAGGGGGAGGACGGGCAGATGGAGATCGTGCCGGAGGAGGCAGAAATTGTAAGGCTTATTTACCGGATGTTCATGCAGGGAAAGACGCCTTACGCCATTGCCAAGTACCTGATGGAAAAGAAGATCCCCACACCGACCGGGAAACAGCGGTGGCAGCACCGGACGATTGAGAACATACTGACCAATGAAAAGTACAAGGGCGATGCCAGGCTCCAGAAGTGCTATACGGTGGACTTCCTTTCCAAGAAGCGGAAGGTGAATGAGGGCGAGGTTCCGCAGTATTATGTGGAAGGCAGCCATGACGCCATCATCGCACCTGCAGAGTGGCAGATGGTACAGCTGGAGATGGAACGCAGGAGGAATATGGGGCGGAGCCATAACTGCTGCGGGCCGTTTTCTGCAAAGCTGAAATGCGGGGACTGCGGGGAATTCTTTGGGTCCAAGGTCTGGCATTCCAACAGTAAGTATAAACGTACCATCTGGCAGTGCAATGCCAAATTTAAGGGCGAGAGCAAGTGTACCACCCCGCATTTGTATGAACAACGGATACAGGAGTTATTTCTGGAGGCGTTAGGGCGGTTGCTGGAAAACCGGGAGACGGTCATTGATGACTGCCGCGCGGTGATGGATGTGCTTGGGGATTGCAGTTCCATTGAAAAGGAGCTGGAAACGGTCAGCGGCGAGATGGAGGTAGTCACCGGGCTGATCCAGAAGCTGGTGGTGGAGAACGCAACCCGGAAACTGGATCAGAACGATTACCGCAGGAAGTATGAGGGATATGTCAATAAGTATGCGGCATTGGAGAGCCGGATGGATAGTTTGAAGAAAGACCGGGAGAGCCGGGAAATCAAGTTTGATATTTTCAGCGGATTCCTGTTTGAACTGAGTGAGCTGGAGGAGTTACCGCTGGAGTTTGATGTGAAGCTGTTCCACAGCCTGGTGGATTATGCGACGGTGTACCATGATGGAAGGATAGTGTTCCAATTCAGGAACGGCATGGAGATCGAAACAATAATATAAAAGGAGACGGATGCCCCGGAATTCAGTGTGGAGATGCTGGTTCCGGGGCTTATTTTCGTTGAGGATAAAAGGCATCTGTTTTCTTTGCTTTTTCGATAGTTGCTATTGACAACTGCTTTAATGTGTTTTATACTGTACTTGTTAAAATGATACACTATAAAACAGAATGGCGGTGAGATTGTGGAGATAGTGGTAAGCAATAAGACAAGTCGCCCATTATATGAGCAGATTGCATCACAGATTAAAGCGGCGATTATAAGTGGAGAACTAAAGGCAGGCGAAGCTATTCCATCTGTGAGATCGTTGGCAAAATCACTGCATATTAGCATTTTGACGGTTCAGAAGGCATACGCTACCCTTCAAGAGGATGGCTTTATTGAGACAACGGCCGGAAAAGGTTGCTATGTATCCGTGCAAAATCAAGATTTTTATCTGGAGGAACAGCAGAAAAAGATTGAAGAAAAGTTTATGGAAGCGATTGAAATTTCCCGTATGAGTGGAATATCTCTGGATAAATTGACGGATTTACTAACACTTTTGTATCAGGAGGAGTAATGTATGAGTGAGAATATTCTGGAAATTAGAGAATTATCAAAAGACTACGGGGATTTTGTCTTGGATAAAATTAGTTTTTCCGTTCCTCGCGGTGTGATCATGGGATTGATTGGGGAAAACGGAGCAGGAAAATCAACAACGATTAACTGTATTCTGAATGAAATAGAAAAAAGCGGAGGAACAATTCGGATTTTCGGAAAAGATAACAGGGCAGATGAAATTGGAATTAAAGACAAATTGGGAGTTGTTTTTGACGAAAACCATTTTCCGGATATATTTACACCGGAGGAAGTAGGCAAATTTATGTCTGGGATTTACAGTGGATGGGAATGGCCGCTTTACCGCCAGTTCCTTGAGAAGTTTGCACTCCCTCAAAATAAGAAAATTAAGGATTTTTCAAAAGGAATGAAAGTGAAACTTGCTTTTGCAGTTGCGCTTTCCCATCATGCAGAATTGTTGATTTTGGACGAAGCAACCAGCGGACTTGACCCAATTATCAGAGATGATGTTTTAGATATGCTGATTGAATTTGTACAGGATGAAAGTCATTCCGTATTGGTGTCTTCCCACATTACCAGTGACTTGGAAAAAGTGGCAGATTATATTACCTTTATCCATAAAGGGAAATTAATTTTTACTCATGAGAAGGATACCTTGGTTGATAATTATGGAGTCATAAGCTGTGGTGCCGCTGTGTTCGACACATTGGATAAATCGGAAATCATAGCGTACCGCAAAGAAGAGTATCAGTTCAAAGTATTGGTTAGCAACAGGGCTAAGGCAGAGAAACAATATCGCAATGCGATTGTAAGTCCAGTTACAATTGAAGAAATCATGCTTTTCTATGTAAAGGGGGAAATGCAATGAAAGGTCTAATGACAAAGGACTTCTTGACAGTTAAGAAAAAATACGGAGTGACTCGGCTTATTATGGATTTTGCCATTATAGCGGCATTGATGATAATTCTGGAGGGTGCTGGCGCAATCTACATCAGTTTCTTGTTAGTGCCGTTAGAAGTAGCTTCTATGCTGATTACTTTGGCAAATTCTGATGAACAATGGAAGTGGGGAAAATATGCCGTTGCATTACCTGTTTCAAAAAAGCAGATTGTAAGTAGTCGTTATGCTTTTGCCGGAATCGCAGCAAGCGTCGGATTTTGTGTCTCCTTGGCAGTAAATATGATGTCATATGTTTTCTTTCCGGCATATCAGTTTGGCTTTTATCTGTTTATAGCGATTGCTTCGTTTTGTGCTGTTTTACTGTTTCTTGCATTTATTCTTCCGTCTAACTACTGGATGGGAGTCAATGCGGGGTTCGCAGCGATGTTTATAATGATTATACTGTTGGTTATTTTAGGAATTTGGTCAAAAATGACAAACAATGCAATTATAGGATTTATCGTAAATAATTTTGACCTAAGCATGGTCATTGGATTTGTGAGCACAATCGCTATTTTTGCTCTGTCTTATATATTATCCATTGTATTGTTCAGAAGAAAATACGTTTAAAAAGTAGAGAAGGAAGGCAATAAGATAATCTGCACAGATGAGGCATGGTCAATTGCTGATGGCAGATAGGGAGTGAAGAAATATTGGGAAAAGTAGTAGTGATGGCAATTTCAGATTCAGAAGAACAGATCCTTAATAAAATGTTAGCGGCGTTGGAAGGCAAACTGGCAATAGAATATATACCGGATACTATTTCTGATATCCTCACCTTCCCAGAACTGAAAATCCATGTCCGCAAGCAGGTTGTCTATCAAAATCACACTTTAATTCCGATGTCCCACAATGAGTTCTTCACGCTACTTTATCTGGCAAGGCATCCGGGTTGGGTATTCAGTAGAGAACAAATCTATGAAGCAGTGTGGAAAGAATCCGGGGATGGCGGGGCAGCGGTTACAAACGTGGTAAGCCAGATACGGAAGAAGATTGGAGATAGATATATTAAGACTGTTATTGGAAGCGGATATAAATTTGAAGTATAAGTAAGGCCGGCAGCAGGCATCTATGGGTGTGGCTGTCGGTTTTTTTACAACCAAAATAACCAGACTGCATTCCAACAGCCTGGTTATCTTAATGTTGTTATGGTATCTGGTCTGTCTTGATTTCCCCGTGTTCTTTTTCTATCTGCTCCAGATGCTGGATCAGCACATATTCAATGTAGTTGGTCATAGAACGGTGTTCCTCTGTAGCCAGAATACCGATCTTATCAAACACTTCATCCGACAGACGCAGAGTAAATACACGTTTGTTGGTTGCCATTTCTCCTGCCCTCCATTCCGGGTATGAATTTATGGTATACCATTTTGCCGTAAATTTATACGTTCACTAGACAGCTAAGTGATAGCACTTTACATTAAAAAACAAAGAAACAGACACAGATGGCAGTTCTTATTTTTCTGTTTTGATCTCTCCGCGTTCCTTTTCCACCTCTTCCAGATGTTTGATGAGGACATATTCAATGTAATTAGTTAAGGAGCGGTGTTCACTTGTAGCCAGTATGCCGATTTTGTCAAATACTTCATCTGACAAACGTAAGGTAAATACTCTTTTGTTGGTCGCCATATTCCCTGTCCTCCCATTTTAGTATAGGTAAATGGTAATCGAAACCGAATGCAAAATATACAGTCACTTGACAGGTAAGTGATAGCACTTTATATTGTAAGAGTAGTTTAAAACAAAAAAGGAGTGCTAAGAGTGAAGAAAGTGAAAAGGTGTGGAGTATGAAAAGATTAGGCCAATGGATAAAGGCAAAATGGAGGAAATTCTGGAGGGATGATGAGTATGATCCTTGTGTGAAGCATTTGAGCCAGTCGGATAAAAGGGAACTGTGGTATGGAGCTTTTATGGTCTGCATGTCTGCTGTCGCCCTTTGCAGTTTCGTGATCGCTTTCAGTAACATCCGGGTGAGCCGCCAGAACAGCGAAGATATGGCAGAACTTATGGAAATGGTGGCTACTTATATGGGTTCTGCCACAGAGGATGAATATGAGGGGATTGCAAAGACCATACGGCATGACCT
The DNA here is from genome assembly GCA_900539175.1 of uncultured Lachnospiraceae bacterium. GTDB lineage: Bacteria > Bacillota > Clostridia > Lachnospirales > Lachnospiraceae > Novisyntrophococcus. The sequence goes on from UQAW01000038.1 coordinate 6,848, forward strand.
GGTGTTTTCTGAATATGGACAGGAAATAGAGAACTATATCCGTTATATTCCCAATACGGCAGATGGCTGCCGGACATGCGGAGAAGAGTTCCCGTCACAGGCGTATCTTGTGTGTACCAATACAGGGGAACTATATGAACTGGATTTATTTGAAAAAGGGGAGAATCCGGACACAGGTGAATATGGCTATACAAGCATGAGTTTTGGATATGATGAGGTAAGCCAGACAAGTCTGCATATCACAAAAACTCCGGGAAATAAGGAAGGAACTGTGACGGTGCAGAGGGGACGCGGGATTGTCAGCGTCCAGAGGATGAAATCGTTATTCTGTGATGACTGTATCCAGGAGATATTAGAAACGGTTAAAAACCAGCTGGTAGAAGAGTTCGTGATCTTTGACGCAGGAGAACAGAAGTTTTACGCTGTGGATGACGGAAGTGTGCAGATCGGGGATTATGAACTGCAGGTGGAGTATGACGAGGGAGATTATGAAATAGAAGTGCGGTATGCGAAATAGGTGGGAAAAAGCATGGATATAAAAGCAGATAGTTTTTGGGTTAATTACATATGTGTGAATAACAGTTCACAGAAAATTCACAGAAATTATTAGCACTCACTCTTGACGAGTGCTAATAAAAGTGCTATAACACAGATAGAACAAAGGAGAAGGAAAGAAAGGAACCAGAAAAGGGTTCCGGTTTCTTCCCAATCATCCCCAGTTCCAATTAACATGATGTTTTTAATTAGGAAAAGGAGCGATGACTTATGATGACACCTAGTATTTTTGGAGAGAACTTATTTGACGATTTCTTTGATGACTTATTTGATTTCCCGTCCTTTGACGATAAGGCGATGCGTAAAGCGGAGCGGAAACTGTATGGACGCCATGCGGCGAATATGATGAAGACCGATGTGCAGGAACATGACGACCACTATGAGGTGGACATTGATCTGCCAGGCTTTAAGAAAGACGAACTTTCCCTGGAACTGAAAGATGGCTATTTGGTAATCAGCGCAGCGAAGGGGTTTGACAAGGACGAGAAGGAAAAGAAAACAGGCAGATTTGTCCGCCGGGAGCGTTATGCAGGCAGCATGAGCCGATCTTTCTATGTCGGCGAGGATGTAAAGCAGGAAGATATTCATGCGAAATATGAGAGCGGGGTATTGAAACTGAGCATTCCAAAGGCAGAAACAAGGAAGCCGGAGGTTGAAGAAAAGAAATATATTGCCATCGAGGGATAACGGCACCTCTTAATATAAATTAAAACCAGGCAGCCCGGAGTTCGGTGCGGTGTGAAACCGTCCGGCTCCGGGCTTTTTTTGTTTGTGGTAGGAAAAAAGCCTGACCTGTGGTAGAATAATGGCAAACAGAGGAGGCAACAGAGAATGGATAACGATTTAGAACGATTTTTAATCGCACAGCAGACTTATTATCAAACTGCCTTGCAGGAGATAAAATCCGGGAAGAAGCGCAGCCATTGGATGTGGTTTATTTTTCCGCAGATAGCGGGGCTTGGCCATAGTGAGACTGCCCGGTATTATGCTATTAAGAATATGGAAGAAGCGAAAGCCTATATGGAAGATTACACGCTTGGGCGCAATCTCATAGAAATATCGGAGGCACTTCTGGAGATAAAATCCAATGATGCACTTGAGGTGATGGGCTGGCCGGACAATCTGAAACTGAAATCTTCCATGACGTTATTTGCCTTGGCAAAACCGGAATGTGAAGTATTTCAGAAGGTATTGGACAAGTTTTTCCACGGGGAACGGGATCAGAAAACCATAGAGATTTTACAGTTAGTGCATTAATATTGAGAGGATGCGTGAGATTAATGGCGGAAGAAACGAGAGTTTTATCATCGATAGAAATTAGAAATTTAATGTTAGATACTTTGGCATATGAAGCAGATGATATTGATTCTGAAGGAAAAACATTCAAGAAATATGGATATCAGGGAACACAATCAGATTTATATCGTCTAATGGAAGGGTTGGCAATAAAAAGGGGGCTGATAGAATCAGATATTCCTTTGCATGGAGCTGCGTGGGGCGGAAGTGGTCTTATGCTGCATGCGCATAGTACGACAAATTTCAGCTATAGCGACATACAAAATATTTATGAGCAGTTTCATTTATTGCTTAATCAGGGGATTATAGCGCCTGGAGCCATAGGGAATTATGGTCCTAATTTACCAAGTTTTCATGTTACGCAATATGGACTTAAATGTTTAGAAGAACATGAAATACTGCCATATGATGTAGACGGATATTTTGAAAAGATTAAGAATATACCCAGTATCTCAGAATGGGTAAAGTTTTATATTAAAGAGGCGTTACAGTGTTACAATGCTAATTGCATGGAAGCGGCAGTAATAATGTTGGGGCTTTCCAGCGAAAAAATAATAGATGAACAAATAGATGCACTGTTAGGATATTTGTCCAGAAATTTCACAAATGAGTATGCACAAATGCAAACAGAGATATCTAGTATTAGAATGGCATCTGCAAAATTCAGTTGTTATAAAAAGTATTTTGACCTAATAAAAAATAACGTGCAGGATCAGCAATTTAAAGATATGTTGCCATCAGTTGATAGGGTGGCTTTCCAAGTATATGCGAATTTTACTAGAATAACGAGGAATGGACTGGCACACCCGTCTGATACAAAGATGGAAAGAATTGAAGTCCTTATGATTTTCATTTCGTTCATAAAATTTTGTCAGACCCAATATGGATTTATAGATTTCTTTGTCAGCCATTAAAGAAATTTTATGAATGTGGAAATCCTGTCAAATCAATAATTTAACGATAGGGTGCATTTTCAACTCCAAGGGTGCAAATTTAACGATTCCTACTCTCAAAACGATAGTATCGTTAAACTTTTGCCTTCTTACTCACGAAAAAGGTACAATCCCTACTCGAAAAACGATAATAGCACCTACGAGGGTGCATCCCATCATACAGAAAACGCCCTAACCATGGGCGTTTTCGCATATTCAAAAAACGATAGCTCCGATTTTGAAATTGTATCAATTTGATTACGCAATATGGTGGTATGATATGCCCCAGGCGTTGTACAGCTTTTTTGATGAATATGATTTCTCCGGTAAGACGATCATTCCGTTCAATGTCCACAATGGGAGCCGCTTCTCCGGGACTATTGATACGATCAAGGAACTGGAGCCGGATGCAACAGTAGTTGAAGATGGATTTACTGTCAGCGAGAGAGATGTAGCGGAAGCATCAGAGGATGTTGCCGAATGGCTGGACGGACTTGGTTATTAAGAAAGGAGTGTTTGTAATGAAAGTTCTTTTGGTAAACGGTAGCCCACATAAGGAAGGCTGTACCTATACGGCCTTATGTGAAGTGGCGAATACGTTGAAACAGGAAGGAATTGAAACGGAGATTTTCTGGATTGGGAACAAGCCCATTGGCGGCTGCATTGCCTGCAAAGCCTGTACAAAAAGCGGAAAATGCGTTTTTGATGATGTGGTAAACAGGTTCCGGGAGAAAGCATATGAAGCGGACGGTTTTATCTTTGGCAGCCCGGTACATTATGCCGGAGCCAGCGGGAATATGACCGCATTTATGGATCGCCTGTTTTACTCTGAACTTGGCGGCAATGGCAATCGGGCGTTTTATATGAAGCCCGCTGCCGCAGTCGTTTCTGCCAGACGGGCCGGAACTACAGCAACTTTCGACCAGCTCAATAAATACTTTACCATTCAAGAGATGCCGGTGGTATCTTCCCGCTACTGGAATATGGTTCATGGGGCAAGTGCCGATCAGGTAAAACAGGATGCGGAAGGACTGTATACCATGCGGGTACTGGGAAGAAATATGGCGTATCTGCTCCGCTGTCAGGAAGCGGCGAGAAAAGCGGGTGTTGCGCTGCCAAAGCAGGAAACGCCAGTTTTCACAAATTTTGTCCGATAAAGCAGGAAAGGAGGTAGCTTAAATGAAGCCCAAAATGATTGCGAAGATATGTGTGGATATCGGCATGACGATTGCCTTACTGTTGCTGATGCCCTATGAGTTGGTTGGACAGGCGGCTCATGAGTGGATCGGGATTGGAATTTTCATTCTTTTTATAGTTCACCATATCTTGAATGGGAAATGGGGCCGGAATACACTCAAAGGGAAATACACGCCGTTACGAATCTGGCAGACCATATTGGTACTTCTGGTGTTAGCTGCTATGATTGGTTCCATGGTTAGCGGCATCATCCTTTCCCGTCATGCCCTTTCCTTCTTGCCGATCAGCGGCGGTCGTTCCTTTGCCAGAAGCCTGCACATGATTTCTGCTTACTGGGGCTTTGTATGGATGTCTCTCCATCTTGGGCTTCATTGGAGCATGATGATGGCAATGGCGAGGAAAGCTTTCCCAAAGGTATCTCCTGCCCGCACATGGGCGCTCCGGATTTTAAGCATGGTGATTGCGGTTTATGGTGCTTATGCCTTTGTAAAAAGGGATATTGCAGGCTATATGTTTTTGAGAATCCAGTTTGTATTCTTTGATTTTGAAGAACCGCTGATCTTCTTCCTGCTGGATTACATGGCAGCTATGGGGCTGTTCGTGTTTGTCGGCCATTATTTCGCAGAGTTTTTGAAACGCTGCAGCCGAAAGAGGAAAAGAACATGAGGCGGAAATCTAACCGACTGGTACTGATCCTATCGGGTATTATTGTAACGGTTCTCATTGCGACCAGTCTGATTATCGTCCTCTTTTTCCCAGAACTGCTCCCGTTCAGGGCAGACGCTCAGAGCGAGGCAACAACTGAAATTAAGCTGGAGGATACGACTGTCCAGTTGGACAGCAGTATGATGCTGTACCTGGGTTCTGTGGGAAAAGGTCTGGAAATTCTGCAAACGATTTTATAACCTATTGACAAAAGCAGGGAAAAAGAGGTATACTGACAAATGAGTTAGCGGCTACTAACACAAAGCAGCCGCTTTTATTAGCAATTCAGGTCAGTCAATGCTAACTGTTATTATCTGAGAAGACGGAGGGAATTTTATGGTGAGGATTACAGCCCATGTAGAGGGTATGGTCTGTGGTATGTGCGAGGCACATATCAACGAGGCAGTCAGGAATGCGTTCCGGGTAAAAAAGATAACAAGCTCGCATACAAAAAAGCAGACGGTTATTCTTGCAGAGCAGGACATCCCGGAGCAGGAACTGAAAAGCGTGGTTGCAAAAGCAGGTTACGATGTCATATCCGTAAACAGCCAGCCATATGAGAAAAAAGGGCTGTTCTCTGCATTCAGGGGGTGACATCATGCAGATGGAAGTGTTACAGGGCATCCTGATCCCGTTTCTTGGGACAACGCTTGGTTCTGCCTGTGTGCTGTTCATGAAGAAAAGCTTAAATCCTATGCTACAGAGGGCACTGACCGGATTTGCCGCAGGTGTCATGGTGGCGGCTTCTATATGGAGCCTGTTAATACCTGCTATGGAGCAGTCGCAGTCTATGGGACAGTGGGCGTTCGTGCCTGCGGCGGTCGGATTCTGGCTTGGCATCCTGTTCCTGCTGGTTTTAGACCGGACCGTGCCACATCTGCATATGAACAGCAACAAGGCGGAAGGACCGGAAAGCAGCCTGCAGAAGACCACCATGCTGGTGCTTGCGGTGACGCTCCACAACCTGCCGGAAGGCATGGCGGTGGGTGTAGTCTATGCCGGATGGCTTTCTGGGGATTCTGGCATCACGATCACAGGTGCGCTGGCTCTTTCCATCGGGATCGCCATACAAAACTTCCCGGAAGGTGCAATCATCTCCATGCCCCTGCGGGCGGAGGGCGTCAGCAAGGGAAAAGCGTTCCTTTCCGGTGCGCTTTCCGGTGCTGTGGAGCCGGTGGGCGCGGCGCTGACCATACTCGCGGCGGGATTTGTGGTTCCGCTCCTGCCGTATCTTTTAAGTTTTGCGGCCGGAGCCATGGTCTATGTGGTAGTGGAGGAACTGGTCCCCGAGATGTCGGCGGGGAAGCACTCCAACGTGGGAACTGTCTTGTTTGCGGCAGGTTTTACGGTCATGATGGCGCTGGATGTGGCGCTGGGATAGGAGAAATGTCTTTTGCGTGGATTTGGGATGTTAGCTCTTGGCGGTATTACAGGAATTCTGACTGCATTTTCTGGACTACTTTGCAGGGTTCTTATTGTGGATGCAGCAGATATTGTTTCCCTGATTATCATGCTTGGCGGTGCAATACTTTGTGCTGTGTTTGCCGGACTTTTATACAAGGGATATCACAGAGTTTAAAGCCGTGTGAATATAGTCGTTATGCTCATAAAGCGTCAATTGTATATTGAAAGGCAGTGAAAAGGAAACACCTTCGGGAGTTGTTGCTTCAATGGAAGGAGAAAAACTATATTTCCGGGAAGGAAGAATGGAAATTATGAAAGACAAGAAGCATCTGCCTATGTATGGCGTAGGCCCGTTTTATGTCGCTGTGATCATCGCAGTGACGGCTGTGGCGGTGATTGCAGGCCATACCGCGTTTTTTGAAAACGGAATCATACAGGGACTGAAAATGCCCTCAGTTGTTATCGGCGTGCTGCTGATTATTTTGGGGGCATACCTCTGGCATGGCGCAGTATTTCGTGCAAAAGTCGATGATGGGATAGTAAATAATAAACTGGTCACCACAGGAGTGTACGCCTTCGTCCGCAACCCGATTTATTCGGCGTTTATGCTTTTTTGTACGGGTGCGCTGTTTATTTCGGGGAACCTGTTTTTTTACCCATTGTTCTTTTTCTACTGGATTTTTATGACTGTGCTTATGAAATGCACGGAAGAAAAGTGGCTGAAAAATCTGTATGACAGAGAGTATGAGGAATATTGCAGAAAGGTGAACCGCTGTATCCCATGGCTGCCGGAAAGCGGGAAGGGAATCTGATTACAGAGTTTGGACTGGACAGGGACACGGCAAAAATGACTGCGGTAAAAGCAAAGAAACACCGAGAGATTGATAAACTGTTGATATCGGTTACATTTAATTTATACTTTTTCTTGACATAGAACCATTCCTTTTTTGTGACTGCTTATATAAAAATTTAACGATAGCACCTTTTTCATGGCTGCTATCGTTAAATTTGAACCATTTTTTTAAAAGCCCCTCTATGTTATCAGTTTTTACACAAACATCCATGCTTCTTTACATATCTGACATAAATTATTTTCTTACAATATTCACATTCGTCAAGAGCGTAAACAGAATTTCAAAGATTACCTTCAATAATTGCGAAAATAACGCTATTTCATATATCGCCATAAACAGCTGGAGAGGCAACCCTCAACTCCTGTTACTAATTTCTTAAATATTCTGCTTCAGGCAGTTCTTTATATCATCCTCTGCATTACTGATCATCTTCAAATCAAAAGTGTCCACCAGATACTGCAGCACATTCGGACTCAAAAATGCCGGCAGAGTTGGCCCCAGATAAATCCCTTTTATTCCCAGACTCAGTAACGCCAGCAAATCAGCAACCGCCTTTTGTTCATACCATGATACAATCAATGACAGCGGCAGTCCATTCACATCAGTATCAAAAGCATCTGCCAAGGCTGTTGCAATCCGTATTGCAGAATATACATCATTGCACTGACCGACATCCAGGAGCCTGGGCAAGCCCGCTACTTCTCCAAATTCCAGTTTATTAAATCTGTATTTTCCGCATGCCAGTGTTAAAATCATGCAGTCTTCTGGAACCATCTTTGCGAACTCTGTATAATAGTTTCGTCCGGGTCTTGCTCCGTCACAACCACCAATCAAGAAGAAATGCCTGATTTTTCCTGCCTTTACAGCCTCCACAATTTTTTCAGAGTAATTTAATGTGGCATGATGCCCAAATCCGACCAATATCTCTTGCGGCTCCTGATCTTCTGGATAACCGCCCAGTTCGATTGCCTGTTGAATGATTTCACTGAAATCCTTGTCACCGTTTTCCTTTCTGCCGATGTGCTTTATTCCTTCCCAGCCTACCACATTGGTGCTGTAGATTCGGTCTTTATAACTTTCCCTTGGACGCATCAGGCAGTTCGTCGTCATCAAAATACATCCCGGAAGGTTGTCAAACTGCTTTTGCTGATCCTGCCATGCCCCTCCGAAATTTCCCACAAGATGAGGATATTTTTTTAATCCCTCATATCCATGGCATGGCAGCATTTCACCATGCGTATAAATATTGACTCCCTTCCCCTTTGTCTGTTCCAGCAGCATTTCCAAATCCTTGAGATCATGGCCTGAAACAATAATAAAAGGCCCTTTCTTCATGTGGATATTGACCTTGTGCGGGACCGGATTTCCATAAACTTGCGTATTTGCTTCATCCAGCTTTTTCATGACCGCAATTGCCATTTCTCCGGTACGCATGGTCATCCGAATCAGTTCTTCTACTGTAAGGCTATCGTCTGTGAGAGCCTCCAATGCCTGAATATAAAAATCATCTACCTGGTCACTGTAATAGCCTAGTTCTCTCGCCTGATGCCCATATGCACTGATGCCTTTTAGTCCATATAAAATCGTCTGCCTCAAAGAGCGAATATCTGGATCTAAGGATTTATCATACATAATTCCTGCCAGAGGCGCATCCTTTAACATCTCCGTTTTTGTTTCTGGAAGATTATAGGAGGCGTGGGCCGTATGATTTTTAATCTCCCCAGCCATATCCCTTAAATTTTCTTTGATTTCCTGTGATTTTCTCAGTAATTCCACATGTTCCTTTGCATCAAAATTAACATTTGTAAGCGTTGTAAAAAGAACATTTTCGATAAAACTTATCACGCTTTTATCAATCTCCTGTCCATTTTCCGCCAGTGATTTTCCGTAACAACTGATCCCTTTAATTTGAAAAATCAATAAATCCTGCAGATTGGCAATTTCCGGTGTTTTTCCGCAAACGCCTAACTTTGTGCAGCCCTTCCCATTTGCTGTCTGTTCACACTGATAACAGAACATTTCATAACCCAAATCCATATTATTACTCATATACTGATCATCCTTATCGTTTATTTTTATAGTATAGTATTAGCCAGTATATAAAAAATATACTTATGATAGACCACCTCTCGCTTGATAGCTGCATGTTTGTATATTAACCATTTATTTTACTTATTTGAGATTATGGTATATACTAAGGCTAACAAAAACGCAAGGAGGTCCTTATGTCTTACGAAAATGTAAAGTCTTATTTTAAAAGTGCTCGCATGGAACAGCGGATTATGGAGTCTGAGCAGTCTCGTACTATGAAACAATATATTGTAGACGCTTTTACCAATCAGGTATTTTCCGGCAATCCGGCGGCAATCTGCATTCTGGATCAGTGGATCCCAGAAAGTCTTATGATGTCCATGACACAGGAAAATAATTTATCGGAGACAGCTTTTGCGGTAAAAGAACAGGATATCTATCATTTACGGTGGTTTACACCTGGCGGAGAGATCGATTTGTGCGGACACGCAACGCTGGCGTGTGCGTATGTCATTCTCCGGTTTTATGAGACGGGTTGGGACAGAGTTTCTTTTCAGACAAAAAGTGGTATGCTGACTGTAAAGAAAGAAGGGGAATTTTATGAAATGGATTTCCCGGCTTATGAGCTTAATAGAGTAGAAGTTACAAATGAAATAGCGCAGGCTGTCGGGATACGTCCGGTTGAGGCGTGGATGGGGCGAGACCTTGTCTGTGTTCTGGAGGATGAACAACAAGTTTTAGAAGCATCACCGGATCTGACAAGGGTAAGAGCTTTGGATGGTCTGTTGATGCATTTAACTGCAAAAGGAAAAGCCTACGATTGTATCAGCAGAAGTTTTGCCCCGAAACTGAATGTAACAGAAGACCCGGTATGTGGATCAGGACATTGTCATATTGTCCCCTATTGGGCAAAAAAGATGGGAAAAGAAAAAATAAAAGCGTATCAGGCGTCTGCACGCGGCGGCATCTTGTATTGCAGAACAGATAATGACAGAGTTATTTTGGGAGGACAGGCAGCATTATATTCCGTTTCTGATGTTTATGTGGAGGTTAGATGAAAATGAAAGAATGGGAAAAAGCACAGGCAGGGTATTCTGAAAGAAAATATTGCTTTGAAAGAAAATGATCCTGATATTCCTGCTACAGATGTCCGAAAACATAGAATGCAGACATCGTAAACATTACAATTTCTTCCATATATCATAAGAAAAAATTCTGTTTTCCATTCATAAATCCTCTGTTTTACCTGCTATTCTATGATTGAATAAAAAACAGTCAGGAAACAGGAGGGGAAAAACATGACTGAACTTTCTATTATTGTCCCTTGTTATAATGAACAGGAGACAATTCCAATCTATTATGCAGCAGTAAAAAAAGTCCTTCATACAATGGATGTTTCGGCAGAAATTCTCTTTGTCGATGACGGTTCCAGGGATCAGACCTTTGCTATATTAAAACAACTTTCAGAAAAAGATATGTCCTGCAAATATCTTTCTTTTTCCAGAAACTTCGGAAAGGAGGCTGCGATCTATGCAGGACTTTCCAATGCTGTTGGGAATTATACGGTTGTGATGGATGTGGACCTACAGGATCCGCCCGACTTATTGCCGCGCATGTATCAGATTTTAAAGACAGAACCCTATGATTGTGTAGCTGCCAGACGGACAACAAGGGAGGGGGAACCAAAACTCCGTTCTCTGCTCTCCGATTGTTTCTACAAAGTAATCAACAAACTTTCCAAAACAGAGATCGTCGCCGGCGCCAGAGATTTCCGGATGATGAACAGGCGGATGACAGATGCAGTGTTGGAAATGAGCGAATATAACCGCTTTTCCAAAGGGATCTTCCAGTGGGTTGGATTCCGGACAAAATGGCTGGAATTCGACCATACAGAGCGCTGTGCAGGGAAAACAAAGTGGCCGATGCGAAAGCTGATCTCGTATTCTCTGGAAGGGATTACCGGGTTTTCCGTGGCACCGCTGTCCCTGGCCTCTATTATGGGCGTTGTATTCTGTCTGTTGTCGTTTTTAATGATTGTTTTTATTGTGATTCGGACTTTATTATTCAAAGACTCGGTCGCGGGATGGCCTTCAATGGCATGTATCATCTTTTTTGTCAGTGGTATCCAGCTTTTCTGTACAGGAATTGTAGGAGAATATCTGTCTAAAACGTATCTTGAGACGAAGCATCGTCCAATCTACATTTTGAAAGAATCAAACTGTACAGATCTTTCGGCACAGCAGAAGGGAGCGGTGGAATATGATACAGCGAAGAGATAAGATTCCACTTTTTCTGGCGGCAGGCTGCTGCTTTCTGTGTTGGTTGTTTGTGATGCGGCAGGGCGTTTTTGGTTCAGAAATTGACTGGATCAGCCAGCACAGTGTTCTGCCGGATTATTTCCGTCAACGTTTCTACGATACGAAGGAATTGTTTCCAAGCTTTGCGCCGAACCTCGGCGGAGGACAGAACATCTATCATTTTTCCTACTATGGGCTTTACAGTCCTATTCTTCTGATCTCCTATCTTTTACCCTTTGTGAAAATGAGCGACTATATCATATGCAGCAGCATTTGCTGCTATATAAGTTCTGTTGTCCTTTTTTACCTGTGGATTCGAAAAAAGTGTGAGAGCAGGGTAGAAGCAGTAGGAATCGCCTGTATGTTCGGACTTGCAACGCCGCTATTGTATCACGCTTATAATCAATTGATGTTTGTAAATTACATGCCGTTTCTTTGTTTGGCTTTGATGGGAACCGACCGTTATCTGGAAAAGAAAAGAAGTAAAATGTTGGTGATCGGAACTTTTTGTATGATACTGACCAGTTTTTATTTCAGCATTGGGGGAATGTTGGTTCTGATTTTCTATGGAAGCTCAGAATATTGCAAGCAGGCAAAAACACTTACCATGCGGGGATTTTTGGCCTGTGGAACGGGCTTTCTGTTCCGTCTGGGTATCAGTATTCTGATGAGCGGTGTTCTTCTGATTCCAACAGCCTGTGCACTCGGCGGCGGCAGAACCGGAAAAATCGAACTTCAGCCTGCATGGTTCTTACCAGACTTTTCCCCGATGCGGATTCTCTACAGTCCCCATGGTCTGGGACTTACTTCCTTTGCATTGACGGTACTGCTTACAGGGGTATTCTATCAGAGCTGGAAGGAGCGTTTGTTATCGTTGGAGCTGCTGATGTTGCTTCTGTTTCCGGTATTCGGATATTTGCTGAACGGAGGACTATATAGTAAGGATAAAGTTTTTATTCCTTGTCTTCCGGTAATTTGTTCTCTGATCATTCCTTATCTGAAAGAACTCAGGAAAAATGGAAAAAAGCTGCGATTTGTGCTTCCCTATCTGATTACTCCGGCACTGATTAGCATAAGCCGCTCGGAATCAGGATTTGCAAAATACTGGATCTATTCTTTTGGTGAAGCCGTTCTAATGATTCTTTTATTTGTAATTCTGCTTCATTTTCAGAAAACAGTTCTGCTTCCGTATTGTGCCGGTGTAGTACTGTTGATTACAGGATATGGAATCAATACAATTGCAGATGTATCGGTAGAAAAAGATTTTTATCAGGAGACTACGTCCACCGTGTACCGTGATCTGATGCAGGAAATTGCCGGGAAAGACTCTGCATTTTACCGGATGGAGCAACTTGGAAGTAATACAGAGAATAAAGCGAATCTGAATCGGATTCATACTTTGAATCAGTATGTCAGTAGTCTGTATTCTTCTTCTTACAATCCATTTTATCAAGCGTTTCGTAAGGAAACGATGGCATTAAATGAGCCTTTTCGGAATGATATGATGCAGTCTGTGACGGATAATCCGATGTTTCTTTCCTTTATGGGAGTCAAATATCTGATTTCGGATGAGCCTTTGGCGGGATATCAACTGTTTTTGGAGAAAGACGGGCATAAGGTATGGAAAAACGAGTATGCCGCACCAGTTATTTATGCTACAAATCAGCTTATGGAAGAGAATCTTTATAAGGCGTTGAAGTTTCCGCAGAACCAGTCGGCACTTTTAGAAACTGCCGTTGTACCAAAGCGTCAAAATAGCCCTGTAAAAGAGTCTGGAACTGTAAGGAACAATCAGAGTTTCAAAGATATAACCTTTACGTTACCGGATACGGAGCAAGACGCTTTGAAGATTGAACCGATTGCAGGCGGTTATGAAATTACTGCCAAGAAGGCATCGAAAGTTACGGTGGATCTTGCATCAGACAACGCCGATGAGTTATTGGCTTTGGATTTTCAGGTGGAAAATCTGCATCCCTCCAGGGATATGTATATCAAATTGGAAAATCAGACGAACCGCTTAAGTGCCAGTCAACATGTTTACGCCAATCATAACGATGAATTTACGTACCTGATTACAAAACAGCCGAATGAACGTCAGGTTACTCTGACTTTTGGAAAAGGGAACTATCGGATTTCTCGTATCATGGCGTATACAGGTTCTTTAAGCCAAATCCAGAAAGACGGACTCTATCAGAATCCTTTTCACATAAATTGGCGGGAATCAAAAGGGGATCAGATCCAGGGCAGCATCACTGCTTCGGAGGGCAGTTACCTGATTACAAGCATTCCCTTTGATAAAAACTTTTCCGTTTTTGTGGATGGCAGGAAGGTTCCGACAGAGATCGTGAATACGGCGTTTCTCGGGTGTAAACTAACAGAAGGGAAGCATCAGGTTCAAATTATTTACCATGCAGAAGGATTGACACCTGGAATTTGGGTCAGTTTTCTGGGGGGATTCTTATTTTTGGTTGTGGAATGGATTACATTTCGAAGAAAAAAAGTCATCTCCAAGGTACCTTGACAATTTCTGCTGGGTATGGTTATAATATCAAGGTACCTAAAAGATGGAGGAAAACAATTTTATGAAAAAGAATGAATTACAGCAGGCTCATTATCAAACCGTCGGTATTCATGATAAGCTTATTATCAATCTGCGTGATCTAAGCCATATTATGCGCTTTTTATACGAAGGTAAAGGAAGTCAAAAACGTATACTGATTATTATGAATGAAGTCGGCATTATTACCCAGCGGGAACTGACCGAACGGCTCGGAATACAGCCAGGTTCCGCCAGCGAAGTAATTGCAAAGCTGGAAGATGCAGGGTATATTATGCGCACTCCGAGTAAAACAGATCGAAGGACAATGGATATTGAACTTACTGAAACAGGTAAGGTGTCAGCGTTGGAGGCTGCCGGTCAGCGGAACAGACGGCATAAGGAAATGTTTTCCTGTCTGTCAGCCGATGAAAAGGACACCTTGCTTTCCTTACTTGAAAAAGTAAATACAGACTGGAAAGGACGCTATCAGGAAGTGGAAGAGAAGCACAAACACTGCGATCATCGCCGCGGATGTCACGGGCATCGTGGTCAAAAGTACCACTAAAAGAAGGGGATTTTCTATGTGGAACTATATAAGAAGGTATCTGCATTTTGCTGTTCTCGCAGGCTTATTTATGGTTGGTGAAGTTCTGATGGATTTGATTCAGCCTGGGATCATGAGTCAGATTGTTGATGATGGTGTGCTTGGATTGAATAACGGTGGTGTGGGTAATCTGAATTTAATCTGGCAACTTGGCCTCTACATGATAGGTCTCGTATTATTTGGCGGTCTTTGTGGATCACTTAACAATGTTTTTGTACATCTGTCCGCACAGAATATCGGAAACGAAATCAGGAAGGATTGTTTTTGCAATATTATGACCTTTTCCTTCCCGCAGCTCGATAAATTTGGTACGGGTTCTTTAGTAACAAGAGTAACCAATAACATTACACAGGTACAGACTTTTGTATCACTGTTTGTGCGCGGTATGATTCGTACATCATTGCTCACCTTCGGAAGTATGTACTGCATGTTCCGTTTGAATCAGAATTTCGGGTTGATCGTGTTGTGCGCTTTTCCGTTTATCGTTGGATGCCTTGCCTTCTGCCTGTCAAAAGCCAACCCGCTGTTTTCTAAATTGCAGATGCAGCTTGATTCTATGAATTCGATTATGCAGGAGGATGTATCCGGCATCCGCGTCATCAAAGCCTGTGTGCGGGAAGCTTATGAAAAGATTCGTTTTGGAAAGGCTAATGGTGAACTGATCAAGACACAACTGCAGGTGCTTATAATTTTTGCTTTTATGAATCCTGTCATCAATGCATTGATGTACATTGTTGTTGCAGTAATTTTGCTGGTGGGTTCTTTTGAAGTTGGCACCGGCGAAACAACGCCAGGTAATATCATGGCAGCTATCACTTATACTACACAGCTTCTCAATGGCATTTTAATGTTAGTTATGTTGTTTCAGAATATTTCCAGAGGTATTGCTTCATGGAAACGTGTAAAAGAAGTACTGTACAGTGAACCGGAACTGAAGGACGGAACCTGCAGCGGGGAAAGCGGGCAGCATGGAGAAATCGAATTTCGTGACGTATCCTTTCGCTATCCCGGCAGCAGTCAGATCGTGCTTGACCATATTAACCTGACGGTACATAAAGGAGAAACCATTGCCGTGATGGGCGCAACCGGCTGCGGAAAAACTTCACTGGTAAACTTAATCCCTCGTTTTTATGATGTTACAGATGGCGCTGTTCTTGTGGATGGGATTGATGTCCGGGAATACAAGCAAAAAGTATTGCGGGAAAAGGTTGTTGTCGCCATGCAGAAGAGCGAACTGTTTCGTGCATCTATAAACGAAAATATTGCATGGGGGATGCCGGATGCATCGGTGGAGGCTGTGAAAGCTGCTGCCGTAACTGCGCAGGCGGATGACTTTATTTCATCTGCACCTGATGGATACAATACAATTGTTGCAGAGCGCGGTATGAGTTTATCCGGAGGTCAGAAGCAACGTCTGTCAATTGCAAGAGCTGTTTTGAAATCAGCTGAAATTCTGATTTTTGATGATTCCACCAGTGCACTTGATTTAAAAACAGAGGCGAATTTCTATGAGGCCTTACAGAAATCAAACCCGCAAAGTACCAAAATTATCATTGCACAAAGGATTGCTTCCGTGCGAAGAGCTGACAGAATCGTTGTTCTGGAACACGGCAGAATTTCAGCCTGCGGTTCCCATGAGGAATTGATGAAATCTTGTGCGGCATATCAGGACATTTATCATTCGCAAATTGGAGAGGAGAACGAGAGCGATGGGCGGAAATAACAATCAGAAGCTGGCAGATCGGAATATTCCAGGTATGAACCGCAATCAGCGCTTTGCCGAGGTGCAGCATGCAGATGATGTAGGTGCGGCATTAAAACGTATAGCTGCTTATTTTGCACATGAAAAAATAATGCTTATTTGTATGCTTGCTATTGTAGTTTTCGGGACACTCTGCGGTATTTATGCGCCGGGTCTGCAAAGCAATGTTATTGATATTATAGCAGGAACAAGGGAGGGAAGTCTTACTTACACCTTGATTTTTATGTTAATCGTCTATTTACTTTATAGCGGAAGTCAATTGCTGCAGGGTTTCTTCAGTGCCAGGCTTAGTCAGCGGATTGTCAGGCGGATGCGGGAAGAATTATTCGGAAAAATTGTAGAGTTGCCTGTTCGCTATCTTGATACCCATTCACATGGTGATGTTATGAGCAGGATGACCAATGATATTGAAAATATCTCTACTACGGTTTCACAGTCTTTGCCGTCTCTGTTTTCGGATATACTCACGATCATTGGTACAGCAGCGATTATGCTGTGGTACTGTTGGCAGCTTGCACTGTTAAGTTGTGCAACCGTTCTTCTGACACTGCTGGCAACCAAAATTCTTTCGGGGAATGTACGCAGGTTTTCACGCAAACGTCAGATGCTGCTTGGACAGCTTAATGGTACCGTAGAGGAAATGGTTTCCGGTTACCGCACTGTGGTTGCCTATAATCATCAGGATATCACAGCAGAGAATTTTTGTGCGACCTCTGATTCTCTTACAAAAGCCGGAATTAAGACGGATATATTCAGTGGCATTATGGGACCTGTCATGAACTGCATAGGTAATATCGGGTTCGTTATTATCGCAGCATTCGGTGGATATTTTTCCATAAACGGGTTGATTTCGGTAGGTGTTATTTCCGCTTTTATTGTCTATGCAAAACAGTTCAGCCGGCCAATCAATGAAATTGCTCAGATTTATGGTCAGCTGCAAACTGCCATTGCCGGTGCAGAGCGTGTGTTTACCGTGTTGGATGAGGAAAATGAGGAAAAGACCGGCATAGATTTGAAGGATGGGGAAAGCGCAACCGTTACATTCAAAGACGTAAGTTTTTCTTATGAGCCGGAGCATCCGGTTATTCATAATTTTTCATTAACGGTACCTTCCGGTAAGAAAGTGGCACTTGTTGGTGCGACAGGCAGCGGAAAAACGACTGTGGTCAATCTGTTGATGCGGTTTTATGATATTGACAGTGGTGAAATTCTTATTAACGGTCAAAATATCAGTGACATTTCGCGGGAGAGTATTCGGCGGAATGCAGCCATTGTTTTACAGGATACGGTTTTGTTCTCAGATACGGTTCAAAATAATCTAAAGTATGGAAATGAGGATGCAGGTTTTGAAGAAATTGAAAAAGCAGCGGAAATGAGTCGCTGTAAAGAAATGATTGAAATGTTATCACAGGGATATAATACGATCTTGACTAATTCCGGTACAAACATCAGCCAGGGACAACGGCAACTTCTTGCTATTGCACGCGCCTTTGTTGCTGACCCCAAAATTCTGATTTTGGATGAGGCAACCTCTAACGTAGATACCCGTACTGAGAAGGCGATTCAGGACGCCATGCAGCTTGTTATGCAGAACCGCACGAGCATCATAATTGCACATCGGCTTTCGACGATTCGCGATGCGGATATGATTGTCGTAATGGATCACGGCGAAATCGTGGAAAGCGGAGATCATGATACACTGATTCTAAAGAAAGGAACGTATTATGACTTGTATATGACGCAATACGCAGGTTTTGGAATATGAGATCAGTTGAAGCCGGGAAGTATTGTCAGGAATAAAAGACAAAAGAGTGTTTTTTCGCTTCGGAATAGTTTACATTTTCAGAAAGAAAAGTTATAATGAATTCCGGAACGCGGTCTGCGTTTCAGAAAGGATTTCACTCATATGAAAATAAATCGTAATGATCCCTGCTGGTGCGGAAGCGGAAAAAAATATAAACAATGTCATCTGGGGCTGGATGAAAAAGTCATGTTATACAGTCAAAAAGGCTTTCTTGTTCCGAGTCATTCTATTTTGAAGACGCAGGAACAAATAAACGGTATCCGTGAAAGCGGAAAGGTCAATATTGCTGTGCTTGATTACGTGGCGGAACATATAAAGGCAGGCATAACGACGGAAGAAATTGATCAGCTGGTTGTCTCTAAAACCAAAGAACTTCACGGCATCGCAGCACCGCTTGGGTTTGAAGGATATCCCAAAAGTGTATGCACGTCTGTTAATGACGAGGTATGCCACGGAATCCCTGATACGAAACATGTGCTAAAAGAAGGAGATATTGTCAATGTGGATGTTTCCACCATTTACAACGGTTATTATTCCGATTCTTCCCGCATGTTCTGCATCGGGCAGGTATCCCCCGAGCGTCAGGCACTGGTAGACGCCACAAAAGAATCTATTTCCATTGGTTTAGCACAGGTAAAGCCCTGGAACACACTGGGAGATATGGGGCAGGCGATCCATGACTTTATCAGATCAAAGGGATACTCTGTCGTACGGGAAATCGGAGGTCATGGTGTGGGACTGGAGTTCCATGAAGAACCGTTTGTCAGTTATATAAGCCGTAAGGGTACGGAAATGCTGATGGTACCGGGAATGGTATTTACCATAGAACCGATGGTGAACGCCGGCCGGGCAGATATTGTGCAGGATGATGAGAATGGCTGGACGATTTATACGGAGGATGGTTCAGACTCTGCACAGTGGGAAGTTACGGTAGCTGTTACAACAGAAGGGTATGAAATTCTGGCATATTAACGTGTGGCCCTATGTCAGGAAAATTTAAAATATATTTGTGGGTGATGCAGTAAGCTATAACCTTTACGTATAAACGGATGAACGAAATGAGACTTCTATTGAAGTCTCATTTTTATAGTGTTCTGAGAAAGGTTGGCGTAAATATTTGATTTTTCATATCGGGTGCCAGTATAGTGCTGATAACAGCAATTATTTTATTTTGTTATCAAATAAAATATAGAAAGAGGAATTAATAAGTATGATTAGAAAATTTGAAAAGAAAGACACGGAACGAGTTATGCAAATTTGGTTAGAAGTGAATATAGAAACACATGATTTTGTGCCAAGTAAGTATTGGCTGTCACAGTATCAGTCAGTACAAAAGCAGATTTTACAGGCAGACATTTATGTGTATGAACAGGATAAGGAAATACAAGGATTTGTTGGCATGATGGATGATTATCTTGCAGGGATTTTTGTTGATAAAAAATGCCGTTCTATGGGAATTGGAAAAAGTCTTTTGGAGTGCGTCAAGAAAAATTATCCTGCGTTTTCGTTGAACGTTTATCAAAAAAACCGCCGTGCAGTGAACTTCTACTTGAGAGAGGGATTGTCTATTGTGTCAAAAGAAATTGATGAAGATACGGGAGAAACGGACTATACAATGGCGTGGAATCAAAAGGGAGTAAGGTAAGTATAGTATTGTGTTTTTATGGAAGGAGGAAACATCTTTATGGACTTTCATCGGAAATATATGATCTGGCACCAAAAAGCATACAAAAAATTATCACAAAATTTAAGTGTAAGTAAAAGTAAAGCTGACGGCTAATTTGATATTGATTGTCAGATTAGCCAGAAACGGCTTTGAAAAATCGCCTTGTTATTCATCTCGATTTTCTTTACGAATGAATTTTCTCATTTAAAGTATGATATAATCAGTTTAAATACTTAAACCGAAGGAGCATAGAGAATGGATATTTTAGAAATTATGAAAGCACGCCATAGTGTGCGGCAGTATAGTGGAAAAAAGATTGAAAGCGGGATAAGAGAAACACTGGCTGCGCTGGTAAGTGAATGCAACAGAGAGAGTGGTTTAAACATTCAGATTATTTTTGATGAGCCAAAATGCTTCGACAGCATGATGGCGCATTACGGAAAATTCAGCGGCGTGGAGAATTATATTGCGCTTGTTGGGAAAAAGGGGGCT
The DNA here is from genome assembly GCA_900539175.1 of uncultured Lachnospiraceae bacterium. Classification (GTDB taxonomy): domain Bacteria; phylum Bacillota; class Clostridia; order Lachnospirales; family Lachnospiraceae; genus Novisyntrophococcus. The sequence continues at coordinate 26,986 of UQAW01000038.1, forward strand.
GGTCTGGATGAAAAAGCAGGATATTACGGTGAGAAGCTTGTATTGAAAGCACAAGAGCTTGGACTAAACACTTGCTGGGTTGCAATGACACACGGGAAAAGCACCGCAGAGATTAAGAAGGATGAAAAGCTGGCATGTATCATTGCATTAGGTTATGGAACCACACAGGGAGTAACACATAAAAATAAACCTGTGGAGCAGCTCTGTAATTGCGCATCCGGTATGCCGGACTGGTTTTCAAAGGGAATGGAGGCGGCGTTGCTTGCACCTACGGCAATGAATCAGCAGAAATTTTATATCACGCTTGAAAATGGAAAGGTATCTGCCAAGGCAGGAAGAGGGTTTTATACAAAGATGGATCTCGGAATTGTAAAATACCATTTTGAAGTTGCGACAGGCCATAAGGTAGAATAACAGCAGTTATAGAAAGAGTTGGAAAAGCAGGTGGAAGTTTATGTACATGAAAGCAGATATAGAAAAGTTGGCAGGGGATTTTGAAAACTGCCGGAAAGTGCTGGTTGCACTTGGAGATGAAAACCGGCAGTATCTGATTCTTGAAATGATGAAGATGGAAAACTGTTCTGGGGCAAGGGTAGGAGAAATTACGGAAAGAACACATCTTTCACGTCCGGCAGTATCACATCATCTTCAAATCCTGAAAGATGCCGGAATTCTGAAGGTCAGGAAGGAAGCAACGAAAAATTATTATTATTTTGATCCGGATATGAAAAGTTTTGACAGGCTTATCCATGTACTGCAGAGAGCAAAAGAAGTGACGGCAGAATTGCCGGACAGAAGTGAGCCAATATAGTGCAGTATCCCATTTGGCTATAGGCAGGGGAATTTCTGATTATTTTATATTGATTTCCTGTATTCTGTTTAACATCAACCGCCTTCGAGAAAAAATCGAGAAAAATCCTGCCTTTCTATTGTGGTTGGCACGTTGATCATACTGATTCAATAAAGGTTTTTGTTATTCAAAATTGTAACTGTCAAATCTGTGTTTCCTCTGGGGCTTTTCGCCATGGAAATGCAGATTTTTTGCTGCACCTACATGGAGTTTAGATTGGAATTATGGCGGGATGGTTTGGATACGCACTGACTAATTTTACGGAAAGAAAACAAGGTTTTAATGGCAGTACAGTGATGTTGGGCTGAACCGGTGGTCTGACTATTTATTCCTCTGTACGCAGGTGGACTGCACGCGCCGCCATTCGCCGTCTGGAATCATCCATTGCCGCATAATGTTTTTTTGTCGTATTGACATCCTTATGACCAAGAACATCAGCAACAAGATAGATATCCCCTGTTTCCTGATATAGGTTTGTACCGTAGGTGCTGCGCAGCTTATGAGGGGTTATTTTTTTTGTCGTTGTGATTCGGCTGGAATATTTTTTCACCAGATTTTCAACTGTCTTCACGTTAATTCGTTTCCGCTGGGAGGAATAGAAGAGTGCATGTTCATGACCGGCCACCGGTGTGATTCCTTTCCGGATTTCCAGATAATTCCGCAGCGCCGTTTCCACTTCCTTTCCAAAATACACAATCATTTCATTGCCCCCTTTTCGGACGACTTTAATTCCATTGTTCTGAAAGTCCACATCTTCAACATCTAACCCCACACATTCCGAGACACGAACACCCGTTCCGAGCAGGAGAGTAATGATCGCCAGATCACGATATTTTGTTTTTTCATAATATTTTCTCTGATGTGGTGTCAGTTCATCACCGCAGGATTCCACAAAATCAAGCAATTTGGCAACTTCATCGGCATCCAGACGAATGATTTCCTTTTGATGCAGTTTGGGCATATCAACCAGGAGCGTTGGATTGGTTTGAATCATTTCATGCTTATAATAATAAGAATAAAAGGTTCTAAGTGATGATAATTTACGTTTCAGACCTTTTTCTCCATTGGTTATATAATCATCCGTCTCAGAAGATTTATAAGCCTTTAGGTATTCGATGTATTCCTCAATATCAAGAGCGGTAACATTATCAAGATCATTCAGACCGAAATCCTGCATGGTAAAATTCTTATAGGCGGGATTTTCACTTAATAAAAACTGAAAGAAAATGCGGATGTCATAGGCATACTTGATTCGGGTGCTTGTCGAGGTTGTTGTACTGACGGCACGGAAAAAATCACCGGCCATACCGGGCAATGTCTTTAAGACTTCGCGAAGCTTCAGCGTGTTTTCCATATCTGTTTGTTCGTGATAAGTAGTTCGTTTTTCCATAATTAGAATTTCTCCATAAAAAATAGTAGAATGCAGAATTTGATAAGTAAAAAAGGACCGAAAATCATTCATTTACTGTTTATAGTTTCAAGTATTCGAAAAACCTGTGTTTTCCGAATAATTACATATATACTAATATATCTCTTATTATAACATTTGTCAATTACACTTTTGTGAATTATTCATTCCTTAAACCATTCAAAAAAGAAATTTAAAAACAGGCAGGACATCTGCCCTGCCTTCCGTTAATAATGATCAGGCCATGTCATCCCGAAGTGCGTCGATGATATTTTCTTTTTTTATTTTATTCGTGCTGTACAGCATTGTAATGAAGACGATAAAGAGTACACCAACTATGCTGATTCCAATACTGACCCATGGCATCACAAAGTCAATTGCGTCCGCACCGCCGCTGTACATCCCTTTGTAAATCAGCCAGGAAGAAAGAATCCCTATGGGAAGCCCCACGAACAGTGCCCGCATTCCATAAAAAATGCACTCAAAGTTCATCATCTTCTGAAAATCGCGTTCCGACATTCCCACCGACCGGAGCATGGCAAGCTCTCTTTTGCGCAGCTTAATATTTGTGGAAATTGTATTGAACACATTGGCAACTGCGATCAGAGAAATCATAACGATAAAAGTATAAGAAAACACATTGGCAATGAATATCATATTACTGTTTTCCTCAAGCATTTCTCTCGTATTATATAACGTGTAATCGGCTGTAATTCCTTCGCTCAAAATCATCGCTTCCATTTCCTCCGCTGACCGGGTGGGGTTTTTTGATTGAAAAGTCAAACCTTTTACATCCACACGGGTATCTGGGGAGACAAACGTATCTTTAAGGGAATAGGGAGCCATCACCATGAAAATGTAGGGGGTGGATTCCGTTATTTCTAAAACCGGAAGTGTATCAGGCGGCACGAAATCGGCAAATGTAATCGTTACATTTTTCTCATCCCCTATCTCCGACTCCTCTTCTGTTTTTGGGACAATGGCAAAATTCATGGAGGAATTTGTGAACATATTAACAAACTCACCCGACTTCTTTACTTGACTGCTGTTGTCTTCTATTTTTGCACAGGCAAACAGCTTCGCATTTTGTCCGGTATATTCCTCCGCAGAAAGCCCCAGATCTTTGAGCAGGTTTTGATAAGCATTGTCATCAATAAACTGGATTTGCATTGTCAGGTCAACGGTTTCATCCGGCAAATGAGAATCCGTCTGGTTAAGGAAAGCCTCTGAAAAGTCACCTGCTTTTGCAGTACAGGAATAAGTCATAAGTGCCTGATAAGAACTGTCATAAACACTGTCTGCTGTTTTTAATTTATCGTAAAGCGCTAACATTTCATGCTCTTCCATATCCTGTGTGGCAAAACCGATGTCATAAGTAGTAACGGATGCCGTCTGCCCTGCTGCCTGTTTTAAATCTGCTACAAAGGCACTGGTTGCAATAAACAATACAACACTTAAAATAAGTGATAATACAATGCTGCGGTAACGCCGTTTATTCCTTTTGAAATTTTTTAATGCAAGTGTTCCTTCCAGACCATAAATCTTCTCAGTAAATTTTGATGTTTTTACAGTTTTCGATTCCGTTTTCACTTCGTTTGTCTGGCGAATACATTCCATTACCGGGATACCTGCAGCCTTACGGGCCGGAATATAAGCTGAAATCAAAATGGTAAGCAGGCTGATCACTGAGGCGCCGACAATTGCGGGGACGGATACAACCAGAGTTAAAGGTACGGTGTCATACATAATATTTCCAAAATTTCGGGCTACAACGGAAAGTACAATCTTGATACCGAATATTCCTGTAATAACGCCGATTGGTATTCCAGCCGCACCGACACAGAGTCCTTCAAACAATACCGAATTCCGCAGTTGCTTTTCCGTGGCTCCTACCGACATCAGAATTCCAAACTGATGTGTACGTTCGTTCAATGAAATATGAAATGCGTTATGAATCAGGAAAACAGAGCCGATCATGATAATGATTATTACAATACCGGCAACCGAGTACAGGAACGTATTGAACACGTTATCATTGGAAATACCCATAAAACGCAGCACATCATCATTAAAGATATAAGCGTAGTTTTCAGCTGTGCTGTTGGCATAAACGCGGGCGGTATGTGGTTTTTCCAATTTGACAAACAGCGTATAGTTGTTCGTTCTGCTTTGTTCATCTGCCTTTGTGATCAGGGTATATCCAGGCGCAGTTCGTTCCTCAAATACGGGTCTCTGGCAGATACCGACAACGGTATAAGTTCTCTTCTCCTGCGCTGCAAGGGCTTCATTTTCATAGGAATATGGGTCATGCTGCGTAAGCGTTTTACTGCCATTCATACGGCTTCCTACATCAAGGGAAAGTGTATCACCTACTGAGAATTTGACACCGCCGTTTGCGGCAACGCTCGCTGAAACAAGAATTTCTCCGCTGTTTTCCGGCATCCTGCCGGAAAGCAGTTTCACTGGTAACGTTTGAAACGTTTCCTCGCCAAATCCTACTATAAAAAGGTAGGGCTTATCCGGGTTTTTACTTCCATTCAGTGCTGCGTATCCAATATTATCAAATGTTACGGTATCAGCAACTTCTTTGTCCTGAATTCGTTCCTGTACAAAAGAAGAAGGGACATCCAAAAATGCAATATGCCAGTCTCCGTTTTTCTGAGCCGCGCCCTTTATCATATAGTTTAACAGGGAAACTCCAAAAGTAGCGATTGCCGTAATCAGGGCAGCGGATAAAGCAACTCCGATGATCGTTACAAACGTTCGTGTGCGGCTCTTTTTCAGTCCCTGCAGGGCAACCTTGTTAAAAATATTCATGACCGTTTCACCCGCCTCTCATCCCGTGCCACCTTGCCGTCTGAAATGCAGATAATACGGTCTGCCTGCAAAGCGATATTCTCATCATGGGTGACAATGATCAATGTCTGGTGATATTTTTCATGACTGGATTTCAACAGTTTCATGATTTCATGACCGTTTTGACTGTCCAGGCTGCCTGTAGGTTCATCAGCCAGCATCACTGCAGGCGCGTTCATCAAAGCACGGCCGATGGCAACACGCTGCTGCTGACCAGATCGGAAGAGCACACGTCTGAACTCC
>UQAW01000039.1 GCA_900539175.1 uncultured Lachnospiraceae bacterium
CTTAATCCACATATCAAACCATAATCGGATAATTTTTTCTCTCTCGTTCATAAAGTACCTCCATAACTTTCGATTTCTCAGTTTCAAAAACTTAAAGTTATCTTTTTCTTCCTAAATATCTGCATACTTTTGATTTGTATTGCAGGTACTCATTTCCGAATGCTTCTATCAAAAAATCTTCCTCTACATTGACTATCTGCAAATGAAAAAATACCACTGCAAAACCTGTGGCAAAGCAAAGGAACCAATTAAAGAACGAAAACAATATTCCTATATACATTAAATCAAAACCCAAAAATGCAGGATTTCTGCTAATAGAATAGATGCCCGTTGTTACCAAACTGGTCTTTTCTTCTTTTTGCACACCTGCTCTCCAATTCTCCTTCATTTGTGTAACAGAAACAATAAAAGCAAGTACACCGAACATTGTTATTACAACTCCTGTAAATTGCAACACAATATGTGCTGTTCCCGAATAAAACACAATACTGATAATTTGTATTACAGGAAGCAAATATGTGATTATTTTAAGAGCCACTTCTATAAATTTGACAAATCCCTCTTTTCCTTTTCCTAATTGATCTGTCTTTATGCCTTGCTTTTTCTGACTAATCAGCTTTGCAAAATAGCAGATGTAGAACACTGCCATCAGTGAAATTGTAACAATTTTTATTATCATCATGTACCCCCAAATCCCGATTTTTCGTTCTCTGCGACTTCCCAATAAACGGGAAGTTGGTTACTTCTTGTAATTCATTTTCTTACTTAATACCCCAAACAAAGCCAATAAAAATATTCCAATTCCAAGCAATACGCCAGCCACTTTCATTAATTCATTGTTTGTATACTCTGTATCCGGAAGAATCCCATACTTGTAATAAGAATAACTAACATGGTCTGTGGTATATGCAGCTATGGAATCTCCTACATTATATTCCGAATATACAAATCCCGGTACTTGCATTCGCTTGTGATAATCATTCACTTTTCCATTGTTGTAGTAGAAGAAATAATTCTGAGATATCGTATCAGCCGAAGCATCTTCAGCCCTTTTACCTGTAATCACAATATCCTCCATATAGTAATCTTCTCCCAGTACCATCTCTTCCATTTGTGTATTAAATGCTTTAGATGTCAAAAGTATATTTATCCAGACTGTAATGAAAGCTATACTTAAAATAATGAAACAAATCCAAAACAAAATTTTCTTTTGATTTCCAGTTAATATTTCTTTTGATTCTTTGTGCTCAACCAATTTATTACTCATTCCATAATACCTCTAAAGTACTTTTTCCTTCTTCCTTCCCTTCGTCCAAGAAGTGTATCTCACTCAAAGAACTCGGTCAATCCCGATTTCTCAGTTTCAAAAAATGGCATTTATCGTCTTGTTCCATTCTTATCAAAATTCTTTTTTAATGCTATTTCTGTTGGGAGAATAGACCCAATTAAAGGAATAAGTTGAACACCACAGATAATTCCTCCTATACTCCCAACACAATCTTCATTTTTTCCAATCACTAAAAGCATGAATATTACTGTTATCGGCAACATAACCATTCCACAGACATACCAGACTTTACCACAATATTTATGAGCAAATTCCCATGTGTCTTTGTTCTTCATAGACATCGAAGTCCGATATCCAAATACTGAATTTATTTCCTTTGGAGCCTTTTTCATAAAATATCTTCCAAAACCAATCATCGTAAATGGAAGAAGCAAATCCATAATCAACATAAAAATCCAAAACCCCATTGTAAACCTCCTTTACTACAAATCCCGATTTCTATTTTCGTTTCCATAGCATAGTGTACTCTTTTTCACCAGTAGCTTCATCCAAGCCTTCACATTGAATAATGAACGCTTCTCTTTGGTAAAAAGAAATTGCTCTGGCATTCTTCTGGTATACATTTAATCGTAAGCTAACTTTTTTATCCTTAACATAATCTAATAAAAACTTACCTATGCCACATGACTGTATTTCATCGGAGACAAAAATACCTTCTATATATTCATCATTTAGTCCTACAAATCCTTGTATCATTTTATCTGCTTCAAACACATAAACTTCGTATTGTGACATCATTTCTTTTACTAATTCATAATTACTTTTCCAGTATTGATTGGAAATAAAATAATGTGCTTTCAGATTTGTCTTTAACCATATGTCAGCAACTCTATCGATATCTCCGTTCAGCAACTTTCTAATCATAACAAATTTTCTCCACAACTACATCCTTTATGCTTTTCTCTTTTTTTCATTCTATCACAAGCTCACCATTAATCATTATTTTTTTGATATTTTTTCTTTTCCCCCACTGTAAAACAGCCTCTGAGCGTTTCGTTATATAGAGGGGTACACATACAGAGCAAGATCCACCCATGTTTAACAGTATTGCCATTTGGCATCCTGTTCTCCTATGGGATTTATCTTGATGGGGATCTCCCCATACCCTCTCAATAACAGACGTTTCACTTGTCTGTTGGTTCCACCTAAAGGTGTTCACAGCACTATTTCTAATATCGGAAGGGACAGCCGATATTGAAATACGTGGATTCCCGGCGGGAGGAATAGTCTCAGCGAAAGGAGGAGTATGAGAACAAAAAACAAAGATAAAGAACTGAATCACAGACATTTTATAGGATTACGTCTTACAGATGTCGAACTGGATTTATTAGACCAAGGCGCTGCTTGTTTATCTGTTAGCCGATCAGAATATCTGAGGAAACTTCTATTGGAAAAGCAAATCAATCACCAAATTGAAGTTGTTGCAGACATGAATGATCTCAGAAAACTGGTCAGTGAATATGGAAAAATCGGATCGAATCTCAATCAGATCGCCAAGCATTTTAACAGTGGTGGCAGTCAGTCTCGTGCTATAGAAAATGAAATCCATCAGTGCATCACGGACTTATTCCTATTGAGAAAAGAGGTACTGAAACTGGCAGGTGGTATGAATGGCAATCGTAAAACACATTAAAAGCAGAAATGCAAATTACTCGGCTGCTATCAATTACCTTCTGTTTGAACATGATGAAAAAACCGGGAAAAAGATTGTAGATGAATCCGGACGAAGCATCCTGCGAAAAGAGTTTTATATGGATGGGCTGAACTGTGATCCGATGTCTTTTGACAAGGAATGTGAACTGACAAATGCTCATTTTCACAAAAATAAGAAACGTGAAGATATCAAAAGTCACCACTACATTATCAGCTACGATCCAGCCGATGTGACAGAGAATGGACTTACCGGAAAGAGAGCACAGTCAATCAGTTTGGAACTTGCAAAGCAGATGTTTCCCGGATATCAGGCACTGGTAGTTACTCACACCGATGGCCACAATGAATCCGGAAATATCCATACTCACATCGTTATCAACAGTGTGCGAAAGACTGCAGTGGAAAGGCAGCCATATATGGATAAACCACATGATGAAGCCGCCGGTTACAAGCATCGATCCACTGATAAATTCATGAACACTTTTAAGAAAACCGTCATGGATCGGTGCCAACAGGAAGGACTTCACCAAATAGATCTTCTTGCACCGGCTGAGAAAAAAATCACTCAGAAAGAGTATATGGCACAGAAACATGGCCAACAAAACCTGGATGAGATCAACCAGAAAATCATCGAAGATGGTCTCAAACCAACATCCACCGTGTTCCTTACACAGAAAGAATATTTGCGAAATGCAATTGATGAATGTGCTGCCACATCCAATAGTTTTGATGAATTCCAATCCAAACTTCTGGAACAATTTCAAATCTCTGTGATTGAGCATCGTGGCAGATACAGCTATCTTCATCCTGATCGACAGAAGCGGATTACTGAACGTGTACTGGGAACACGATATGGAAAAGAATACCTGGAACAGACTTTCTTACGCAAAGATCCATTGACCATTCTCTACGTCAGATCTCACCTGCGCCTGGTTGTAAATCTCCAGACAAATGTGAAAGCAATGCAGAGCCCGGCTTATGCTCATCGGGTAAAACTTTCTAACCTGCAGCAAATGGCAAATACCATTATCTATGTGCAGGAACATGGATTTGATACGCAGTCAGATCTGAAAAACACACTGCTTGCCTCAAAGCAGGAACTAAAAGAAATGCAGACACAGGTTGCTCAGCATCGTTCCGATCTAAGGATCCTCAACAATCAGATCCGTTATACCGGACAGTACTATGCAAATAAGGAAGTTTATTCCCAGTTTTCAAAAGCAAAGTACAAAGGAAAGTACCGGAAAGAACATGAGAAGGAAATTCAGAAATATGAAGAAGCCAGAGATTGGCTGAGATCCTTTTATCAGGATGGAAAGATGACAAGCCTAAAAACCTTGACTTTACAAAAAGAAAAACTGCAACAGCAGATAGCTTCCGAAGAAGAAGCAATAAGCAGCTTGAAAGAAAAAATAAAAGATCTGGATACTGCCGATCAGAATATTGATTTCATTCTTCAGATGCAGATTCCGGAACCAGTAAGATCAAAAACCAAGGATCTCGAAAGATAACCATCACAAAACAAAGGAGGAACTATCACATGACACAAGAACAATTTAATATTGTATTTGAACTTCAGATGAGAAAGTGTGCCGATATTCTGGCACATAAAAAGAAAGAATATACCGGTGACAATATTGACCGCCTCAGTGCATTCAAGATTGCTGCCGCCTTACAAAACTGCGATCCAAAAGCAGCACTGGCCGGTATGATGTCGAAACATGTCGTATCCCTTTACGATATGTGTTATTCCACTCTGTTACATTTTGACATGGAACAGTGGGATGAAAAAATCACAGACTGCATCAATTATCTGATCCTTTTAAAAGCTCTGGTAAAGGAGGAACAGGCCTATGGATCACATTGAAACAGCTATCTTAAACTGCTATGGAATCCGGGAAGCAGAACAGAATATGGTCTTTGCTGCCAGACTCACACAACACGGTCATACGATCCAGAACATGGCAGATCTGATGGATCTTTACCGTCAATCCTACAGTCAGAAGACTGTAGAAAACATTGCAGGGCTTCCGCATCCAACCGTGCAGAAATTCATGGTCATTACCGTAGCTGTTGTTGGTGCAAGCAGACGCTTCCTGGCACAGATCACAAGACATCAGAACGAAGTAAAGTACATGAGTGCATCTCTGCAGTACAGCAATTATTCCGATCATGCTGCATTTGCTATTCCATATGGAATCATGAAAGCAGATAAAGAAATCCAGGATATTTACAAGAAAAGCTGTCAGTCAGATCTGGATCATTATGCAGAGCTTTGTGGCTTAGGCATTGATCATGATTCAGCCGGATATGCCACACCTCAGGGACTTCGAAACGTACTGATCATCAGCGCGACACCTTACCAGTGGAAGCATATGATTGGCCAAAGAACCTGCCGAAGAAATACGGATGAAACAAGGATTGTGATGCTACAGATCTGGCAGAGATTGTACAAATTAAGCCCGATTCTTTTTGCACCGGATCTGACCGGTCCATTCTGTCAAAGAGGTAGCTGTATGGAAAAACAGATGTCCTGCCAGAATCCTATTTTGAAACTTTGGATGCCGTCAGATATTTTAAAAACTGATTATCCATTGCTCATCAGGAAGGAGGTGAGTAGCCATAAAGATTAAACTGATTGACTTTGGTCTGAAAGCAGATCATCATCCCTTCCGGCCACATGAAAATGATGCCGGTGCTGATGTATTCATGCCTTATGATTGCGTATTAAAACCAGGTGAGATTGCAAGAATTCCGCTTGGATTCGGTCTCATCATCCCGGATGGATTTGCCGGATATGTCTTTCCTCGAAGCAACATGGCAGCAAAAGGACTGGTATGCGAACTTCCACCGATTGACTCCGGTTACCGTGGTGAGATCCATGCCATTATCAGTAACGTGAGCACATCTTCTCAGACCATTCATAAAGACACACGCGTCGGTCAGCTGGTGATCACACCGGTCGTGATCGCAGACTTTGTCCTGGACCTCGGTGAAGAACGAGGAACCGGGGCATTTGGAAGCACAGGAGAATAATAATATGATTACATTTGGAAGAAAATTAAAACACTTAAGACAAAAAAATCATCTCACCCAGAAAGAACTTGGGATGGCTGTTGGATTTCCCGACAGCTGTGCTGATGTCCGGATTGCTCAGTATGAAAGCGATGTCCGAACGCCAAAAGAGGATCTTATGAAACTCTTCGCATCAACACTCGGTGTTCCGGTTGAACTCTTTACTGTACCGGTACTCTCAGAACCTAGGGAATATGAGGCGGCGGAGTATTGGAGGTATGAGTTAGGGGCGGAACTAGATTAATTGTCATAATACTGATATGAGGCAACGGATTTTCCGCTGCCTCGCTTTTATCATTTTGAGGGTAATTGAAAATATCCTCCTGTGTTGAGCAATCCTCTTTTTCTGCGCTTTACCTGCATATCTATATATTTCATTTTATTTCTGTTCCATCGATAAAAAGCACATATTTATCCGGATTATGAACAATATCATAATCTTTTCCATATTCAATCGGTCTAAATTCTATCTGCATAATGGATTTTCCATTTTCGATATCTTCTTTCCAAGAATATACGGTCATATCAAGGCTGGTTGCATATCCATGATCTGTAGAAAATTTTATTGAATGAAATGAATTCTCTTTGTACATTTTTAAAAGCAGTCTTGTAAATGCTTCTTTATCAGAAATATTTTTTCTGTTAGCAACTACTGTAAGATTCTCATCTCTATTCATAGAAAAACTGCCAACTACATCTGGCTCACCTTCTTTATGCTTTAATAAGCTTTTCCCAATTATCATTCCAACAATAATCGAAAAAACGATAGCAACAAATACAAGTGTTATATTTTTTTTCTTCATTTTATCAAGTTCCTTAGAATTATATATAAGTCTTTAGAACTACTATATCATATTTTCACGTTAAACCAAATAAAAAAGAAGAGCAATAAGCCCTTCCATCTTCTTATTCACGTATTTATTCCACCAATGCTCTCACTGCATTGATAATTCTCTGTTGCTTTTCTTTAGGTAGTTTCTCTATCATTTCAGATAATTCATTCGTAACGCCGCTAACCGAATGTGTCACAACATCAATCAATAGTGTATCTGCTGAAACATCTAATGCATTTGCAATCGCAATAAAAGTATCAAGTTTTGTTACTTTCAGTCCTCTCTCTATAACACTTACATGAGTTGGACTCAAGTTTACCAGTGCTGCCAATTCTTCTTGTGTAAGATTCTTAGCTTCCCTTGCAGCTTTTATTCTCTGACCAACCGCCTTTAAATCCATTGTGACACCTCCTTTAGAACGATAATTCGGTCTAAAATTAGTATAACGATTGATCTTTAAAACATACAGAATCTACAGATTGTCAACTTGTTCTTTAGAACTATTTTAAATTAAAAAGGCCCAAAAGGGCACTTTCCCTTTTGAGCCTATACACTTTTAATTTTCATAATACTGATATGAGGCAACGGATTTTCCGCTGCCTCGCTTTTATCATTTTGAGGGTAATTGAAAATATCCTCCTGTGTTGAGCAATCCTCTTTATCCTTGAATACCTTACAGCTCCCGCCTTTCAGTTCGTACTTGCAAAAGTCAATCTGGCTTTCAATGCTGATACTGTCCTTTCGGTCTACTGACTGCCTTGCGTAAATACAATCTTCTCTGATAATGTCCATATTGGGCTCCTTTCCGTATGGAATTGAGCTACCAACCTTACAACTATATTATACCATTAGCAGCCCCGGACAACAATGTTGCGATTGATTAGCGAAACCTGTCCCCGTATTTGCTGAATATATCGTACGGGTTATTTTCGATTTCTCTTTTTCGTTTCTTCTTTTCCTCCGGGGAGAGTACCGGCGTCAGGTTTTCCAGCACAATGAGCTTGCCTTGAAAATAAACAGATTGCTTGTCGCTTTGGTATGTAACAGCTTGAACCATTGAAAACCTCCCTTTTCCAGTATAGGTTAATGCCGACCAGTCTCCCTCTTGTCCGAATTAAACTCGGAAATATAAAAAAGCGCCCAGACAGCAGAAAGCTACTCGAGCGCAAAAAATACGGTATTCAGTTACATTGTGACAATTTTCGCACCGGCTGCCAGACGGGGGCTGTTCGGTGGCTGGGCTTTTTTTGACAGCAGTGCAAATACAGTCTGAATTTGTCGGCGGACAAGTTCTTTCATGGCGGCTGCCTCTTTCAGCCGTGAAAAGCTCTCATCGCTGATGATGTGTTCAATCCGGCAGGCGTCAGCCTCCGCAGTCCTGGGGTCAACGCCTGCGGCGATAAGCTGCTCGGTAAAGAAACAGTGGCGTTCATAGGTTCTTTCAGCCACCTCGCGGCCCACATCGGTCAAACGGAGAAAGTGATCTTCGTCCATTGTGAGAAAGCCGCCGTCCCGCAAGGTAGCCACTGCATGGCACACGCTGGGTTTTGACACCTCCATGTGCCGGACCACATCTACGGAGCGCACCATACCGCGTTTCTTTTGGAGAACAAGGATGGTTTCCAGGTAGTCCTCCCCGGACGCATGAAGTTTCATCTGAACCTCCTTTACTGAGCCAGCTTCCAGCCGATGGCCTCCTGTCTGGCCGATACAAAATCGGCATACAGGCCCTTTTGCTGGATGAGCTCCGCATGAGTGCCGCGCTGGACGATATGAGCGTTGTCCAGTACAAGGATCTGATCGGCGTTGCGGACGGTTTTCAGACGGTGGGCAATCATGATGATGGTCTTGTCATGGGTCAATGCCTCGATAGCCCGCTGCAATTCATCCTCATTCTCCGGGTCAACGCTGCTTGTTGCCTCGTCCAAAATGATGATAGGTGCGTCCTTCAGCATGGCGCGGGCGATGGAAATCCGCTGTTTCTCGCCGCCGGACAAAGTACCGCCTCCCTCGCCAATCACGGTGTCATAGCCATCCGGCAGGGCAGAAATAAAGTTATGGCAGCAAGCCTTTTTCGCCGCTTCAACCACTTGTTCATGGGTAGCATCCGGGCAGCCAAACTTGATATTGTTCTCAATCGTATCTGCAAATAGGTACACGCTCTGGAACACCATCGAGATATTCTTCATCAGGCTATCCAGCTTGAAATCCCGTACATCCGTACCGCCTATGGTAATCTTCCCGGCATTCACATCCCAAAAACGGGCAATCAGGTTGCACATCGTTGTCTTTCCTGCCCCGGAAGGGCCGACAATGGCCGTAGTCGTTTTTTCGGGAATGGTAAAGCTGACCTGATCTAATATCTTACGGTCTGCGTAGGAAAAATCCACCTTGTTAAACACGATCTCGCTGGACTTCGGCGTAATGTCAGCGCCTTTCTCGTCCATCACCGGCGTGTCATCAATGGAGTTTGCCGTATCCATCGAGGCCGCCAGCATTTGCAGCAGAGAGGCCATATTCCCGGCGTTCTCCAAATCGTTGAACACCATGAAAGAAGCAATTACCAAAATCAGGCCATAGGCCAGCGGCAGGGAGCCGTCCAGCCAGAACCAGACCGAGGCCAAAAGCAACAGGACGCTGAACACCCGGACAACGGCCTGTTTGATGGCGTCATAGGGAACGCTGGCCTTTGTCAATTTCAGGTTATCCCGGCAGCTCGCCTTAATTGCACTGCCGATAGACTGCGTGCTGTCCCGTTCCAGTCCAAATGCTTTGACAATCCCCATCCCCTGAATGTACTCCAACACAGACTCTACAAGGGACTCCTGTGTGTGCTGACGCACCCCGCTGAGCGCGGCAGATTTACGAAGAGTCAGTTCCGCCGCCGCAAGGTAAATCAGGACACCGGCAGTGGCCACAAGACCGATCCGCCAGTCAAATACCAACAGAACTATGACGAGGGCAACCGAGTTGAAAAAACCGCCCAGCACTGACACCAGGACACGGGCTGCTGAGTTCTCTACATCACCCAAAGTTGTTGTGACAATGGCGGTAATATTCCCGATACTATTCTTGTTGAAGTAGCCCATCGGGATGTAGCGCAGCCGATCTCCGATGTGGATACGCTTTTCCGCCACCATGCAATAGCCGGTTTCCGTCTGCTCCATCGTGGAAAAATAGGTCGTGATGATACGCCCAATGAGGGAAACGGCCATAATTCCCAGCGAAATGCAGATAAACTTTCCGTCCCGGTTGTCAGATACTAACGCGCCGATCACTACAAAGAGGGCGGCAAACTGCATGGCTGAAAACAGCCCGGACAGGAATGAGAATAACAGGGATTTTTTTAGAAGCCCCTTTTTGCTGCCTGCAAAAGCAAAGATTTTTTTCAATGTTCCATACATCTGACAACACCCCCTTACATCTGGTCTTTCGCGCCGATGTGCGCCTGCCACATATCCCGGTAGAGGGGGCAGGTTTCCAGCAGCTTCTCATGCGTACCCTGTGCGTGGATGGTTCCATCCTTCACCACAACGATGTTATCTGCGCCAACAATGGTAGACAGCCGGTGTGCGATCACAATCAGGGTCTTGCCGACAGTTAAAGTGGAAATGGCTTTCTGCACCAGCGCCTCATTCTCTGGGTCGATATAGGCAGTTGCCTCGTCCAAAATGACAACCGGCGCATTTTTCAGCATGGCGCGGGCGATGGCAATCCGCTGGCGTTCACCGCCGGAAAGATGGGAACCGGCGCTGCCGACAACCGTATCATAGCCATTATCCAGCTTGCGGATAAAGGCGTCGCAGCCGCTTTGTTTGGCTGCCTGCTCCACCTCTGCATCCGTGGCACTGGGTCTTCCCATGCGGATATTCTCCCGGATACTGCGGTTAAACAGGTAGTTGTCCTGAGATACATAGGAAATCTGGTCTGCAATTTCAGACAGCGGCATATCCTTCAGCTCATGGCCGCCGAGGGTAATGCTACCGGATGTAACATCCCAATACCCGGCAATCAGCTTCGCCACCGTGGACTTGCCGGAGCCGGACGGCCCTACAAGGGCGGTCATGGTTCCGGGGTGGATGGCGAGATTCACATCATGCAAAACCTCTGTTGTCCCGTCATAGGAAAACGACACAGACCTAAGAGAAATGCCGGTATCTTCCAGCTTGATCGGCGTTTCTTTATGGTTCAGTTCTTCGGCGTTCAGAAGCTGGCTGATTTCTTCCACATTTGTCCCCAGTACAGCCAAATCGTCCGTAAAGGTAAAGGCCGCAATAATTGGCCCAACAAGGCCCAGAGAGAAAATCACAATGGACAGGAAGGTGGAAAGCTCCAGACTGCCGGAGAGCCAGAATGCAAAACCGCAGGGCAGCACGCAAATCAGCACTGAGGGCAGGATGGCGTTGTAGGCGCTCATGGTTTTCTGGTTTTCCCGCATCCAGTCCACATAGTAGTTGGCGTTATAATTCACCGCGTCAGAATATTTTTTGTAGGAACCGGCGGATTGGCTGAACGCTTTCACCACCTCAATGCCTCCGATATATTCCACGATGGCGTCTGTCATCTGCTTGCCTGCCTTGACAGCACCCTCCCACTTGACGGGATAGTTTTTCATACCGGCGGACATAACCACAAGGCCCACCACGAGAGTGACAAGGGACAAGAGCGCCATACGCCAGTCCAGAATAAGCAGGTACACGACAATCACAATGGGAACCAGCACATTTGCGGTCATTTCCGGGATCAGGTGTGCAAAGGTCGGCTCCATTCCCTCCACCCGGTCAACAATCGTCGTTTTGTACTGGCCGGACGGAGTATCTAAAATCGTCCCCATCGGGACGCGGGCCAGCTTCGCGGTGATATTCTCTCGCAGATCGCGCAGCGTGTAATAGGTCGCCGTGTGGGAAATGACTGTTGAAAGATTGGCGAAAACAACCTTTCCCAAATAACCGCACAATGCAACGATACAGGCCGTCATATAACTGGAAAAATCCTGCTCTCCCGACAGCATCAGTGTGACAATATGCGCCACGCAGAAATAGGGCACCATCTGGCAGGCCACGCCTAATACCGCAAGGATAATACTGCCGATGAATTTCCCGTGATAGGGCTTGCCCCATCCCCATAAGACGCCTATGGGCGACTCTTTCTTTTCTTCCTTCATTTTGTAGGCACCCCCTTTATAAAATAGTTTCGGATTTTTTCAAGACCGGCCTCATCCATTTGAAATTTGTCGATGATGGAACCGTCCTCAAAATGGACAATATCCGTACAACAATCTAAAAGCAGCTCAAGATCATGGGTAATGACATACAAGGTAATGCCTGCATCCCTGACTTGTTTCAAGACATTGGCAACCTCTTTCATGTGTTTGTAATCAAGACCGCTGGTCGGTTCGTCAAAAAATAAGATAGAACGCTTGGATGCGATTGCCGAGGCAATTGCTACCCGCTGCTTTTGGCCGCCGGAAAGGGACATAGGGTGTCTGTCTTTGAAGCCGATTAAATCTAACTCGGCAAGGATTTCCTCAGCCCACTCCTGATTTTCCTCCTCCATACTGATCAGGACTTCATCCAGCACAGTTTCCGTGAAAAGCTGGTGATTGACTTCCTGCATCACCATGTAGCAGGTATTTAGTCTGTCTTTAGGCCGATAAGTTCTGCCGTTCCAGATCACCTCACCGCAGCGCTTTTCAAGGCCGCAGAAACACCGGGAGAAGGTGGACTTTCCAGCTCCATTATTCCCGATGATCCCGACAATACGATTTGCAGGGATTTTACTTTCCCGGATGTGCAGCGTTTCCGGTTCGTTTTTGTAGGCAAAGCAGAAATTGTGAAGTTCCATTTGCTGACCGGCCTGGGGCAATGCTTTCGGCGGCAACAAATCTTCAAGAATAAAGGTACGCAGCCCCAACTTGGCTCTCTGTTGCTCCGTCAGGCGCTCAAACTCCGCTGCGGAGTAATCTTTTTCCACCTTTCCGCCGGTAATATAGATAAAACGATCCGCAAGACCGCGCAGATAGTAGAGCCGATGCTCTGACACTATAATTGTTTTCCCCTGCGACTTCCAAAACGCAAGTATTGCTCTCAGATCCAGGATAGAGGAAGCATCCAGGTTGGATGACGGCTCATCCATAACCAGCACATCCGGCTCCATGATGGATACCCCGGCACAGGCAATTTTTTGCTTTTCCCCGCCGGAGAGATGAAAGATATTGCGTCCCATCAATTTCTCCAGGCGGAAATCCCGGATGGTCTTATCTAATCGTTCCCGAATACTTTGCTCCGGCTGGCCGAGATTTTCACACCCGAATGTGATTTCGCTGGTTGTGTCCACATTGAAAAATTGTGAGCGGGGGTTTTGAAACACGCTGCCAACCGTTTTCGCGGTATCATAAAGGGGCTGTTCCGAAACCTTTGCCCCATTTACCCACACTTCTCCATTCATTTTTCCTTCATAGTAGTGCGGAATTAGGCCGTTAATTAGTCGGGTAATTGTCGTTTTCCCGCAGCCGCTTTCGCCACAAAGCACGATAAATTGGCCATCTTCTATGTTCAGGTTTATATCCTGAACCCCACTGGCACTCTCATTTTCTTCTCCATAAGAGAAGGTCACATGGTCGATCCGTATCACAGGCTCACCTCCTCAAAAAACAATTTGCTGCTGCAATAAAAATAAAACAAAACAGATGATACAGAACAAGATTGCAACCACATCTTGAAAATGAAAACCGATCTGACATACATTTGTGCGTCTAACGGGGGCACCCAGCCCCCGGGTCAACGCAGCAGCAGATAGTTCATCGCCAATCTTCACAACGGATACCATCAATGGAACAAGCCTGTATTCTATCATCAGAAAAGGATTTTTTCCGCCAAAATGGATGTTCCGCATTTTCATTGCGTCCCGGATTGCCTGATATTCTTCGCTGATGGTTGGGAAAAAGCGAAAAATGACAGACATTGGAATCACGATTTTTTCCGTGATGTGCATACGCTCCATTGCGCCGATAAACTCACTGACCGAAGTGGATGAGATCAGATAGGCACCTGTCATAATGCCGGGCGCAAACCGCGTCATGATAGATGTCACTGCCAGCACGATGAACGAGAGTAATCCGCTCAAACTCGTAAGGGCAATCCGTTCCAGTATAAAGCAAACCGCATATAGCACCAGATATTTTCCTGCTGTTTTGAAACGGCGTTCCGACAAAATCAGAGCAAAGGGGACAAGGCTTAGACACGGCTTGACGATGTTCATAATTCCTTCGTTACTGGTACTGAACATCAGTGTTGTAATCGTCAGCAGCAGAATGAGCTTTGTCCGGGGATCAAGCAGGATTCCTTTTCTTTTTTCGGTTGTTGCTGAAAATGATAGCCCGTTCATCACGCAATGCCCGCTTTAGCAAAATGCTTTTTCAGAAGCGCCTTACCTAAAAGTCCGCCCAGGATCGCAAAAATGAAGATTCCGGCGATTACCAGAATAATGCTCCACATAGGCATAACAGCCATTACCCTGTCAGCGTATTCCTCACCAAAGCTGGCCGCAAAACTGGCCCAGGAATCCTCAACCATGAAATACATGGGGATATATGTACCAACCATCCAAAGGCTGAACACCGCATACCCGATCAGGCTCTTCTTGGCGCTTTTATAACCGCCGGATTTCAAGATCAGATCTCCCAGCAGCCCAAAAATCACGCCCATCGGTACGCCCCAAAATCCCATGCCAGTCAGCCCCATCAGCAGGCCGCTTAAAATTCCCATAATTGTAACCATGCCGAATTTTTTAACTCTGGTCAGGAACAGCATGAACGGGATGCCGGTAATCAAAGACCACAATGCTCCGAGGATCGGCAAAAAGATAGGTACAAAGCCGACGGGAATGGCGACACAGCAGCCAATCACAAAGTAGAGAACGGTGAACAGACCGAGGTTAATCAGGTCTTTTGCTTGTAACTTGTTACTCATAACGAATACCTCCATTCATTTGCTGGTTAGCGTTTTCTAACCTCTCTATAAGATACCATAGTTAGCAGTAGCTCTCTACAACCAATCATCTTTTTGGCTCCAAACAGCAACGAGTTTTTTTATTGACTGACTTCGCTTACAATTCTATAATATGATTAAAATCAAGGGCAATGAGCCAGGCAAATCGACAGGAGTTAAAAATGAAGATTGATGATATTATTAGAAAATGTATTGAAATTCCCGGCGTTTCAATAAAACGTAGCGAGTTCAACGCAGAACTACTTATGAAAACTAAGGAAGGAAAAGGGTCTATGACGTTTTTTCAACTTTTCCCCGGACTTACTATTGCGTATATTTTTATAAATTCTCCGACATGGGCAGCTCCAAATTTGGGTGAAGATAGTTTCATTAAAAAAGGGCCTTTGCTCCTAAACTATTGCGTGACTGGTCGTTGCGAGATTATCTTGAATAACGGAAACTTTGTATATGTGAAAGATGGAGATATTTCTCTCACGGAGTGTTTTGCCCAAAAGCAATATGTCTATCCTCGCCGTATCTATGAGGGAATGGAGCTTTTTGTTGATACTAATACACTGGCAACAGAGAGTACATGGATGCAAAAAGAGTTTGGCATAGACATCCCTAAAATCATTGAACTTTTTTGCCCAAACGATAACACTTATATCTCAGCAGTTACTCCTGAAGTTGAAGAAATATTGATTAAGCTCTGGGAACTTTTTGATATTGCGCCTCCGTTTTCGATTTCTCAAATGAAGATCTATGTTCTGGCTCTATTTTCATTACTACAAAATCTTAACAATATCCCCCCATCGCAAGCCTGCACATTTTTTACTGAAACACAGGTAGATATAGCAAAACGTGTTGAAAAAATTATCACTTCCGATTTGCGGCAACATCATCCTGCATGGGAATTGGCAGCTCAGTTTTCTGTCAGCGAAACCAGCTTAAAAAACTATTTTCGTGGCGTTTTTGGTCAAAATATTTCCATCTATCTACGGGAAGTCCGAATGAAAAAAGCTGCAGAGTTACTGACTTCTACAAGATTGTCCGTTGCAGAAATAGCAGAGTTGGTTGGCTATATGAATCAAAGCAAATTTGCAGCCGTGTTCAAAAAGCAGTTTGGACTATCGCCGCTGGAATACCGGCGGTCAAAGAATTTGGAAAACCGATAAGAGCAAAGCCGGGATTTTCCGCTTGATAGCAAAATCCCGGCCTTTCTTGTGCCTAAAAACTATTTGTAAATCAGTTCATCTTGAATAATTTCCTCTGCCTGCGCTTTCAGCGTGTTCATCAGCCCCACCCAGCGCATAGGGTCACAGGCTTTCAGTTCCTCGGTGACGCCCGCTACCTCCATCATGCGGGGCAGCATGGCGTCCATCCGTTCCTGCTCCGCCCGGTCAATCTCCAACAGGTGCGGGTACAGCTTTTCGCTTAAAATCAGGCTACTACAAAGACCGGCCGATGTTCTTTCGAGTATGATTGCTTTTATATAAATAAGACAGTTCTGGGGATTTTTCAGATATTCTATCCTTGGAATAGGGTGGTCTTAAATTCAATGATAACCGCGCTTTTTTAATCATATACGTTTCACTACCATCCTCCGAAGATCCTTTCAACCAGCAATCATCCGGATACTTCGCTGCAAAGCCTCTTAACCGTTTCGGCAAGTTCTGATTGAAGGTATACACATCATAGAATCCATCATCTTCATTAATCAGAATAATCGTTTCTTTTTCACACTTTAACCTTCGCATATTCTATCCACGCTTTCTTTCCATTTCCTGATCCAGGTACTTTGGTATCGGCTTTCCGGACCGGCGAGCAATGGCAATCTGTTTCTGATGCAGTCGTTTGATTACAGATCTTCGTTTCTTAGATTTTCCATCCTGTTGATTTCGGGAGGTCTGATTGTTGCTGCTAGCATCAGAGGTCTTTTCCTGATTCTTCTTCTGATTATTCACCAGACCGTCCACCATATCATAATTGGCTTCGGTACCAGATTCTCTGCTTCGTTCATAAGTGCCGTTCTGGTAGAATTTCTGGTAATGTTCCAGACGGATTTTACCATCTTGTTTTAGCTGTTCGACCGGATTTAGCGGTACCTGCTGTTGGATGTAATCATGAATCTTTTGTTTTGTCTTTTCATCGAATTTCTTACATTCTTCGACAACCATTTTTCCATAGGCATCCAGGATAACACCCTGGGCCTGATCTCGGTATACCTGATGTTCCATCAAATAAAACTGTTTTCCATCAATAATGATGGTGTCTGTTGCAATCCAGTTCCCCTTTTTCCCATCAATCTGATAATTCTCAGTTTCTATAGTGATTAGTGCACCGGATGTGTTGATACGAATAAATCCGGCCAGATACTGTGGATAGTTCTCATCTACATAGTAGCAGCTGATTTCTCCACCCTTGTTCAATACGAGCACGTCACTGACTTCGCATTGATTTTTCGTCCGTTTCCAGATGTCAGCGACTTTTTCATTTTCCTGCATTTCATGAATCGCGACTAATCGGTAATTTTCGACAGTAATCGACACATTCTGCTGTCTTGCCTCTTGATATGGCAGATGCCACAGTGCTTTTCCTGCTGTCTGCTGATCTACTCGGTAGACTGCAAATTGATTAAGCTTCATAGGCATCGTCCTCCAAGTTATTCAGATAATAATTCAGATCCAGAGAATAGTAGTATTTGTCTTCGATCTGCTGTAATTTTCCAACTGTAGAATTGATGATCTCAATCATTTCATCATTCTCAGGATCACTTTCTTCCTGTTCCAAAACTTCCAAAGCTTCTTTCAGTGTTTGGATTGTTTCTTTCTTTGTGTGCTGCTGGAAGATAGCAGTAATAGTCAGTTCGTTTTCTTCCAGGTTTACATTTCTCATAGGCTCATTTCCCCCCTTTTCTTTTTCGGTATTGGTTTCATCTGTATATTCAGCTCCTTCTCGTTTTTTTCTTCGCTTATATTTTTTTCGTTATCCACTTTCTTATTGGATTTCAGAGGATTTTCCACATTTGGATGTCTTTCTTCCAAGTACTTTTCCACACGACTGATTGCATTTTGCACATAAGAATTTTCTCTAAATCCAGGAATCGAATTCAAAAAATCTTTCTGTATTTTTCCTTCGATCATCAGACTCTGCATTCCTTCATAATCACTTCCGTCTTTCAGATCAAAGCCAACACATTTCAGTCCATGCATTCGCTCAGATGGTATTTTTTCATAGGCTTCCAGGGCTTCCGGTAATGTCAGATCATATTGAACTTCACCCATTACAGGAAATTCTGCGCATTCTGCAGCATAGAAGCTAATGCATGTAAGATCATTTTCATAATCCACATTTTCTATATCCGGGACAATATCGAGTATTTTTTCTCTTTGTGCTGCAAAGTCTGGAAGTTCTGCAAATCCAAATCGATCCACGTAATATGCCTGCATATCCCCACCACGGTTTGTAATGATGACATCACTGACCGACATAGAATGTGCTTTATAATCTGCCGGTGGATTATCGTTGAACATAGCGTACAAATCATCCAGCTTTTCATTTTCATGTAATCTGCCGGAATAGACACACTTATAATTTGCTGCATCGATTGTAATGCCATCTTCTTTGACCATTGCCATATTCATAAATAAATGTTGTTTTCCCAGTGTGTCTTCATCCACATGATAAATCGCATAGCGGTCACCATTACCTCTGAACATTTCTTCCTCTAGGGTATAATCATACTTAAATGGGTACATAGCCCGATCAACTCTCTCCGAAATATCCGTCCCTTCTGTAATCGTGTCTTCCAGCCAGTTTTGGATATCTCCCCATGATTCAAACTGTAGATAGCCGGCAATTTCATGCGTCCCATCCGGTGCCAGTACAATATGTCCCGGTTCGCTTTCCCGATAATCATAGCGGTATCCGGCTGCTTCCATTGCATCTACCAGAATTCCGTATTTTTCATGTAATTCTGTTTTCTGTTTTTCTTCAAGAATAATTTCCAGTTCTTCTGTAAGCTGATCAATCATTTCACCGGCTGTCTTGCGGATCACATCCATAGATGCTTTCATTTCCTTCATTTCCCGGCTGCTGCTCCAACCTGCAATATAAGGAAAACTGTAATCCGATGTATCCAAACCAAAGGAAGAACACACACAGTAAGCAACGGATTCTGCTTCAACCTCTTTTGTCAGACGGTCTTTTTCTACACCCAAGCTTTCCATGATTTCCTTGTCATGCAGTTTAGCATGGGCGGTTTCATGAATAGCAGTCTTTAAGGTCTGACTTTCACTGAGCCCTTTTTTGATCACGATTTCCTTGTCTGCATTGTGATAATATCCATTGGCATTGCCATCGATCTCATCGAATCGAATCGGCACTGGGGATATTTTCTGAATAGCCTGCATGAAAGAATCAAAATCCTGTACAGCTGCAGTCAGTAATTCCGGTGCCAGTGTCTGGATTGGTTCCCCGGATGTCTGAGCAATATCAAAGACGGTAACTGCTTTAAAATGCGGAACTGTAACTTCCACCTGTTCAGTCTTAGGTTTTCCATCAGTTCCCATGATTGGTCGCTGATTTTCATCCAGAACCTCTTTTTCCTTCATTTTCTTATAAGGTGCCGGTGCAATGATTGTAATTCCCTTTTCACCTTTCATAACCTGTCTACCCATGGACTGCCAGTTTTTATAGCTGGTAACAAGTGTTGCATCCGGTCGCTGCATGGCGATCAGCATTGTATTGTTAAAGGAATAATTGTGAAACTTTGCCATGGTTTTAAGAAATTCCTGATAGCGGTTACTTGTAAAAAGTTCTTCCACACCGGATTCCAGTGACTGCATAATGCTGTCCATATCTTTTCCCTGAACCGGTAATGGAATTGTTGCTGTCTGCACCGTTGGAATATCTCTTACGTTATCTTGTTCTTTTGTATCTGTTACTTCTTCATAGGGTGCGATGGCTTCTGTCACCATTCCTTTAGTTAAATCAATGTCTTCAACACGAGTTGAAAAACGAATCCTGCTATCTGGAAATTCTCCTTTATCTCGAAAGGAATAGTAATTTCCATCCCGTCCTGTAATGATGTGATCAACCAAGGAAATCCCCATCAATTCACCTAATTCCTGCATTCTTGCTGTAGTCTGGATATCCGATGTAGATGGGGTCAGATTTCCTGACGGATGATTATGAATGAGCATCATTGAATGAGCATTAGAAAGAATTGCACTCTTAAATATTTCTCTTGGATTAATCAATGCTTCATTCAATGAACCTACAGATACGATATTCATATTGATTGGTGTTAAATCTGCCTGTAGATTAACAATACAAAAGAGTTCACGATCCATCTGAGAAAGAAATTCATTCATAACACGAATGGCGGCATCCGGATTGTTCATTGGTTCTTTACTATAAAGTGGCGGCTGCTCCACCATACGAATTGCTACCTGCTCTAATTTATCTGCCATCAACAACACCTCCAATCGGCACATTTATAATAAATTCCTGATCATGTAACATCTCAATTTGCTTCTTCAATTTTTCAAACGAAAATGTGTGTAATAATCTTTTTTGATACTGGCTGTATCTTAAGCTTGTATTTGTTTTAATGTTTTCTTTCGTCATAATCTTCTCCTTTTCAAAAATGCCCCACGACATTTCTTTATGCCGCAGGGCGTTTGCTCATTTAACGGTTTTCATGCTTGATATTAAAGTTCCATATCATGTTTCTTTGCTTTCGGTTTCTGATCCGGCTGTTCTTTTCCTGCTTTCTCTGTTTTTGCAGCCTGTGCTTCTTTTTCTTTCTGACGTTCTGTAAATCTGTCGGCTTTTTCAAAGACGTGATCCTTTGTGTCAAAGTGATATACATCATTGGTAAGGCGTTCTGCTGGTGCTACCTGAGTCGCATTGACTTCTTTTACCATATCTCTTAACATTTCAGCATCCACTTGCCCGTCATCCGGTAAAATCAGCATTTCATGGATGGATGATGGCAAAATGAAGAAATCATTTCCCAGAAGTTCCCCCATGTTATCCATGAATTCCGGATAAAAGATCACACCGGCTCCATCAATTCTTTCTGTATTTGTAACAACAAAGAATGTCGGCATCTCGCTTGACTCCTGCAATGTTTCTAGCAGCATTTCACGTTCATCTGGTGTCAGCATGAGAATATTTTTCTGATATATTTCATCTATCAGTACACCTATACTTGATACCTCTGGGACCATGACACGCGGTGAACTTTTCATAGCGTCTTCATGAATCTGCTCCTGTGTCACTCCATATTCCTTCATCATTTCATTTGTAATCAGCATGGAACTTAATCCATCCTGATTCTTGCCTACTGCCACATGATAGGTAATTGCAAGATCTTCCTTTAGCTGGTGTGGCACAATTTCGAGGACTTCCTTATTTGCTTCGGCTGATGACACACGGATAAACAGCTTGTCCTTCACATCTTCATAGTTTAAAATAGCTTTCAGATCAACCTGTATCGGTGCCTCAATAACTATATCTGCAATCTTTCTGCATACAGTTTCCATTGTTACGCCAGGCTGTGCTTTATATGCTTCATACAGCTGGTTAAGATTGATCGTCGGGGTAAGCATCTCACCTTCTTTTCTCACCATCAGTCCCGTATAGGCACGGTTCAGTTTATGACACTCCATCGTTGATACTTCTGCATTCTCATAATCCCTTGGTAAAAAGAGTTTGATATTGTCCTTTACTTCATTTACAAATTCATTAAAATTCATTCTTCGTTTCCTCCTCTAATCTGTTTTCTTATTTCTTTTTGCTTTTGTTTTTTGGTTTCTTTTTGGGAAAGGATAAAGAAAAATTCACCCTTCCGGTTTCATCTGCATCCATATGAAGATCTGCCTCAAAGTACATATTCTTCTTTCTGGAATACAGGTCTTTTACATGCACACATCCACTTTTCAGAAGTTCTGCAGCCATCTTTTTATCCATGGTTTTTTCCATGCTCTGCAGATAGCGGTTATCTTTCCAGAGAGCAAAGTGACAATCGTGGTTGCTACAATAGAAGTTGGTTTTGCTTTCATATACCAGGCTTCCACATACCGGACATGTTCCAATGCTTTCTCTGGTCTGAAATCTTCTTGTTTCTTCTTCGGAAATCGCATCGCATCCATTCAGCATCATGGTCAGCATGTTTTTGATCCCGGTCATAAACTGTTCCGGTGCAATCTCTCCATGCTCCATCAAGAGCAGCTGATTTTCCCATTCTGCAGTCATACTTGCAGATTTCAGAAAGTCTGGCAGGATCTCCACAAGGACTTTTCCATCATCTGTTGGAAGGATCTGTTTCCCTTTTCGGGTGGCATACTGGGAATAGATCAGTTTTTCGATGATACCAGCTCTTGTTGCCGGAGTTCCTAATCCTTTCTTTTCTGTGTCTTCATCGAATTCCTTATTTCCAGCAGTTTCCATTGCTGCAAGGAGAGTATCTTCACTGTATGGTTTTGGTGGCGATGTAAAATGTTCTGTCTTTTCTGCAGCTACAGCATAGAAAGTCTGTCCCTGGGTTACTTTCGGCATCCTCTCTTTCATTTCCTGATCCGGATCTACGATTGCCATGCGATCCTTATTCTTGAAGCAGTTTTCAAAGAGTTTCCATCCATCCTGCAACACAGTTCTTCCTTTTGCTTTGAAGATTTCTCCCTGGCATTCCACTTCAATCTCTGTTTCCTGGTAAATGTGATCCTTACTCATTGCCATGACCGTATGGACTGCGATCAGGAACAGAATCTTTTCTTCCCAGGATTTCAGTTCATCCAGATGGCTGGATGCAAGCTCCATCGTTGGGATGATTGCATGGTGATCTGTCACTTTACTGTTATTCATGACTTTCTTCACATCTGGCTGCTCCGGCTGATCAAACGGACCTGTCAGCTGATATTTCTCATAAATCTGACGAACCACATTTCTTGCGGTCTGTTCCATATCTTCTGTCAGATACTGGCTGTCTGTTCTTGGATAAGTGATCAGTTTCTTTTCGTACAGGCTCTGAGCGGTATCCAGTGTCTGTTTGGCTGTCATTCCATAGATACGGTTTGCTTCTCTCTGCAGTGTGGTCAGGTCATAAAGCTTTGGTGCTTTTACTTTCTTTTCCGTTTCTTTTACTGAAGTGACAATAGCTTCATTTCCATGGCATCTGCTTCTTAACTGTTCCGCCTCATCCGGATCAAAGATTTTTGGCTTTACTGCCGGAATTCCGTCACAATCCAGTTCTACATTGAAATACTTTTCTTTCTGGAAATTGCTGATCTGTCCGGCACGTTCCACCAACATGGCAAGTGTCGGTGTCTGAACCCTTCCAACGGTCAGCTTTTTGAAGTACTTTGTGGTGTAAGCTCTGGTTGCATTCATTCCGACCAGCCAGTCAGCCTGAGAACGGCATACAGCAGCTTCGGCCAGATGTCGGTATTCCTCTGCGGATCTCAGATGCTGCATTCCATCAAGGATTGCGGAATCTTCCAGAGAACTGATCCATAATCGTTTCACCGGCTTTTTACTTCCGGATAAGTCATAGACATGTTTGAAGATTAATTCTCCTTCACGTCCGGCATCACAGGCATTTACGACGTATTCAATTTCCGGACTGTTGAGCAGTCTTTTTAAGATATAGAACTGATCTTTCTTATCTTCTGAGACTGTAACTTTCCAGTCTTTCGGGATGATCGGGAGATCTTCATATCTCCACTGGTTAAATTTCTCATCGTAAGCATCCGGTGAAACATATTCGGCCAGATGTCCGAAGCACCAGCTGACCATACAGTCGGTTCCTTGTAAATATCCGTCTTCTCGTTCCTGTGCTCCAATCACTTCTGCGATTGCTCTTGATACACTTGGTTTTTCTGCAATTACTAAATACATGATGTATTACCTCCTTCATATAACGAAACGGAGAGAGCATGTTTTACAGCCCCCTCCGCTAAAAAAGTTTATTTATTTTTCATTTTCTTCAAAATCTTCGTCTTCAGACTCTTCCTCATCCGGAACTTCTTCCAGTCCACCTGTTTCCAAACCTTCCGGCTGATCATCCTCATCTTCCTCTTTTTTAGGTTTATAGATCTTGAAGTAGTAGTAAGCTGCCACACCGCCGAGAGCCAAAATCAGGATTGTTGCCATTGCACCCATATTGGTTTTTGCAGATGCTGTTTTCTCCGGATCAATGGTAGCTTCCTTGTCTACATCCTCATTATTTGTTTCATCCAGCACTACCTTTGATTTATCTGGCTGTGGTGTTACGACAGTAGCAGTGCTGTCTTTATCCAGAAATTCGGACAGATCATTCTCATCAATCTGGGATAACATATAGACATTCTGTGATGTGGCACTACGGTCGATCACGATATAGAAAGTGTTGTTATTCTTCGTTGTAACCGTAAGAAATTCCTTTGTGGAATCATCGGTAATGTCATCCTTGACTTCACCATTGCCAGGTGTCGTAAATGCAGTTCCCTTGTCTGTTCCATCTTCCGGCAGCACCTCGTTTGTGTTTGTCGCCTCGTC
This sequence comes from uncultured Lachnospiraceae bacterium, assembly GCA_900539175.1. Taxonomy (GTDB): domain Bacteria; phylum Bacillota; class Clostridia; order Lachnospirales; family Lachnospiraceae; genus Novisyntrophococcus. Next base: position 24,441 of record UQAW01000039.1, read on the forward strand.
CTTTTTCTCTTCTTTGTCTGTTGACTGTTCCGTCTGAGTTGTCTCTACTTTGGATGCCTCTGCCGATTCATCCACATAGGCAAATGCTGTGGTTGATGCTGTAAAAAGCATCATGACTCCCAACAGCAGTCCTGCCATTTTCTTATTCATTTTCTTCCATTTCACCATTCTGATATTCCTCCTTATTTTCTTCTGTGAATACAAAGGAGCCTGAACCTTCATCGTCAGACTCCCTGCTTACCTGAAATTTAACTTTTCCACTCTGGATACCATCCAAAAGATCATATAACTGATTATTATCCATCTTCATACCACGGATGCACCTGATCATCTCATTGTCCTCTTCCTGCTTTAATGCAGCCTGGACACCCCTAAGATATTGCTGCAGATCCGCGATCTTTTTCTCTGTCTTGGCAATCTCATCCAGATATTTTTTTATCTTTTTATTCAAACTTTCACCTCCCTTCGTTCACCCCTTTATGGCAGTCTTCCAAAGCACATGAAATGTTGCTGCCAGTAGGATGTGCTGATATTTGAGTAATGGATCGGATCCCCGCAATGGATCATCATATTGTTACCGACATAGATACCCACATGGCTTGCACCAGATGTGTTATACGTTCCCTGGAAGAAGATCAAATCTCCTGGTTTTGCTTCTCCCGGTGATACATAAGTACATGCACCTCTTAATCCTTCCGCGGTCAATCGTCCATAGTTCCAGCCATTACCACAGTGATTAATGACATAGGATACGAAACCTGAGCAGTCAAATCCAGATGGAGAGTAGCCACCCCATACATAAGGTACTCCCAGATATTTTTCTGCTTCTCGGATCATCCGGGCAAATTCTTCATCCTGCAGTGCTTCCGGTGGAATCTCATAACTCATTCCATTACCGCCTGATCCACTGGTCACATTGTTTACATCCCACAGATAATTTCTGTTTCCATAGGTCGTATTTAATGCATTGTAAATGATCAGCTGCTCTGCATTCAGATTGGCTCTTGCCACAGCATCAAAGCTTCCATTTGTCAGTGTCACATATAGAATCTTCTTAGTGCTGGTACTGGTAACCGTTACTTCCTGACTGCCATTGTCATCTGCGATATAGGCTTCCCAGGTCTGATGTCCATGAGCAGAGGCTGCAGCGTGGTTATCATAGTAAACATCAAACTGCACACCATATCTTGCAAAGGCTCCGGTATCCTCAACTGTGTATTCCACACCATTCATTACTACCTTAGTGCCGATCGGCACAAATGGATTGGATGCATCTACAGCAATGGTATGGTTTGCAGTAGGATATGCCCCACTGGCAGTTGGACCTCCAGACCATACACCACAACAGATTCGACAATTACAATATCCGCTGGTCACTACCTGGCCCAATGATTCTCCGACTCGAACATTTCTGGTTTCTGTCACCGTTTCTGTTCGACCTTTCGTATTCAGATGATATTGTGCTTCAAAAAGAGCTTGCAGTTCATTTTCAACATCTGAGTACGTCCAGTCCCCATATTTTGCAGTAAGATACGAGATAAGATGGTATGGATTATGACCAATCTCAGCAATGTTGTACTGATACTCGTCATAATTCGGATGTCTTCGTTCCATCTCATTAATCTGCTGGTTCAAGGCACTTTCCAAAGCAGCATATCTGTTTTCGGCAGCATAGATATCCTCGTCTGAACTTGGATACGTTGTAATACCGATCACAGATCCAGCACCCTCGATAGAAGCACTGCAGCTCCCCAAAGATACTGCTATGACAAGAAAAAGAAGCGCAAAAATACCGATGCCTGCGAACATGGCACGATTACGCTTTATAATCTCTTTCAAGGCAATCTTTGCTTTTACCGTCATGTTCTCGACACCGGCAATGGTTGTCGCTCCACCTAGACTGCCAGCGGATTTTCCGGCTCTGGCTGCCCGGTATGCATCCTTATATCGTTTTTTCTGAAAGAAGCGGTTATAGAAATATCTCTTTTGCTCAGCGTTCTTTACCGATTCTGCATGTTTGACTCCTTCCATACTTTCTGCAGAACCAAATTTCAGTTTCTTTTCTACAGTAGCCTCACGATAACCTCTGCGATGGGTTTTCACATCCGTTCGTTTGCTGCGGATCTGAGCATGACGCAGACCACGTAACGCAGCTTCTGTTTCACGCTCTGCAAGTCTGGCACTTTCCACACCTGCATTTTCATCTGTTTCTTCCTCTTCGGAAGTGACTGCTTTCATGCCAGATATAACAGCTTGTGTAGCAATGTATTTCCCGGCTGTCCCTCCCGGTTTCATGCCAGCACCTTTCACCATCTGATTTCCTTCATCATCAAAAGATAATCTTCCGGCTTTTGCCTGTTCTTTGGTCATCTGTTTTTGCAACTGTTTCTTCCGAATGGATTTCTTTTGGCTGTTCAGATTATTATCATCATCCGGGATTTTTTCATAACGATGCAGTTTCTTTCGATATCCGGATACTTTTTCTTCCGGTGTGACTTCAACTGTATCCTCAACAGCTTCCTGCCGGACAGAAGATTTACGGATTTTTTCCATCTGCAGTCGTTTTCCTTTTCCTGATTTTGAATCTTCATTCTCAGCCTTTTTCCGTTCCCGTTCAGGAACAAATTCTTCCTTATTTTCCGGTCGTCCTCGACTCCTGTGACTGATATCTTTTACACTACCATCACGAAGATTTTCTTCTGTCAGACCATCCCTGGTCATCTTTGCGACCTTTTTATCTTTGCCTTTAAATTCTTTTCCGGCTATAGGTCATCACCTCCTGGCACAACTTTTCTTTCTGTACTCATTCAGTTCCTGGCGTCCAATGATCGGGATACCAGGATAACCATCTGCCTGTGTCCTGATTGCTGGAGAGCTCGCCTGGATATGAAATACCCAGTTCAATTCACTCGGATCTCTCGGCCAGAAACCATTGATCAGCATAGCCTCCTTGAACTGATTGTTGTGCAGATGGATCTGGGTACGTTTATACAAAACTTCTTTCAGATCATCACTGGTAAGATGCGGATAGATTTTCTGTGCCGGATAAAAATTCCAGAATACCCAGTCAAGGATAATGTTCTGTGTTTCCAGCGGAAGTTCATACAGATGATGATCATCATTGACTGTATGAACACGGTATCCAGGCTGTGCATTTTCCAGATTTTTCATCTGAATGTAAGGATTATCCTGGTTCCACTGCCTGATTCGGATCTTATCGATTTCCTTCATGCTTTTCCGCCTCCATTTCTTTCTCTCGTTTTTCAACTTCTTCCGGTTTTGTAGTCATCAAACTGTACAGCTTCAAGTTCTTATCGAACTTGTCCTTAAATGGAATAATTGTTGTTCCATAGAAAAGAAGTCCTTCTCCTTCCCCGGAATTCGTCACATAAGACAACTGATATGGGGAAATATTCAGCTGTTTTGCGAGGATCTGTCTGTCACCTGCCGCCTGGTTCAGCATCAGGATAAAATCACTGTTCTCAAAGATATTTTCAATTTCCCTGCTGGCAAGAAGATCTTTGATATTCTGTGTGATTCCAGTCGGTACGCCTCCCCATTTTCTGAATCTCTTCCAGATTTCTACGGAATAAGCTGCTGTCTGTTCTTCTTTGAGCAGAAGGTGGAATTCATCGATATAGTACCTGGTAGATTTGATGCCGCGGTTAATCGTAACTCTGTTCCATACCTGATCCTGGACGATGAGCATTCCGATTTTCTTCAGCTGCTTTCCAAGTTCCTTAATATCAAAGCAGACAATACGGTTATTCAGTTCCACATTGGTTCTATGGTTGAATACTTTCAGTGATCCATTTACATAGATTTCCAGTGCTGTTGCAATTCTCTGGGCCTGGGGTTCTTTCTGCTTTCTGAGGCAGTCATACAGGTCACCAAGGACCGGCATATTTTCCGGTTTTGGATCTGCAAAGTACTTCTGATACACCAGTGGAAGACAACGGTCGATCACTGATTTTTCCTCTGCTTCAATTCCATCCCTGCTTCCCATGATCAGCTCGCATAAAGACAGGACAAAATCGGATTTCACTCCAAGTGGATTGTCATCATCGGAATAATCCATATTGATATCCATCGGATTGATATAATCCTTACTGGTCGGTGAAATGTGTACGACCTGTCCGCCAAGTGCATGGACCAGTGGATAATACTCGCCCTCCGGATCTCCGATGATAATGTCATCCTTTGTAACAAAGAAAGCGTTGGTGATTTCTCTTTTTGCTGCAAAGGATTTACCGGATCCAGGCGTACCAAGGATCAAACCATTCGGGTTTTTCAGCTTTTTACGATCCACCATAATCATGTTGTTGCTGAGTGCATTTAATCCGTAATACAGGGATTCTCCTGCCATAAAAAGTTCCTGAGTGGTAAACGGTACGAAGATAGCAGTGCTGGTCGTGGTCAGTGCACGTTTGATGGGGATATGATTGACTCCCAGCGGAACACTGCTCATCAGTCCTTCTTCCTGCTGATAGTCCAGACGTTTCAGTACACAGTTGTATTTCTGTGCAATTCCGGCAGTCTGGAAGATGGCATTGTCCAGTGCCTGTTTTGTCTTTGCTGTATTTAAAAAGAGCGCTGTTACAAGGAACATACGCTCATTTCGTGACTGCAGGTCTTCTAACAGACGCTTAGCTTCTCCGCCATACGTGTTCAGATCCGATGGAATGATATCCATATCGTATCCGGCCCGGACTGCTTTTTTCTGTTCTTCGATTTTCATACGGTTGATATCCGTCACTTTGCTTTTTACCAGCTTGATTGCCTTCATCTGATCCACAGACTGGACATGCAGGTTGACGATCAGGTTCTTATCGATATCCAGAAATTCTGCAAGCATCTTATCTGTAAGCTCCGGTGCCAGAATCTGCAGATAAGAGACTGCCCCGATGGTATTTCCCATACGGAATGTATTTCTGTCCTTGAATACAAAACTGGTCGGTGCCACATAATCTTTGGTATTGAGTCCTGTACGAATCATGGAACCATAATCAAACTGGAAGTCTGTCATGTTATCTGGATTGAAAGTCTCATATAAAATCTGCAGTCTTTCTACCCCATTCAATGGATAAGCCGGAACTCCAAGGATCTTGAAATTATTCAGGATATCTGACTCAATACGTTCCAGCTTTGGCTTTGCTTCCCGGATATTATCTGCTTCGATGGAGAAGGTGATATATTTTGATTTCACCAGTCCATTATTTCCTTTCGCCAGCTGCTGTTTCAGCATCTTGGCATATTCCATACGAACATCGTCAAAAGCATCATCCTGAGGACGGATCCGGATGACCTGTTCAAATTCTTTCATGCTGCTTTTATGATTGATAAAGCTCAGCTGAAAATGAATACTGGCATCAAAGTAATTGAGAAAATCACACCAGTTTTCAAAGATCGCATTTTTATCTTCGTTCTGAGCCAGCTGGTAGTTGATATCATAGAAGCGAATACACTTAGAATACGTTTTTCCCTGTACCCTGCAGATCCCATCTTTTCCCATTTCCTTATAAGCGATTGACTGCTGGACGGACAGTTTTTTCTGCCTGCGTTTTTCTTCCTGCTTTTCTTTTTTCTTTTTCTCTTTTCTGTCTACTTTTTTGTATCCGGTATCTGCGACAGTTTTCTTATTTTTCTTTTTTCGCAACCGTTTTTCCTCCTTTCGGTTTTCCTGCATCCGGAGACTGTCTGATCTGTTCCGGATCTGTCTCATAATAGTTTTCAGTTTCATATTTTCTGACGGATGGACGAAGAAACTTCACCCGGATCATATGCATCAGAACATCTTCCAGATGCATCCCGTCTTTTTCGTACATGGCAAATAAAAATGCCGGTAACATCAAAAGCACCATGACCGTTGCTGCATTACTGTTTCCCATCACATTACGCAAGAGGAAATAGCTTGGAATTCCCATTGCAGCACCTATACCAATACAGATCAGCTGTCTTTTGGTCAGGTTAAATGCTACTTTATTCTTTACCTTCGTTAAATCTTTCGGTACGCTGACATATGCCATGATTTTCACTCCTTCCTGTAATTTAGTGCGCGTTAAATATCGACTTACTTAAGGATGCCGTCTTAAAGAGGCTATAGCATAAGATTACTGTGTAAGCCATAACGCCAAATAATGAAGAACTCAGATTATCTGAATACTGGATACCTGCAACAAGCACTGCATAGATTGCAACGCATACCATCATCAGAAATGCCTGGAAAGCCAGGGCAAAGAGTCCTCTGAAATAATTTGTGCCGATCTGTCCCCATTCTCTGTTGCTCATAGTTGCGAATGGAATCGGCGCAACTGAGGTATATAGGTAAATCTCTATCATACGTCCATACATGATCACTGTGATCAGTACAGACAAGATCTTCATACAGAAGCCGACGATAAGGGTTTCCAGCGCCAATACAACAAGTTCTCCGATTTCCATACTTTCCAGTGTTGTGGAAAGATCCGTCAATGCCGAAGAAATATCAATGGCGGTACTTCCTGTGATAACACCGGCCGCAGAATTAACTACGTGCTGACCCACATCGAATACCGCCATTGTGATCGTAAATGTGTTACTCACCAGATATACAGCGATCCACATTTTTACGAAGTACTTGAAAAACATCCAGGTATCAATATCATGCATGTTGTTGCGCTCGGTCAGCATAGAAATCAATTCGTAGCAGAGTACGAGTGTGATAATAATACCTGCGATCGGCATGATCACGGAATCCGATAAGTTCCGAATCATACTGAATATGCTGCCATTCCACCCTTGCGGGGTCTGTCCAACCTGGGTGGCAATCTCACCGGTCTTTTGATTGACATCAGTAAACATCGTGTCCAGGTTGGAAGTGATCATCCCGGTTAAGAGTTCCCTCATCCATTCCTCAATCGCATCAAAAATCTGACTGAACATGGATCTCTACTCCTTTCTCTTAACCAAATAATCCACTCAGAAGCGGGATCAGTTGTGTTCCGATCAGGATAACACCACCACCGCTCATCAGCTGTTTTATCCCCAATTAGGTGTAAAACTCTGCTCGATGGCGGGCGGCGGCGT
>UQAW01000040.1 GCA_900539175.1 uncultured Lachnospiraceae bacterium
AGGATTGCGGGAGCATGAAATGCGGAGCAATCCGTGTATCATAGGGGTCAAAATACTTTTTGACCCCTATGATACCAGAATTAACAAGAATCAGCAATGAGATAATTGCATATCAAGCAATGAAATATAGATATTTTACATTTCAAGCACAGGGATTTATAATTTTGATTATAGGGAGGCTTGGTATGAATAAAGAACTGAAACAGGATTTACGAAGCCTTGGCTGTCCTGAGGAAATTATGAAAGAGTTAGATCATACATCTGACGAGGACAGAAAGCTTATGCTGCTCAAAAAGTACAGAAAACAATTACTTGAAAATGTTCATTTTGAGCAGAAACGATTACAGGATTTGGACTTTATTATATTTCAGATGAAGAAGCATTAAGACGAGGAGGACATTTAGCGATGGCAGAAAAATTGACACTGACTCAGGAATGGGATAAGACATTTGCAAAATCTGAGAAAGTTGATCAAAGCAAAGTGACATTTGCAAACCGCTATGGAATTACACTGGCTGCAGATATGTATATACCGAAAAATGTGACAGGAAAACTTCCTGCGATTGCAGTTTGCGGACCTTTTGGAGCCGTAAAGGAACAATGCTCCGGTTTATATGCACAGACGATGGCAGAGAGAGGATATCTTACGATTGCCTTTGATCCGTCTTTTACAGGCGAAAGTGGAGGCACTCCAAGATATATGGCTTCTCCGGATATCAATACGGAGGATTTTCAGGCAGCAGTAGATTTTCTTTCTGTACAGAATAATGTTGATGCAGACAGAATTGGAATTATAGGAATTTGCGGATGGGGCGGAATGGCCCTTAATGCGGCAGCACTTGATACAAGAGTAAAAGCAACGGTTGTATCGACAATGTATGATATGTCAAGAGTTAATGCAAATGGGTATTTCGATGCGGATGATTCTGAGGAAGCAAGATATGAAGCAAAAAAGGGATTAAATGCAGTAAGAACGGAAGAATTCAAGAAGGGTATATACACCAGAGCCGGCGGATGTTTACCGCTTCCGGTACCAGAAGATGTGCCGTTCTTTGTGAAGGATTATAGTGAATATTATAAGGGAAGAGCATATCACGCAAGAAGTCTTAACTCAAATGAAGGTTGGAATACAGTAGGATGTATGTCATTTATGAATCAGACAATCCTTAAATACAGCAATGAAATCAGAAGTGCAGTACTTATCATGCACGGCGAGAAGGCACATAGCTGTTATTTTGGAAAAGATGCTTATGCAGAAATGGTAAAAGACAGTAAATATACGGATAACAAGGAACTTCTTATGATTCCGGGTGCTGTTCATACCGATCTTTATGACAATCTTGATGTAATTCCATTTGATAAGATGCAGAAATTCTTTGAGGCTAAGATGTAGTAGAAAGGTGAAAAATAGGACAGGAGGTATAATACTATGAGAGAAATTGTACAGACAGCAGGGAAAGATGCACTTGGAGCGTTTGCACCAGAATTTGCACATTTTAATGATGATATTCTTTTTGGTGAAAACTGGAACAACCAGGATATTGACGTAAAGATGAGAAGTATCATAACAGTGGTGGCGTTAATGGCATCTGGAATAACAGATTCTTCATTAAAATATCATTTGCAAAATGCAAAGAATCATGGTGTAACACAGAAAGAAATCGCTGCAGTTATTACGCATGCAGCTTTTTATGCAGGCTGGCCAAAGGGATGGGCTGTTTTCAATCTGGCCAAAGAAGTATGGGAATTAAATGAAGGCGATTTGCCTTATGAAGATGAAGCAATGAGAGCACATGCAAAATCCATGGTATTTCCGATTGGGGAACCAAATGATGCATTTGCCAGATATTTTGTTGGACAAAGTTACCTTGCACCTATTTCAACAAATCAGATAGGAATCTTTAATGTGACATTTGAACCTGGCTGCAGAAATAACTGGCATATACATCATGCAAAAAGCGGAGGCGGACAGATCTTAGTCTGTGTAGCTGGACGTGGTTATTATCAGGAAAGAGGAAAAGAAGCTGTAGAAATGAAACCAGGTGACTGTATCAATATTCCGGCAGAAGTGAAACACTGGCATGGTGCTGCACCAAATGAGTGGTTTTCACATCTTGCGATAGAGGTACCAGGCGAGGATGGTTCCAATGAATGGTGTGAAGCTGTATCAGAAGAAACGTATGCAAAATTGAAATAGAGCATAACAATGACTCAATGGAACGATACTTCAATATTTTCAAAAATTAATTGAACGTTCTTTATTTTTCAAGGTTTTCAGAGCTTCAAGGCAGCCGTCTGATCTTAAACATACGAAGGAGATTTCATTGTAGTTCGGTGGAACTTCCTGCTTGTTTTATGCAAAACCATGCCCCTTTTGTATCAATCTGACCGGAGTTTTTCAGCTTACCAATTTCAGTTGACATGGCACTGCGTTCCACACCCAAATAATCTGCCAGTGCCTGCCGGTCATAGGGAATCACAAACTCCGTACTTCCGTGTTGTTTTGCCTGATCAAAAAGGAAGGCCATTAGCTTTTCTTTTGTTGATTTCTGCGACATATATCGAATTTTCTGGGACAGTGCCAAATTTTTCTGTGCCATCTCCTGTAGCAAATTCTTCATCAGAAGACTGTGAAAATGACAGGAATTGGAGCACGAGGTCAGAACACGCCTGCAATCCAGAAGGAGCACCTCACTGTCTTTAATGGCAATAACGCTTACAGGCATGGTTTCAAGTCCTGCAAAAGAAAATACTTCTGCAAATAGTTCTCCGGGCTGTAGGATGGTCATTATGCTTCGGTTGCCGTAATAATCTTCCCGGACCACCTGCACTGTACCAGATAGAACAACACCTACAAACCGGGCAGGAGTGCCTTCAAGAAATACTGGAGTGCCTTTCGGGACATCAGTGGTCTTACCATCCAGACATGCTATCATAGAATTCAAATCTGACTGGTCAATGCCATCAAATAATGGGCATTGCGATAATATCTCAAAAAAATTTTCCATAAAAATTCTCCTGTGTTGGAATTCCAACAGACATTCTTCCATCAGTATAATAGAATAAGCTCGTAACGTCAAGTGCAGCAAATATCAGGAGGAAATACAATGATTCGTAAAATTATCCAAATAGATGAAGAAAAGTGTAACGGATGCGGAGCCTGTGCTTCTGCCTGCCATGAGGGAGCCATTGGTATGGTAGATGGTAAAGCAAAATTACTCAGAGATGACTACTGTGATGGTCTGGGAGACTGCCTTCCAGCTTGTCCTACAGGAGCAATTTCATTTGTTGAGAGAGAGGCAGCTGCTTATGATGAAGCAGCAGTTCTGGCTGCAAAAGCCAAAAAGGAACAGCCGTTGCCTTGTGGTTGTCCAGGCTCTGCGGCAAAAGCCATCAAACGTCATGAGGCGGTTTCTGTAACAACCGCACCACAGAGGTCCGAGCTTCGGCAGTGGCCGGTTCAGATAAAACTGGCACCTGTGAATGCTCCATGGTTTGATGGCGCAAAGCTTTTGGTAGCTGCTGACTGTACAGCTTATGCCTATGCCAATTTTCATCAGGATTTTATTAAAGGACATATCACATTGGTAGGATGTCCTAAGCTGGATGCAGTGGATTATGCTATTAAATTGACTGAGATTATCCGTAATAACGATATCCGCAGTGTCACAGTGGTACGGATGGAAGTACCTTGCTGTGGAGGCATAGAAAATGCCGTAAAAACAGCATTGCAGGATAGCGGAAAATTTATTCCGTGGAATGTGGTCACTATTGCAACTGACGGAAGTATTATAGAAAGAGTATAGGAGTGAATGTAATGAGCAATAATATGTTTTGTTTTCAGTGTGAGCAGACCGCAGGATGCGGCGGTTGTACAGGTAAGGTTGGCGTATGTGGTAAAAATGCTGATGTAGCTAAACTGCAGGATGAACTTACAGGAGTTTTAATTGGTCTTGCCAGAGCTTCCGATGGTCATCAGACGACATCATCCACGCACAAGGCGATGATTGAAGGCTTGTTCATGACCTTGACTAATGTGAATTTCAATGAGGAAGCGATTCTCTCCCAAATTGAGACGGTCAGACGGGAAAGGGAAGCTCTTATTCCCGGATGTAGTAGTTGTGCATCTGCGTGTGGCAGAAACGATGAATACGATATGACCAGACTTTGGACTGATGATGGGGATATTCGTTCCCTTAAATCGCTGATTTTGTTTGGACTTAAAGGTGTAGCAGCTTATGCTTATCATGCACTGGTGCTTGGTTATTCAGATGAGGAAGTAAATAATTTCTTTTATGAGGGACTGTTTGCTGTAGGAGAAGACTGGAATATGGAACAGCTTCTGCCAGTCGTAATGAAAGTTGGAGAAGTGAATCTTAAGTGTATGGAACTTCTTGATAAGGCAAACACAGAAACTTATGGACATCCAATTCCTACAGAGGTGTCTTTGGCAGTAGAAAGAGGTCCGTTTATTGTCATTTCCGGACATGATCTGAGAGATCTTCAGCTGTTGTTGGAACAGACAGAGGGAAAAGGTATTAACATCTATACACATGGCGAAATGCTTCCTGCCCATGCATATCCAGAACTTAAGAAGTATTCTCATCTTAAGGGGAATTTTGGTACTGCATGGCAGAATCAGCAGAAAGAGTTTGATAATCTTCCTGCACCAGTCCTCTTTACAACAAATTGTCTGATGCCGCCAAAGGAGAGTTATACGGATAGAGTGTTTACCACAGAAGTAGTGTCATATCCGGGGGTGGTTCATATCGGGGAGGAAAAGGATTTCACACCCGTTATTGAAAAGGCGTTGGAACTGGGAGGTTTCGATACAGATCGTGAATTTACCGGTATCAATGGAGGAAAAACGGTCACTACCGGATTTGGGCATAACACGGTTCTGTCTGCAGCAGGAACGGTCATAGATGCAGTAAAAGCCGGAGCTTTGAAGCATATATTCCTTGTGGGCGGCTGTGATGGAGCCCGTATGGGACGAAATTATTATACGGAATTTGTAAAGCAGACACCTGCAGACACAGCAATACTCACTCTGGCTTGCGGCAAGTATCGTTTCAACGATCTGGATTTGGGAACAATCGGTGGATTGCCGAGAATTATGGACATGGGACAGTGCAATGATGCTTATAGCGCAATCAAAGTAGCCGCTGCACTGGCGGAGGCATTTGAATGCGGCATCAATGAGTTACCGTTGACTTTGGTGTTGTCATGGTATGAGCAGAAAGCGGTCTGTATTCTGCTGACACTGCTTCATCTTGGAATGAAGAACATTTATCTTGGACCTACACTGCCGGCATTTCTGTCTGCCAATGTAGTAGACTTTTTGGTGAAGAATTTTGAGATTCATTCGACTACAACACCGGAACAGGATCTGGCAGAGATAACTGTCCAGTAAGTGCCATTGAGGTATAAATACAATCCCATAGTGACGGCATTTGAGACTAAGGGTTCAAATGGCATTGAATTGCTGCAATACCGAAAACAGTGCCCAAGATGAAGCTGGATGAGAATGAGCTGAACATGGCGAAAATGCTGATTGAAACTATGACCGGAAAGTTTGTGGCAGTTGATGCAACCGGACCGTCCAATGTGATCAATCTGATGGAACTGAAACTGGTTATGCAGCCAACTTTTGAAACTTAGAAATTTATCAATAGACGACTTTTAGATTGGTCATTACAAAAAACGAAAAAATTGTGCTATAATCTTCCATATACGGGAGGTAAAAAACATGAATACAAAGTATACACATGAATCTGCACTGGAACTTTTAAGAAAGTATAATAAGGAGCCTTTCCATATTCTTCATGGACTGACCGTAGAGGGCTGTATGCGCTGGTATGCAAAGGAATTGGGTTATGGTGATGATGAGGATTTTTGGGCGGCGGCAGGATTGCTCCATGATATTGATTTTGAGCAGTATCCCAAGGAACATTGCCAAAAGGCGGTGGAACTTCTGGAAGAAGATGGAGCGGAACCGGAAATCATTCACGCGGTCTGCAGTCATGGCTATGGAATCTGCAGTGAGGTAAAACCGGAACATAGGATGGAGAAGGTGTTATTTGCAGCAGACGAGCTGACGGGTCTGATCGGTGCGGCAGCTAAGATGAGACCTTCTAAGAGTGTGATGGATATGGAACTGAAAAGTCTGAAGAAAAAGTATAAAGATAAACGCTTTGCTGCAGGGTGTTCCAGAGACGTGATCGCAGCGGGAGCAGAGCAGCTGGGATGGTCATTGGATGAATTGATGGAAAAGACGATTCAGGCGATGAGATCTTGTGAGGCGAGTGTTCAGGCGGAGATGGAAATTCTTTAAGCGTATGGGTAACTGTGATGGTACAAACAGTTACCCATACTTTTTTCTATTAAATTTTTTGGATAATATTTAAGTATTTTGGAATTTGTGGAAATTTTTCTTCTTCTCTTATAAAATAATCCATATTTAAAAGAAAAGGAGGAGAATATGGGTAGCAGAAGTAAAAAAAGGTGGAGAAACAGGAAACGTGTCTGCAGTTTGTTGGTGGCTATGCTGATTTTGGTACAGACGTTGTATGTCAGCGGCTTGTCCTTGCCGGTGTGGGGAGCAAATGTGACAGAGGCAGACAATCAGGTAACTATCCAAAAAGAAAATTATACCGTAGAAGTTGCATTGGATGGGTTCCGGTATGGTTTTTATAAGCCGGATGGTACGGTGATTGCGGACAAACATGCCCAGTCAGGTATTTGTTTTGGGGCGGCAGGAACAGATCCGTCTCCCGCAGCGGCCAGTACCTGGCTTGGAATGGATGGAGATGTTGCCAGTTTTGAAGTTGTGAATGAGAAGCAGCAGAAAGCTCAGGTGAAGATGCATCTCTACGAACGGTATGTAAAAGTTGAGATTCTTCCGGAAGCAATTCAGGAAGAAGGCGGTGATACGCCTGAAATAATCGGCAGTCTTCCGAAGCTTACCTGGGAAGAAGCAGAGGAAGGGTGGCAGGTTTCACCGGAACAGAACACGGCGCTGTTTGTAAAAGGCACGAAGGGAAACGGTTCGGCAACGGTAAAAATGCTGGATATTGCCACGGCGAATAATTACGTCATGGAGGCGGATATCATGATTCCTTCAGGGAGCAGATCCGTGGGGGTATTCGCACAGTATGTTCCTTCTGACAATAAGGATTCCATGGGAAGAGATTTTAACTGCTTTTTTGTAAAACCGGGAAAGAGTGGAAATGTAGGGCTGAAGAACATTTTGTCCAATGTACAGTTGGGCGGTCCTTCCGGTTATGAGATTAAGGCGGGTGTATGGTATCAACTGAAGATGATCGTTGATGGTTCTAAAATCAGCACATACATTAATCAGGATCTTATCTGGGAAGATGTGAATAATACCAGTAATAAAGAAGGTTCCTGTGGATTACGTGTCGATCAGGTAGATGCGTATGTGGATAACGTACGTGTTTATGATCAGGAGTATGTATATTACCAGAATGATTTTGAAGGAACTACATTAGAGGAGGTGAAATCCCAGTTTCAATCAGAACTTGGTTCCGAAGAGATGGAACTGGTGACAGAGAGTACAGCACGTCCGGAATTGAATTCTTATCTGGAGCTGGAAGGGAATCGTGCTGCATCAGCAGTGACAGGCACCAGAGAAGATGTCGTACAAAGTGTAAAGTCCGATATCAGATTTACCGATGGAGATGAAGAGACCGGGAATTCTCTGGTGTTTGGATGGCAGGATGCACAGAACTATTATGGACTGGGAGTGTTGAGAAGTTATCCGGGAAAACTGGTATTGTATAAAGTAAATGCAGGAGCAATGACAGTTATCCGGGAAGAGTCGTTTGATGCGGCAGCAGGACAGAACTACCAGTGGAAAGCAGAGATTCAGGGAAATAAAATCACCGGATTTGTAGATGGGGTCAAAGTGATAGATTCCGCAGAAGATACGGAAACAGAAGTTATCAAGGGAAAGACAGGAATTTATACCACAGTAAGTACGGCGGCTGTAGATGAGTTTTCTTATACAAAGGCCGAAGGAGAAACGATTACCTGTAATTTTAATAATGGTGATTTATCGCAGTGGGAGATAACAGAAGATCTGGTTCGAATCGGCAATGTATCCCAGGGGAAGGTACCGGTGCCATATGGGGGAGGTTCCGGTTCTGACGATGAAGAGAACGTACAGAAGTTTGTAATTGATGCAAGAGTGGAAGGATTAGATCCATTGTATGGATTGGGTGATTATGGTGCTCATAATAATTCCGGAGGAGTACGCACCACTTCCAATGTGGCAGGAACAGAGCGAACCAGCAAAGGCAGCTTTACCAATATGTCAGATGGAAAACGGTTTATATCAAACTTTACCGTAGCACCCCAGAGAGGTTTTGCGCAGGTATTGTTTGAAGAAGGAGAAAAGAGAGTCTCTCTGAACGAAAGTCAGACAATGCTTGGCGTATTGGAAACACCGGCGGTAAAAACTCTGTATTATTTCTTTGGAACCATGACAGAAATCTATGGTGATTATAAGAAAATAAGAAATGAAGAGGGTTATGAGGATACAAAACCTCATTATGAGATGTTTGGTCTTGGATGGGAGGCATTTGGTTCTCTTGGATGGAATGCATATCAGTCTTCTGTAATGGAGACCGTAAAGAACTATGTGGACAGTGGTTACAATATTACATGGGCAGTCATTGGATCAGGATTCTGGCCGGGTGACAGAAGCGGATTGGAAGGTACGACTACCAGTTTCGGAATGTGGGATGATACGGAAGATCCCAATGGCAGAAAGGATGGCCTGGCAAATCCCAGATTTCCGGATCCGGATGGACTGAAACAATTCTTTGCAGACAATGATATCAAATTGTTGCTGGGACTTCGGAATCACTTTAAACTTCCATCCGAATTGGGCGGAAAATATGATGCATCTGTAGACGGACCATATCCGCTGGAAGGACTGGAAAATGATTATTATATTAAAAATGAAGACGGCAGTCTGTTTACCGTAGCGAAAGCAAAATATCCTACCGGAGGTATTACAAGGGGAAATGTAGGTCTGGTGGATGGAACGAATCCGGATGCTCTGGAGTGGTACCGCCAGGGAGCGGCGCTGTGGGGTGTTGATGGGTTTAAAGAAGACGCCATGATCAGTCAGAGTACCTATCATGACGGCAACTGGAATCTGCTTCTTGCCAATATGGTGAATAAGGACGACAGTCTTATGATTGTCAGAAACGGAGCATATTCTCTTCCGGGCGATGTGCTGCGTATCAATGATGCCAACTATGGAACCTCCAATGGATCCTTTAACAATTCTCCGGACCGTATGCCGATTAATTTGTTATCCTATGCAGCCAGCGGTGTATCCAATGTGTATCCGGATATTGTGGGAGGAACAGGCGGCAATATCAACGACAGGAATTTCCAGAAATATGTGGTGCGGAATGCTCAGATGGCAGCGCTGACTCCCAGTATCTCTGTGGGAATCAACGTACTGAAGATGAATAGTGAGGAGAATAAGGAGGCGGCATTCCATGCAATTAACTGGCACAGTACTTATGCACCTTATATCTATGATGCGGCACTGAAAAGTTGGGAGAGCGGATATCCGGTTTCAATGACGCCGTTGTATATCGCATACCCGAATGATGGAAATACATATGATATGATAAGTTCAGACAAACGGCAGTTTGAATGGCTTCTGGGAGAATCTATTTTGGCAGCGCCTCTGTTTGGAACCGATTTCCTGACTGCGGAGACCAGAGACGTATATCTGCCGGAAGGAACGTGGATTGATTATAATAGCGGTGAAGTACTGGAAGGACCGATGACTATCGAAGCCAGAGAATATCCCATTGATGAGATGCCGATCTATATCGGAGGCAAGGGTGTTCTGGTAGGAGAAGATATGGAAAATAAAGGGAATTATTTTGCTGAGATATTCCCTGTTACGGAAGGTGAGTCCATATATCAGTATACCTTTGTAGACGGAGAGACGACTTCCACATTCAAGAACCAGAATGAAGGCTGGTCGCCGGCTACCTTGAAGGTAACGGACACTACGGCGGATAAGGATGTAGATTATACTTATAACGAGAAAAACAGATCCATCAAGTTTGCTTATGAAGCAGGTCATGATTATGTACTTACAGGAGGAAAGGGCACAGGCGCTATTGTATCTGCTTCGCTGACTGCTGAGAAAACTCAGGTATCTGTTGGTCAGAAGCTGAATTTATCTGTAAGCGCAGCTTGTGATGACGGGAAAAAGCTTTCAATGGAAGAATTGGATGTGAAGTTCATTTCCGATCAGGAAGATGTTATTTCTGTAGAAGCAGATGGAACGCTGAAAATCAGGCAGAATGGCGAGGCCTCCATAACTGCACAGGTACAAAAGAAAGCCATGGATTCGCAGACTCCTGTGATCAGTAATGCAGTTAAAATTCAGGTTATTGATCCTTACGCCACAATCACGGGTCCGATGACCCTGATTCAGGATGATTTTGAAACCGGAAATCTGAATCAGTGGAAAGACCTTCAGAGTGATTATGAAATTATCGAGCGTAATGACAGTAATTGTGCACATTACAAAAACACTTCTCCTTCTGCGAGAGGAACCATGTTGCTGAATAATGGCGACTGGTCGGATTACAGCGTGGAAGCTGATATAACGGTGGACAATCCGCAGGCAGGAAAGACAGCAGGGTTAATCCTGAGATATCAGGAGTACAATTCTTGTTATCTTTTCGCATACACACATGGAACCGGATTACGCTATATTAAGAGAAATGTGACAGATGGCAGCGTAGATGTAAAATCGGTTGCATTTACTATGGAGAGCGGCAGGCGTTATCACTTTAGAGCAGAGGCTAAGGGAAATGTGTTTACTCTTTATGTGGATGATGTAAAGATGATGGAAGTCACGGATGAGGCGGCGAAAACGCCTGTGATTACCAGTGGTTCCGGAGGTTTATACGCCAGCGGTATGCAGGCAGTATTTGATAACGTGAAAGCATCGCGGGTTATCAACCAGGTGCCGTTTGAGATACAGGGTACGGTAACTTGCGCCGATCAGGTACAAGTATCTATTACACAAGGTGAGAAACAGTATCAGGGAATCGTTTGGGCAGATGAAGATGGCAAATGGAGTTATCCGGTGTATTATCTGGAGAACGGGGAACATAAGGTGGAAGTTACCATTCCCGGACAGGATCGTACCGGGAGCGTATCTGCTGAGATTAACGTTTTGTTGGAGGAATCTGCTG
This sequence comes from uncultured Lachnospiraceae bacterium, assembly GCA_900539175.1. Classification (GTDB taxonomy): domain Bacteria; phylum Bacillota; class Clostridia; order Lachnospirales; family Lachnospiraceae; genus Novisyntrophococcus. The sequence continues at coordinate 11,265 of UQAW01000040.1, forward strand.
TTGCTCCTGACCGATCAGCCTTGGTTGAGATAATTCAAAATGCGGAAGCAGTAGATGAAAGCAAGTTTACGGAGGAGACATATTGTGCGCTGCAGGAAAAATTATCAGCGGCAAAAGCAGTTTTGGCGGGACAGGCAAGTCAGGTAATGTTGGATGAAGCTGTTCGGGAATTACAGGCAGCGATAGAGGCGTTGGAGGAAAAACAGGAGCCGACGCCGGGTCCGAAACCGGTAGAAACAATCTTTGAAGATGTTCATGCAGATGACTGGTTCGTTGGGAATGTCCAGTATGTATACGATCAGAAATACATGACTGGTATGGATGCAGTACATTTCGGACCGTCTGTAAATTTATGCCGTGCACAGTTTGCAACGATTCTGTATCGTATGGAAGGTTGTCCGGAGGTTGTGTATGATGCGAAGTTTCCGGATGTTCCGGAAGGAACCTATTACAGTGATGCTGTAACCTGGGCAAGTTCTGCAGAGGTGGGAATTATTAACGGATATGCAGACGGAGCAAATGCAGGGAAGTTCGGACCGGCAGATGATATTAACCGGGAACAGCTTGTAATCATGTTGTATCGTTATGCACAGTACAAAGGTTTGGATATCAGTCAGACATCCGATATGGCGGATTTCCCGGATAAAGACAGTGTCAGTGAATTTGCAGAGGAGGTCTTTGGCTGGGCGGTGGCGAACGGTCTGATCAAAGGAGACCAGGGCAGGCTGAATCCCCAGGGAAGTGCGGCACGTGCGCAGTGTGCGGTTATTATTCAGAGATTTATGGAGAATGTGGCAGTGTAGAGGAGCTTATGGGTAACAGAAGAAAAAAACGAGGACGTATGAAATGGATCTGTGGTCTGGCTGCCGCTGTGCCGCTCGTGGCGGGTGTAGGATATATTGGTGATTTTTCATTTCAGATATGGGAAAAAGGGAATCATGCTCCCGGCATATGGTTGACTATATCTATGATTATATCAATTATAGCGGTTGTGTATTTTATCAGAAAATACGGAAGAAAAGAATAGGTCTATCGTCTTTTAAGGGGGCAGTTACTGAATATTTACAGTGACTGCCCTCTTAAAATATGTTTAAAGACTGCGGAGAGAATTTCTAAAATATCTGATAAAATTTCCAAAGATATTAATAGTTTTCATATGGCATCACAAGATTTTTGGAACAGAATACTCATATTTTGGAAAGTATTGAGTCTTTTTCCATCTCGTCTTATAATCCAGACATCAGCAGTGAGGGAAGCTTAAGACACACTTTGGAGCGTGTTTGGAGGAGTAAAGATGAATCATATAACATATGACGTGATTATCGTCGGCGGAGGTGTTTCCGGTGTATGTGCGGCTTTGGCATCAGCCAGGGCAGGTAAGAAGACGGCGTTGCTGCAGAACCGTCCTGTTCTCGGAGGGAATTCCAGCAGTGAGATTCGGGTCTGGACCCGCGGGGCTGTGGGAGGAGGAAGTATCTATGCCGAGGAAATGGGAATTCTTGGGGAATTGAAACTGGAGAATCTTCATAAGAATCCGGATGCAAATCCGATTCTATGGGATGAAGTTTTGTTGGATGCCGTGTTGGCGCAGAAACATCTGAAATTATATCTGAATACAGTTATGACGGATGTTGAGATGGAGACAGAACACCGCATCAAAGCAGTGAAAGCCGTCCAGATGGGAAATGAACAAGAGTACCGCATGGAAGCGGGGATATTTATTGATACAACTGGTGATGGGACATTGGCATATAAAGCAGGCGCGTCTTACCGCATGGGAAGAGAAGAAAAAGCGGAGTATGGCGAGAGTCTGGCAGCAGATCAATCTACCGGTCATGTACTTGGCTCTTCGATTTTTTTTCAATCAAAAAGGACGGATCACCCGGTGAAGTTTATAAAACCTGATTATGCGTATGGACTGGATGAGATTCAGGGACTTTTGAATCGGGGCGGCAGGATTGTCAACGAAGAGATGAACGGCTGTGATTATTGGTGGGTGGAATTTGGAGGAATCAAAGATACCATCAAAGACAATGAAGAAATCTCTCTGGAACTGCGCAAGGTGGTTTATGGAATCTGGAATTATATCAAGAATTCCGGAAGGTTTGCCGCAGATCATCTGACTTTGGAATGGGTAGGAAATATTCCGGGAAAACGGGAATCCCGACGGTTTGAAGGAACGTATCTTCTGACACAGTGTGATCTTGAGGAAAACCGGAAATTTGAAGATGCAGTCTGTTACGGAGGATGGTATATGGATTTCCATCCCAGCGAAGGGATTTACTCGGAAGAAGAGTTTTGTACACAGATTCCGGTAAATGCATATGACATTCCTATGCGGTGTCTCTATACACAGAAGATCGAAAATCTCTTGTTTGCAGGGCGTATCATCAGTGTCACGCATGCAGCATTTTCGTCAACCAGGATTATGGATACCTGCGGACTTACAGGGCAGGCGGCAGGTGAGATTGCAGCTTATGCACTGGAAAATAAGATCTGTGTGGCTGAGGCAAATCAGGAAAAGCATATACATAGGATTCAGCAGCTTTTGCTGAAACATGATCTGGGGGCGTTTGGAACTGTAAATACGGATCAGAGCGATCTGGCAGGACAGGCATACATACAAAGCAGCGGCTCTTATCTTCCGGGAAATGAAAAAGTTATCGGATATATGGAAATTGATGAACATACATTTTTGATTCTGCCGGATGCAGGGAGACAAAGCAGAATCGGAATACGCGTAACTTGTACCTGTGATACGGTGCTGACCGGGACGGTCTATGAGAGTGAACTTCCTTCCAGATTCCGGGATGGCAGGGAGAAAGAGAGAATCCGGATTCCGGCAGCGAAAGGTCAGGAGGTCATTGAACTTCCGATAACGGCTGTGAAACCGGACCGATATGCAAAAATCGTATGGGACAGGAATCCGGATATAAAAATGGGGATCACGGACAGACGGCTTACCGGTTTTCTGGCAGGGCAAAAGGATTCTCCCCGTTATGTTACACCTGCGGTTATCTGCCGTATCAGTCCTTATGAAGCGGAGCAGGTTGTCAACGGGATAAACAGAGTTTACAGGAGTACAAACCTTTGGGTTGCGGATCAAAAGGAAGCATGGCTGGAATTTTCCTGGGAAACGTCTCAGAGAATCGGAGAAATCCGATGCACCTTTAATCCCGGATTGGAGTTGGAACTTCCAAGCAGCATTACCATCAGTGAAAATCCCCATCATGGTTTTTCGAAAAGAACCGGGGAGCCGGAGCAGTTGGTAAAGGACTTTGATATCTATGTGGAGATTGCAGGACAGATGGAAAAGGTAGGGGAGGTTCGGAATAATTATCAGCGGTTGTGTGTCATTCCCATAGCAGCAGTTAAGACCAGAAAGGTCAGAATTGTATTCCGTCAAACATGGGGCAAGGTTCCGGCGGAGGTCTTTGAAATCAGATTCTATGAAAGAGAGGCAATATCATGAGTAAGAAGTTAAGACACGGATTCCGGATGACGGACAGCATGGTAGGATTTGTTCTGGTGCTTCCGGCATTGGCAATCTTCTGCGGGGTCATCCTGTATCCTTTTGTAAATTCAGTATTAATGAGTTTTACAGACAAGTCGCTGGTAATGCCGACCAGCCAGTTTGTGGGGGTTGAAAATTACATCAAAACATTTAAAGATCCCACATTTGTACGTACCTTGACAAATACGGCGGTTTTCGTAATCTGTTCCACCGCGCTTCCGTTTATTCTGGGGCTTATCTGGTCCATCATTCTGGATCTGAAGTTCAAGGGAGCCGGAATTATGAGAGGGGCAACTTTGATTAACTGGATTATCCCCGGTGCGTCCATCAGTTTTCTGTGGTCATTTATCTTCGATGCAAATCATGGAATCGTCAATGAACTGTTAACCGGAGCCGGACTGATTGATTCCAATATCAACTGGCTTGGTTCCGGAAAGACGGCTATGATGGCTGTTATCATTGCAAGAACCTGGCAGATGTTGCCGTGGTACATGGCATTTCTTACAGGAGGTCTGCAGGGCGTGTCTTATGATCAGATTGAAGCTGCCCGCATGGACGGAGCAGGAAACTTAAAAGTATTTCGCCATGTTATCTTACCGGAGATGAAGCCGATTATTGTGATCGTTCTGGTTCTGGGAATTATCGGAAACCTGCAGCATTTTGATATTCCGCAGGTTATGACATCGGGAGGTCCGGCAGGATCAACAACACTGTTATCCACCGCAGTTTACCGACAGGCATTCAGCAGTTATAAAGTGGGTATGGCGGCAACCATAGGAACTATCTGGGCGATATTCCTGGCGATGTTCAGTATATTCTACAGCAGAAATGCAGGAAGAGATTAGGAGGCATATATATGTTCAGCAAAACAAAAGGATTTAAAGCATTTATCGGAATCTTTTCCATAATCATTGGTCTGTTCGTATTCTTTCCGCTGTTCTGGATGATTAACACTGCATTGAAGACGGGAGACCAGACCTTCCATGTATCACTGTTCCTGAATCATTTTACACCGGAGCATGTGATGAGCGTATTGAAAGATAAGGAAATCCTGAACTGTCTGAAGAACAGTCTTCTGGTATCCTTTACCAGTTCCTTCTGCGGAACGTTGGTGGCGATGTTTGCAGGATTCAGCTTTTCAAAGTTCCGTTATGTGGGAAAACGGGGTTTTATGTCACTGGTCATGATGGCACAGGCATTTCCCCAGGCAATTTTATTACTCACACTCTACATCATGATGCAGAAGCTTGGACTGGACGGCAGCTATACCGCATTGATTCTGTCCTACACCGCATTTGTTCTTCCGGTTGGAACCTGGACTTTGAAGGCTTACTTTGATCAGCTTCCGGATGCTTTGATTGAATCAGCAAAAATTGACGGTGCAGGATGGGGAACCATTATTTTTAAAATTATTTTTCCGCTTTCCATACCAGGAGTAATCTCCACTGCAATTTATGCATTCGTATGGAGCTGGAACGATTTGTTGTATTCTTTGACTTTGATTACCGATGCTTCCAGACGGACACTGGCACCGGGATTGGTTATGAGATATATGGGTGAGTTTAATAATAACTGGCCGGAGATGATGGCAGCTTCCATTATTGTATCCATACCGGTTACATTAATCTTCATCTTCTTACAAAAGTATTTTATCGCGGGATTAACTTCCGGTGCGGTGAAAGGATAAAGAAAAAATAAGAAAGAAAGAGGGAAAAGCAATGAAGAAGAAAGTAGTAGCAATGATGATGGTATTAGCAATGACAGCAAGTATGGCAGCCTGCGGATCCGGGGAAGAATCCTCTTCGGCTTCCAGGTCAGAAAGTTCACAGACAGAAGATTCTTCCACATCCAAAGAGGAGGATTCCAGTTCCGAAAGCAAGACGGAAAGTACGGAAGGTGGAAATCTGGTCTGGGCAACATGGTCTTCACAGGAGGACAGTACAAAAGATATTATCAACGGTATGGCTGAGAGCTATAACGGAAAGGGAGGCGCACAGGTAGAAGTCATCGGCTGGCCGTGGGCAGATACCCAGCAGCAGTTGATTATCCGGAATCAGGGTTCAGAAGTTCTGGATGTGGCACAGGTAGATATCGGAATGTTCGGAGCACTTTCGGAGATGGGAGTACTGGTGGACATGAATGAACTGATGGGCGAGGACTATCTGAAGGAAAATTATAGTGAAGCTGCTCTTGAAGTAGGAAATGTAAATGGCGAACAGTTAGGTATGCCGTGGTCAATCGCATCTATTAACATGGTTTATAATCCTACGCTGCTCAAAGAGGTGGGTTATGACGAACCGCCGAAAACAATTGAGGAATTTGAAGCTTGTATGAAAGCGCTGAAGGAAAAAGATCCGGAGATTATCCCTTACGGTATCTCCACCAAGGATGCAACGATGGCTACCGATTTCCAGCCGTGGCTGTGGACATTTGGTGCAAGTCTTGTGGATGAGGACGGCAATGTTACGGTTGACAGTGATGCGGCGGCAGAATGTATCGACTGGTATAAAGGTCTTTTGGATAACGGATATATCCAGATGAATATCGCACGTTCCGATGCAAGAACCTTGTTTGCACAGGGTAAGATGGCATTCTATGATGATGCAATTTCCTGTAATGGTGTGGCAGTGAGCAATGGTGTGGATGAAGCATCTCTGGAAGACCATATCCAGCCGATGGACCGTCCGGTTCTGAAAGAGGGCGATACGCCTCAGTCATCGATGTGGGGACATCTTCTGGTTGTATTCAAAAAATCTGAAAATCAGGCACAGGCAGCAGATTTCATCAAACATGTGGTCAGCGAAGAGGAATCTCTGAAATATCTGGAGAGCAATGGCATGCCTCCGGTACTGAATACCGCAATCGATAGTGATGCCGTTAAGAACAATTCCTGGGTAAGCAAGTGGCTGGATATCACTGCTGACGGAAGAAAACTGGAATTTGCACTGAAGAGCAATGGTTCCGAGCTGAATAATATCGTGGTAGAGGAATTACAGTCTGTGTTGACTGGAGACAAAGATTCCAAGACAGCCGTATCGGATATGAAGGCAAGACTGGAAGCAGCATACTGATAGATATAATAAGAGGACGGATACTTGAATATGGTCTTAAAGTATCCGTCCCTTTGAAGGTGGAACAGGTGATTGCGAATCTTTAAAACGACTTCCGGAGAGTTTCGCAATCGTCTATATGGAAGTGGAATCAGAAAAGGAGAATGGTATGAAAAGACGTATATGGAACAGATGTATCGCATTGCTGACTGTTTTCGTTATGATCATGACGACACTTTTCGGTTACGGCAGCACAGGGGTGGCTGCGGAAGTAGTTTCTGCAGAAGGAATCAAAATTGATGTGAATAAAAAGAACCTGATAACAAGCGGCGGTTCTTCGTCTATCAATGAGTATCGCAGCGGTGCAGGTTTTGATAATGGGGATTTCTGGTTTATTCAAGGAACCGGCGGATGGGTGAAGTTTCAGATTTCAGTGCCGGAGTCTGGAACTTATCAGGTTTATATAGGTACGAAAGATAATCCGGATCGTGGAGTTTGCCTGTTTACTGCAGATGCAGGCAAAACTACAATCGGAACAGTGGATGTTTACAACGCGGATACCAACGGTGTGTTTGCAGAGCATGAGGTGGGAACTTATACATTTCAGGATATTACGGAGATAGATTTTACTTTGAAGGTTACGGGAAATCATCCCAATGCTTCAAAAACAGGAATTGCACTTGATTATTTCCGGTTAGTGAAAAAAGATGGGACTGGTCAGGAGCCGACCCCGGAACCGGAGAAATCTCAGCCAGTTTACTATACCACAGAAAGCCCGGAATATCGGGAGAACGGTACAGGATGGACAGATGGGGAAGGACTTCAAAATTATGACGGAGAAACCTCAGTCAGAGTGACTTCTGTAAAAGATGATTCAGCAATCTGGGATTTTTATCCCCCTGAGCTTACAGCGGGTGAGGCGAATTATATTCTGTCTGTATGGGTGCCGGAGAATCTGGAACATGCAGGAACTGTGATTTTTACGGCAAATGCCACAGGCGGTAAGTGGACCCGGGAAGTAGATCAGAAGTCAGCCGGGGGGACCTGGGTGAAGCTGGCAGTTATTAAGGCACAGGCAGATACATCGGTAAATGTATTATTGACAGCTCCGGAGGGAATCTGTACGGCAGCTGCGGCATTGAAAGTGGAAAAAACTACGGCGGCTATGGATGCACCGGATCAAGAGCAGGGCGGAGAGGATACGACAAACATCAATTTGTATGTAAATCAAAGCGGTTATGATACAGAGGATTCAAAGCGGGCGACTATTACCAACGTGGAAGACGGCACAGAGTTTCAGGTGAAGGCAAAGGCAGATGACAGCGTTGTTTATACCGGAGCTACGGAAAATTGGATTGCGGATTTTTCCGACTTTCAGCCAGAGGAGAAGAGTGATTATTATCTGGAATGCAAGGGAAAAAAATCTTATGATTTCACCATCGCCAGAAACTGGATGCAGCATGTGTCAGTGAAACCGGCGCTTGATTTTATGGAACAATCCAGAAGTGATGCATGGGAGTATGGAAAAAAGGGAATCGGTTGGAGAGACGGCCACCAGTTTTCGTTTGAACTTCCTTCTTTAGTTCTTCAATATATGGCGAATCCCTCTTACTATGATCAGATGGAGCAAAATGTCTATCGGATCAATGAGACGGAATATGAAAATCTGCGTACGCAGAACGAGCCGGATATTATCTGGCTGATGAAATTTGGAGCAGAACGGTATTATGACTGGCATGTAAATGAAGGAAGAGCACTTCATGGACTGATCAAAGAGCAACTGGCTTATTTCCTGTATCTCTATCCGGAAATCAGCGCGTATGTGACAGAAGAGGATTATGAAAGAATCCGTGATATGACGATTGAGGTTTGGGAGGATCCTACGGCTCCTGCTGCAGAGAAAGATATGTGGTGGAATATTCAGGGAGAAAAACATAATCTTCTGGAAGTACAGGATGTGGTGGGGGAAATCAAGGGAGGATACCCGCCGGCACATTCTATCGTGCCCAATCTGATGATGTATGAGATTGTACGTCGGGACGGACTTGGAGATGGGGAAAAGTATTTCCAGGCAGCTTATGATAATTGCGTCTATGTTCTGGAACATTTTAATATTACAGATACCCGCTATTCCAAAGGGCAGAGGATGAGTGAGCACGTGGTGATGGAAAACCTGGCTTACTTTCAGGAAATGTATCCGGAGCGGGCGCCAGGGAATCTGAAATCTGAGATTGCAAGGTGGGCGTCTGTGATGACGGCTCGTTCCGATAATCAGTGGGATATGCGTATGGCCGCTTCTGCGGCGGCAGGAGACAGTTCCGATTACTGGACAGGGGCAAAATGGGCCTATGACCAGGGACAGTGGACTTCCATCATGAACGAATGCGGCAGTGAAGCAGGTCTCCAGTCAGCGATGTATGCAGCCGGACGGGTGCTGGGCGGAACGGACGAAGAGATGCTGCAGACCATCGGTGATGCGGCGATCGATAATATGTTTGGAAGAAATCCCAGCGGCCGTATGTTTTTCTATGATGCGGTACGTGACATCGAAGGTGCGGATCTTGGATGGTACAAAAAGTATGCAGGAGGAAACGGCGTCCTTGGGGAGGTAACAGGAAGAATCGATGGTTCTCCAAAGGAGGCTTCCTATCCCTATAATCCGGATGCAGATCCAGGTTATACCGAAGGCTGGATTGCTTATAACAGTGCATGGAATGCTTCATTGGCTTATGAGGCGGCAGACAAGATTTCGGTATCCACGGATGTATCGAAAGTGGAAGCCGGAAATCCAATTCAGATTACCCTGACTTCAGCGGCGAATCTGGATTACAGTCAGGTAGAAACCGCGGAAGTGGTGGTGACCAATACGATGACCGGAGAAAGCGAGAAGGTTACAGTTACGGAAAATGCAGCGGATGGTTCTTATTTCACAGGAACTTATACCGCGCCGGACACGACCTGTACATTGGAGATTTCTTATGGATACGGAATCTTTAAGGAATCTGCAGAGGTTCTGGTCACAGGCGGTATCTTTACACCTGTAACAGACCTTGTATTGGAAAAGGAGAGTCTTGCTTTAAAAGCCGGAAGCAGTGAAAAGCTTCAGATCAAAGAGGTGATTCCGGCAGATGCGACCTTTAAACAGGTTGATTTCAGAAGTGAGGATCGTTCTGTTGCGACAGTTACTGCAGAGGGAGTTGTAAAAGGAGTAAAGGAAGGCAGCACTGGGATTCTTGTATCTTCCAGATCGAATCCGGAAGTGGAGGTCAGATGCCAGGTAGAGGTAGAGGCGGCTGTTCCGGTTTCTCTGGCAGTGAAGATCAATCCCGGTACGATCGGATTGGGCAAAACCGCACAGGTTGAAGTTACGGGTGTGAAGTATAGTGATGAAAGTATGGTAAGCGCGGAATCACTTGCTTTTACTTACGAATCGAAAGATACGAAAACGGCTTCCGTAGATGCGCAGGGTGTTGTTACAGGAGCCTATGCAGGCAGGTCTGTGATTGAAGTAACCGCGGAAAAAGACGGTGTCCGGATTACCGGACAGGCGGTTGTTACGGTAGAGGCATTGAAAGTAATTTATGAGATGGATACCCTGACAAGTACGGCTTCGGAAGCATCTGCTTCCAATGTGGAGGTGATTACCGATAAAACAGGTGCTACAGGGAATACAACGGTAAAATTTACACCAGGAGGAGAAACGGCAGAGTCAAGAATCGGACAGTGGGTGGAGTTCTTAGGGGTTTCTCTGGATGCGGGGATCTATAAACTGGATCTGAGAACCAAGTTTTACAGTAATTCCTATGGAACGTATCAAATCAGTATCGATGGGAAAAATGTGGGAGAACCCATTGATTTCCTGAGTCAGAACGTAGGATACCGGTCAACTGCTTTTGAAAATATTCTGATTGAAAGCTCCGGCGAACATACGATTCGCTTTACGGTGGCAGGTACTTCGGCAGCAGATGGAAGAGCAAACTGTGTGCTTGATACATTGACATTTTCACAGGTAGGAGAAGGAGAAGAAGAACCAGAACCAACACTGGAACCCATTCATAAGATGGACGAGATGTACAAGTGTACATACAAAGATACCGGTATACAGAATGATCCATTAAGCTATCGTCTGTATGTTCCGGCAGATTATGAAAAAGAAAAGGAATATCCGCTGCTGGTATATTTAAACGGAGCAGGCTCCAGAGGAACGGACAATGAAAAGCAGCTTGTCAATCTGGCGCCTTTGATAAATCCGCTGATTGATAATCCGGATTATCCGTGTATCATAGCGGTTCCTCAGCTTCCTGCTGATAAGAAATGGGTAAATACGGATTGGGGTCTGGGAAGTTATGATCAGAGTAAGACAGGGGAGAGCAATGCATTAAAATTACTGATGGGTATGATCGGCGATCTTCAGAAGAAGTATTCAGTGGATGAAAATCGACTGTATCTGATGGGGCAGTCATTTGGCGGATATGGAACCTGGGATGCGGTCACACGATATCCGGATACTTTTGCAGCGGCAATTCCCATGTGCGGTGCAGGGGACCCGTCCAAGGCAGAACGGATAAAGGATATGCCTCTTATGGTACTCCATGGAGACAGTGATCCTACAGTACCTGTAACAGGTTCCAGAGATATGGTCGCTGCACTTCAGGCAGCAGGAAGCAATGTAGCCTATCTGGAGTATGAAGGTGATGATCATTATATTCAGCGCCGCCTGTTTGAACAGACGGATATCTGGATGCCCTGGTTGTTTGCACAGAAAAAAGGAGCAGAGAATACCGCACCGGATCTTGGCGATATTTTTAAGACCAGTAAGGAACATACCTTTAACTTTAACAGCAGTCCTCTGCCGGCTTCCTGGAGCTTTACAGGAGCCAATAAGATTGAGGGAAGCCAGCTTGTGATGACAGCTTCAGGCGGCACTTTAGCTTTTGGAATCCTGAATACCACCAGTGAAAAGACTGATGGAATGATCAGTGCGTTTATTACCATAGACAGCGGTTTTACCGGCGGAGGCGGTCTGGTGTTCCGCTATCAGGATGCTGATAATTATGCACATGTGCGGTTCGTAGAAGGAGGATTAGAGCTGCTGGAAATGATCGATGGAAAAGCAGCCTCAAAACTTGTATCAGATTATAAATGGACGCCGGGGCGGATTGCCTGCCTGAAGGTTGTATTGAAAGGCAACCGGGCAACGGTGACTGTGGATAATGATCCTGTTTTCGACACGGTACTTAAAAATCAGAAGTTATGTAAAAGCGGTGCGGCAGGTCTGCGGTATTATAATGGTACAATGAAAGTAGATGATTTCATCTTCGCGGAACCGGGCGGCAATGGTTGGATTTCACCCCAGGATTTTGACGACAGGCAGGTAATTCAGAGAAATTCCAAAACAAAAGACCAAAAGGTAACATTCACAGGAAGTGTCCGTGTGCCGAAGATGAAGAAACTGGAATTGTCGGTTGTAACATATGATGATTCCGATGAGAAAATTCTGGATTGGACCGAAGTAAGCGTAAATACGGAAGAAGGAACCTATGAGGCAGAATTTGTGCTTCCACAGGGCGGTTGGTACAGGACGCTTCTGAGGGCGGTGGATGAAAACAATGCTCCTCTTGTAGAGGAAAACAGCGAAAATCGTTGGGGCATCGGTATGAATATCCTTTGTATCGGACAGTCCAATATGGTGGGAATCGGTCTTCAGAAGCCTTATGTGGAAGCGGATGATCTGGTATCCAACTTTATGAACGAAACATGGACACATCTGGAAGACCCATACGATAAAGGAGATACTTCGGTTGCCGGTGACGGCTCTTACGGAGGCTCTATGGTTCCCGCAATCGGCAATAAACTGGTGGAAACGTATCAGATTCCGGTAGGATTCATTCCTGCTGCCAAAGGAGGAGTTTCTTTGATGGCTGAGTATAATGGATGGCTGAAGCGGAATGAGGGCAATCCTGCGGATCGAAGCAACTTGTACGGAAATTCCCTGTATCGTGCGAGAGCGGCAGGAGGAATTGAATTCATTATTATGAATCAGGGAGAAAATGATGTGTCCAGAAGCACATCGGAAGAGGTTTACCGTCAGGGCCTGGAGACACTGATCGGATACTATCATCAGGATCTGGGGTATGAGGTTCCTCTGATTTACTGTCAGCTTGGTCCGGCTATGGCAGCAGGAAAATGGGATTCCAGCCGTGATCCCTTTATGACAGGTATCCGAAGCGCCCAGAAGGATGCGGATAATGGGGTTACCCTTCTTATGGGCGCGTCAGAGATGGATCTGGAGCGTAATCCGGATAATTTACATTATACCACAGCATCCCAATCTATAATCGGGCAGCGGATTGCCAATGCAATTTGTTATAGTCTGGGAGATTCCGAATATTATCAGGGACCGGAAATTACAGATGTGGTGTTCGGCAATCAGGAACAGACAACCATTCAGGTAAAAGTGAAGCATTATGGCGGGGATGATATAACTCCGGCTGAAGGAATTACAGGGTTTGAGGTCTTTGAAGATGGAGAAAAGGCAGAGATTATTTCTGCAGTTAAAAAAGACGGGGAAACCATAGAACTTACATTGAAAAAAGCGGTCAATGGAACTGTGACGATGAGGTATCTTTACGGATGTCTGCCGGATGTACAGGGACTGGTAAAAGATAATTCAGAACTTAAGCTCCCTCTTTGTCCTACAAACGGGGACATAAAAGTGAAGGCATGGGCAGCGCCGGATCCGGTAAAACTTCCATTTACAGATGTGAATATGGAGGACTGGTATTATCAGAGTGTGTGTGGAGCTTACGAAAAGGGATGGATGACAGGTATGAGCGAGACAGTATTCGCACCATCTCAAAACCTGACCCGCGCACAGTTTGCAGCCATTCTTTATCGCATGGCAGGAAAACCAGAGATATCCGGCAAAAACTGTTTTGTGGATGTAGAAGAAGGAGAATTCTATACGGATGCTGTGATCTGGGCAAAGAGCATCGGAGTGATAAGGGGATATGATGATGAGCATTTTGGACCGGCAGACAGCATTACAAGAGAACAGATGGCAACTGTGATATATCGGTATGCACAGTATCAGAAGAAAGATGTTTCAGCAGAAGGGGATTTGGAAAAATTTCCGGATGGAGATCAGGTATCAGCATTTGCCGCAGAGGCAATGAAGTGGTGTGTCGGAGTAGGATTGATTCAGGGAAATGGTCTTGATAAGACACTTGCGCCGCAGGAAGAAGTCCCAAGGGCGGTTTGTGCTGTGATTCTCTTACGGTATGCGGAAAAACTGAAATAAAGAAAGGACAATAGAGGCGGTTCACAGATGTGACACGCCTCTATTAATATGATACCATGAAATGCGGAGCAATCCGTGTATCATAGGGGTCAAAATACCTTTTGCCCCCAACATTATTAATATTTTTAGATTGAGTTTTAGATTTCTTGGATTTGGTGGATTGAAATACAATTATTGGTTAAAGTATAATTAAAAGAAGTTCTTGTACATATTCAGTAATTACAATAAAATGTGTTGTATCACTTAGCGATATACATTATGGGGGATGGAATATGAAGCGAAGGTGGTCTTTCTCTACAAAAGTCTTTTTGATCATAAGTATTTCAATTTTGACGCCTATCTTTTTTATGTTCATTTATCTTAATTCCAGTTTTTCGTCGTTTCTGGATGAGGAAATCAGCAGTAAGGTCAGTCAGACAATTTCGGGCAGTGAAGAACAAATTTATAAAAAGCAGGAAAATCTGATTAATGTATCCAATATTTTTTATTCCGATGCAGAGTTTCAAAGTGCAATGACAGACGATACGAAAAGTTATTATGAAAAATGTACGTATTTTGACAGCCGGGTAGCCAATTTGATCTACAGTAATGTCTTTGATTCGGACGAATTGAAGCTTACTTTTTTTGACAAAAATCAAAACCTCTATACGAACTGGGGGATTAACTATAATGATTACTCCTTTCTGTTGGAGGAAGACTGGGTAAAGGAAGCCAAAAAGCAGGATGGATATCTGGTATGGAATTTGTTTGGAGAATCACCATTTGCAGAGGAAGCAGGAAAGAATATTCGTTATATATCTTTGGCGCGCTTTATGGATGAGGGTATGATGCTGATCAGTATGGATGTGTCACAGTTGAATCAGATGCTGCAGCAGTATAAGTACAGTGAAAAGGATATGATTTTTATTTGTTCCACAGGACAGTCGGATGATTTGCTTCCTGAGGAAGTCCGTGCGTATGGGGAACAGATTTATGCAGGTCTGAAAGAAAAAAGCGGAACTATGATTCAGAGTATTCATCATCGAAAGTATCTGACCTATTATTATACATTATCCAATCCGTTGTTTTATAAAAATGATGATTTTAAAGTGGTGGCATTGATCGATTATCAGAATGTAGCGGAAAAAACCCAGAGTTACCTGATGAAAACAGTTGTGTTTTTTCTTGCATTTTCCGTATTCTTGATTTTGACGGTGTATGTGATATCTCAGGCGATTGTAAAGCCAATCAAGGTAATTTCATGGAAGGTGTCCAACTATCATGTGAAGGATAAATTTCAGTATCAATATCCCGGGAAGGATGAAATCGGAGAATTGTATGCCGCCTTTGAACAGATGACCTGTAACATCAATGATTTATTTGAAAAACTGGATCACGAGTATGAGGTGAAGGAACGTTACCGGTTTGAATTGCTTCGTGCCCAGATTAATCCCCATTTTATCTTCAATACATTAAACAGCATACGTTGGATGGCAATTATCCGGAAACAGGATAATATCGTGGAAAGTATTGATGCCATGACAGATATGCTTCAATATACCATGAACAAAGGCAGCAATGAGGTGACATTAAAGCAGGAGCTGGATAGTATCCGTGCCTATATTTATATCCAGAACCTGAGATATGGGGGAAGATGCAAGCTGGAGGTCCGGATCACGGAGGAATTGCATAATTGCAGAATGTTAAAGTTTTCTTTGCAGCCGGTTGTGGAGAATTGTATCATTCATGGGTTTAAGGATTTGCATACGGAAGGTTTGATTCAGATTGACGGGTTGAGACAGGGAGAGAGGCTTTGTCTGTATGTACGGAATAATGGAACATTGATCGCAGATGAGGCACTGAAAAAGTTTGAGCAGGAAAAAGGAAACGGTCACCGGGATGTAAAACAGGTAACGGGAATTGGAATGACCAACGTGGATGAGATCATCCGGATGACTTATGGGGAAGAATATGGTCTGCATATTTATAAAGAGCGGAATATGACGGTTGTGAAATATATTCTTCCGTATATGGAGATGGAAAATGATGAAAAAGGTTATGATTGTTGATGACGAGGTATTGGTAAGAATTGGAATCAAGTCAATACTGGAATGGGAAAAATACGGATATCAGGTGGTTGCAGAGGCGGCCGACGGTAAGGAAGCGCTCCAATTGATCGAAGAACATCATCCCAACATTGTACTGACGGATCTGGTTATGGCTCCCATGGACGGATTTGAACTGATACAGCATTGCAGAAAAAAATATCCGTCTGTAAAATTTATTGTACTGAGCAGCTATAATGATATGGACAATGTAAAAAAAGCTATGAAGCTGGGAGCTGTGGATTATGTATTTAAACTTAAAGTGACGCCGGAAGGTCTTTTGGAGATGCTGAACGAAGTTGAAACCGAGGAAGTTCAGGAAAATGAGGGGCCTCCTGCAAAATGGAAAAATATACCGGAGATACGTCAGCGGCTTCTGGTGAGGATTCTGGAAAACACCTATGCACGTCTGGAAGAGGCAGAGCAGGAAAGAAAGCGTCTGGATCTTAAAGTCAGTTTGATGGAACCGGTATTTGTGCTGCAGGTTTCTATTGATGATTTTAAGCTGAATCTTCCCGGAAATACCATCCGGGAGACGAACCTTCTGGAATTTTCCATGATAAACATCTCGGAGGAATTGCTGGGCAAATGTCTGATCTGTGATATCTATCAGTATAAGAATGGGATGGTAATTCTGATCAGAGCTGACCGGGAGGAGAAAGAAATCCAGGACAGTGTGAAAAGCTGTTTTTTTCAGATGGGAGAATATGTGAGACGTTACCTGGGGATTACCATATCCGGATGCCTGAGCAGCCGATGTGAGAACGCCGCGCAGATCCGGCAGGCGGTAAAGGTGACGCAGACAGGGATTGAGCGGCGTATTTACAAAGGATTGGGATATTATTGTACCTGCAGCCAACTTGGCGGAACGAAGAAGAAGCTGAAGATTCCTTATGAGGGATTGGTGCAGGATGTAGGCAGGCAGATAACAAAAGACGGAGAAAAACTAAAGAATTATGTCAATCGTTTTTTCCGGCAGTTGGGTCAGCTTGAAAATGTAAATGAAGCCGAGGTGCGCAAGTACTATATGGAACTTTACCATGGGATTATCAAGAATGCGGAGTATTATCAGGTAGATGCGAAAAAACTTCGTGATAAAGATGAGGACAGCCTGTACGATGTTGTGGTAAATGGAGATACATCCACCAGAATTAAAGAAGGGTTTGATACGATTGTGGAGCGTTTTATAGCGGCAATTAACGATGAGAAAGCGCCGGCGCCAAGAGAGGATATCATGAAGGCCAAACAGTATATCCGTAATAATCTTGCTTCGGAGCTGACCGTGACATCTGTATCGGAAATGCTGGGAATTAACGGAAGCTATTTTTCTCATATCTTTAAGAAAGAAACAGGATATAACTTTGTGGACTATGTGAATCAGGCAAGGATTGAAAAGGCAAAAGATCTGCTGCTGACCACAGATTATAAAATCTATGAAATTGCACAGATGGTAGGAATTGACAGTCCCAATTATTTTAGTATTCTGTTTAAGAAAATAACAGGGCAAAGTCCCAATGATGTACGGAAGAGATAAAGGGGAAAGGAAGGGTCCCGGATGGAGAAAATCAAAGAATATAGTTGGATCATACTGGCTGTCTGCCTGATCACAGTACTTATGACAGGGGGGGTCCTGCTGGGAAGAGAAGAGGAGAATGGACTTGCAGAAGAAGATATGGTAATTTTGAAAATTTGGGGAAGTGTTCCGGCGGGTGCAGGTCCCAATCAGGTGATTGAGGAGTTTAACCGTACATTCTCAGAAGAGGGAATTAAGGCGGAGTACTGTTATTATAACAATACGGATGCCGGTAATCAGGGACTGGAAAGCACGCTGTTATCCGGCGGAAATGCAGATGTATACTTTTCGTATGACATTGCAAGACTGGAGAGGCGTGCGGTGAATCAGATGGCACTGGATCTGAGCAGTTTCCTTGAGCAGGAAAAGATAGATCTGGCAGAATGGTATAATATTGATCCGCAGAATTATTATATTGACGGCAAACCTTATGGAATACCGACGAAACTGGATCAATATGGAGTCATGGTGAATAAAGATATGTTTGATGATGCCGGGATTCCGCTTCCGGAAGAATGGGACTATGAGGAATTCCGTGAGATTGCTGCAAGGCTGACACATGGGGAAGGTGAGAACAAGACATACGGTATGTTTTTCTGCACGCAGCAGAACCTGTGCTATATGCTGGACTTTATCGCACCCAGATCAATGGGGCAGGACCCGCTTTATAAAGATCATGGAACACATGTAAATTTTGACAGTGAAAAGATGTATCAGCTGGTAGATATGGTCTGCCAGATGATGCGTACAGACCAGTCAGCCCCTTCGCATGAGGACAGCGTTACGCAGAAGCTGACGCAGGAATCCATGTTTCTTACGGGACGCTGTGCGATGACAATCGGGCCATGGCTGATCCGAAGTATACAGGATACGGAGACATATCCAGCGGATTTTAAGATCGCGGTTGTGCCTTATCCGGTGGCGGATAAAGGGGAACGCTGTTATGATCAGGGAGGACTTGGAGATTTTCTTTCTATTAATCCTTATACAAGATACCCGAAGGAGGCGTGGGCATTTATCCGGTGGTACACGACGAAAGGGATTCTTTCCATGGTGGAGGGGGGGAGAATTCCCGCTTATCGGGGATTTGATGCGGATGAAATTGAAAAACTGCTTCTGGGGAAGATCGGCGACCGGATGGATGCTCATTCGGCGAGAGAGGTTTTGATTCAGCCAAAGGAAAATTATGCAATCTCTTCACAGAAAAATAAGTTATCCAATCTCTACGAAATTGCGAGGGAGGAGTTTGAACAGATATTAACGGGTAAAAAAAGTGTGGAGGAAGGACTTTCGGATGCACAGCTGAGAGGGGAATCACTGCTGCAGGAAAATACAGGCGGATAAGTGACAGATCACAATCTGGTAAATGTGAGATTCCATTTCTATAAGAACCGTGGTATAATCCTTTTATGGACTATATAGTATTTGATCTGGAATGGAACCAGTGTCCTGACGGAAAGGAGCGGGAGGTTCCGGCGCTCCCCTTTGAGATCATAGAGATTGGAGCGGTAAAATTAAATAGCGAGCGGAAGATGGTAGATAAGTTTCACTGTTTAGTACGGCCGGTGGTTTATCCGAAGCTTCATTTCCGGACAAGAGAGATCGTAAAGAAGACAGAGGAGGAGTTACGACAAGGAATGGCTTTTCCGGAGGCAGTAACCCGGTTTTTGAATTGGGCTGGAAGCGAGGTTCAGTTTTGTACCTGGGGTGCAGGGGATCTGATAGAGCTGCAGCGGAATATGAAGTATTATGGAATTCTTTCAATGATGAAAGGACCGCTGCATTTTTATGATGTACAGAAGCTGTTTGCGATCAATTATGAGAATACCAAGGAAAGACGGTCTCTGGAGTATGGGATTGATTTTCTGCAGTTGGACAAGGAACTGACCTTTCATCAGGCATTGTCAGATGCTTATTATACGGCAAAGATCTTTCAGTTGATTGAATGGGATATTGTCTATGCATATGATTCGATTGATGTCTATCAGAATCCGAAGCATAAGGATGAAGAGATACACGCAATCTATAACGGATATTCCAAGTATGTCTCCAGGGAATTTGCAAGCAAAGAGGAAGCGATCGCCGATAAAGAGGTGGTATCTACACAGTGCTGCAAGTGTGAGAAGATGGCGAGAAAGAAGCTTCGGTGGTTTTCTGTCAACGCCAAGAATTACTACTGTATTGCAATCTGTCCGGTTCACGGATATTTGAAGGGTAAAATCCGGATGAAAAAGACGGATCAAGGGAAATTCTATGTTGTGAAAACCATAAAGATCAGCAGTGAACCAGAAGCGGAGGAAATCCGGAAGAAGAAGGATGCGTTGGTGGTTCGGCGGAGAAAGAAGCGGAATAAATAAGAAAAAGGCGGGAAATCTCTTGACAAGCCGTTATCATCCTACTTATAATAAGTTTATCTATTGATAAAAACGATGACGAAGACAGTAAGTTGTTTATGAACGTTTCAGCGAATCGGGGAAGGTGAAAGCCCGGTACCAGTAAGAGCAGCCGAACATCACTTCTGAGTTGCCTGGCTGAAGAATCAGTAAGCAGGGCCGCAGTCCCGGCGTTAAAAGGGATGCATATGATAGTATGTAACAGGTGGTTGCGAATGATACAGGCGTTCGTCCTTTTACAAGGGCGGGCGTCTTTCTTGTATTAAAGGAAAGTTCTCCTTTCAGAGAACCCTTGAAATTAAAAATGCCCGCTGG
>UQAW01000041.1 GCA_900539175.1 uncultured Lachnospiraceae bacterium
GGCGGCGATTGCGGGAGCACAAAGTGCGGAGCAATCGACTTTCATGAATGGTGATGTCTGCGATAGCAGACATGTCCGTTTACTATGCAATGTAATTAGGTGTAGTCAACCTGCTTCCCTCCTCACTTCAAAAACAATCATTCACAGACATATTTTATATACACTCTACCCCAAAACGCAACCTCATTTTCTTTTATAATAAAAAGTGAGCCGACACTTTCAAATGCCGACTCATCTGCTTCTAACAGCCACTTTTCATTTTACGTAGAATTCGCCATATACTTTTCTCTGACAAATAATATCTTTTTGCAAGTTCCTGTACTTTAGTACCCTGATTATATTCCTGATATATGCGCATGTCCCTTGCGTAAATTCTTTCCTTTGCTCGATTGATCTGTCCCCATCCTGCCCGATGATCCTCTTTTCTTGGAATATAGATATTAGCCCCATCCACGTACTGCTGTATCATTTCTATTATTTCTACAGGCAGAATCTCTTCTGCTTTTATATAGCCCATGTTTGCCTCCTAAAATTTAATTTATCAGGAATAGCAATGGCTATAACAATCTATGATTTTATCTTGCAATAGCCGTTGCTATGCAAACATAACATATCTTTTCATACAGTACTTCCCTCCTTCATAATAGCATATAAAGCCATTCAGTAAATACAAATTTCATGTATCATCTTAATTCTGTCAATCACTTTTCCTAATTCTCCAGAAAAACACTAGAAAACACATTTTGACATTCGCTAAGGTTCCTTGTGCCAGCAAAAACAATATTTGAAAAAGAGCCTTGTCTTTATCCTACCTTGACTCCCCCCTCATCACGAACATTGCGGTAATATGGAAGATTATCTACCCAGTAATTAAAATGCTTTTCATTTTTGATTACCAGAGAAATATCTATTCTATATTTCAATAAATACTCAAATGCGCAGTCCGATATTGGATTCTTAATTTTCTGTACCAGTTGCATTTAGCTTTCAAATCCAGATTTATTACTTTAATATTAACACATTTCCAATACAAAAACTAGATTGATTCTATATAAATCTCTTCCGTCTTACACTGCCCTTTCATCAAAATTTGACTTGCTTTTTTGGCATTTACATCTTCTGATCTCTGTAAAATTCTCAAAGCACTTGTTACATCGCTGAACAAAGAGTCATACATTAGCTGATAATCTGCTTTCTCATCACCTTCTTGCTTCTTTATATTCCAAATCATATCTCTTACATTTTTCCATTTTAATATGTCTTCTGTAAATCTCATACTTACTCCTTCTATTTTTCCTTATAGCAAAATATTTCTTTATTACGAAACATTATAAACGAAATACTAATTAAAATCAAGCATATAATTCTCTATTACGAAACATTTGGGAGTATAACGATTATGCAGAAAATCAGACCAGACATGGATATCGGGCAAAATATTCAACGTCTTAGAAAAAGTGTCCATATGACACAGGATCAGGTAATCGCGCATCTACAACTTATGGGAATTGAAATTTCCAAAAGTACTTATGCGAAACTTGAAACGAACAGAATGAATATTAAAGTCAGCGAATTAATCGCACTTAGCAAAATCTTTAACGCTGATGTTTCCGAATTTTTCAAAGGACTCTTTTAAATCCTTTTCATTCATGAAACTTAAGAAAGAAGGAATGCAATAACTCACTTGTTATTGCGTTCCTTCTTTTATCTTTACATCCGGTGAAATCTTTCACCCTTTCAAAACTTATAAATTTTTTGGAAACTCTATTTTATTTCTGCACAATATTGATAATTTTTCCTGGTACATAAATCTCTTTCACGATCGTTCCAGTCAGTTTATCTGCAATAGCCTCCTTGCCGGCAGCAATCGCATCTTCTTTGCTGATAGAAGTTGCTACGCTGATCACGGCTTTCGTCTTTCCATTGATCTGTACCGGAATCTCAATTTCGTCTTCCTTCATAGCTTCCTCATCATGGGTCGGCCACTGTTCACGGAAAATAGTATCCTGGTGTCCATACCCCTCCCAGATTTCCTCCGCGATATGCGGCGCAAACGGAGCAAGCAGGATAGTGGCTGTCTCAATGGTCTCTTTATCGATACCGCCTGTTGTCTTTGCCAGATTCACGAATTTATTTGTGTACTCCATAAAACCGGAGATTACGGTATTGAGACTAAAGGATTCCAGCCGCTGTGTGATATCAAATACCATCTTATGACGGAGCTTCACCATCTCGGCTGTTGCCTGAACCTCTGCATCCTTGCTGTCCTGTGCCAGCTTCCAGAATCTCTTCAGGAAACGATTGACACCGTCGATTCCACGATCATCCCACTCAGCATCCAGTTCCGGCGGTCCTACAAACAATTCATACATACGCAGGGAGTCACAACCGTAATCCTCTACCAGTTCATCCGGGGAAACCACATTTCCTTTGGATTTACTCATCTTAATACCGTTCTTACCAGTAATCATACCCTGGTTAAACAGTTTCTGGAATGGTTCATCAAAATCAACCACGCCGATATCATGCAGAAATTTCGTATAGAATCTGGAATACAAAAGATGCAGTACTGCATGTTCCACACCGCCGATATACATATCAACTGGAAGATATTTCTCTGCTCTTTCCTTGGAAACCAGTTCTTCGCTGTTTTTATTATCCACATAACGCAGGAAATACCAGGAAGACCCAGCCCACTGAGGCATAGTATTCGTCTCACGTTTTGCATCTGCACCGCAGACCGGACACTTGCAGTTTACCCACTCATCAATCCCAGCCAGCGGTGATTCTCCGGTGCCTGTCGGCTGATAGCTCTCCACATCCGGAAGGCGCAGCGGCAGCTCTTCTTCTGGAACCGGAACGTTACCGCACTTCGGACAGTGGATAATCGGAATCGGCTCACCCCAGTAACGCTGACGTGAGAACACCCAGTCACGAAGCTTATAGTTTACCGTTGCTTTACCGATACCCATCTTTTCGATCATATGAGGCGCTTCTTTTTTCAGTACCGCAGATTCCATACCATTCCATTCTCCGGAATTGATCATGGTTCCTGACGCATCTGTATAAGCCTCTGTCATCTGTTCAATTTCTTTTCCTTCCTTTGCGATTACCTGAATGATCGGAAGGTGGAATTTGGTTGCAAACTCGAAATCACGGTCATCATGAGCAGGTACACACATGATTGCTCCCGTACCGTAATCAGCCAGTACATAGTCCGAAAGCCAGATCGGCACTTTCGCTCCATTGAGCGGATTGATGCAATAGCTTCCAGTAAATACGCCAGTCTTTTCCTTATCCTGAAGACGATCTACGTTGGACTTCATGGAAGCATCAAAGATATACTTCTCAACTGCTTCTTTTGTCTCCGGTGTTGCCAGAGATGCTGCCATCGCATGTTCCGGTGCAAGTACCATGAAGGTAGCACCATGAAGAGTATCCGGGCGGGTGGTGTAAACGGTGATCTTGTCTTCGCTTCCTTCAATCGGGAAATGAACCTCAGCACCGTAAGATTTTCCGATCCAGTCACTCTGCATCTTCTTTACCTTTTCCGGCCAATCCAGTTTATCCAGATCGTTAAGCAGTCTGTCCGCATACTTGGTAATACGGAGCATCCACTGGCGGAGATTTTTCTTTGTTACCTCAGCGCCGCACCGCTCACATTTTCCATTGACAACCTCTTCATTTGCAAGTCCTGTCTTACAGGACGGACACCAGTTGATTGGAAATTCCTTCTCATATGCAAGACCATTTTTGAACATCTGAACAAAAATCCACTGTGTCCACTTATAGAATTCCGGATCTGTGGTATTTACTTCCATGTCCCAATCATAGATCGCTGCAATATCCTGAATCTGCCGTTTGATGTTTGCAACATTGTTCGCTGTAGATTTCGCAGGATGTACACCCATCTTTATTGCATAATTTTCAGCAGGAAGACCAAATGCATCCCATCCCATCGGGTGAATGATATAATAGCCATTCAGCAGTTTATATCTGCTCCATACATCAGAGATCACATAACCTCTCCAGTGGCCTACATGTAGACCGTTACCGGAAGGATATGGGAACATATCCAGACAGTAATACTTCTTCTTTTCTTTTCCATCGGTGTCGGTTTTTGGATTTACCGGGTTCTTCTCCCAGTTCACACGCCATTTTGCTTCAATCGCCTTATGATTATAAGGTACTGACATTTACTTTTCCTCCTGTTCATGAAATATAAAAACCCTTCTCATCCTTGATATTCTCAGAGACGAAAAGGGTTAACTTCCGTGGTACCACTCTAATTCACCCATCACAGATGGATGCACTCATTTCTATCTTTAACGGAATCACCCGCCTTAATCTACTTGTCATCTTATGACGTTTGGCTAAGGAACTCCAAGGCCAGTTGGGAGCTGTTCTTCACTGCCTTGCACCGGACGGCAGCTCTCTGGATCAGTCGAAACTCTTACTCTTCCTCTTCACAGTCTTTACTTATAACTATTTGTTATTTTAGCATATCAGTGCTATTTGTCAAGAGGGGAACGGACAGTCTATCCAGGTTCTTTACCGTGTAATAAAAAAGAGTGTAAACACATGGAAAGTTCAATAGGCTTTACACTCTGTATAGGGTACAGAACACGATGCTTAAGATGCTTTGATTATTTTTTCCAAGTTGTCAACCCTCATTTCTAAATCGGCAACTTTTGCATTGGTTTCAATATTTTCTTTACGATGTCTTATCTCATCAATACGACCATCAAAAAGGGCGTCAATCTTTTTATTGATTTCATTTTCTAAAGTAAGTTCTAATTTTCTCACAGACTGTTTAACTTCCGAAATTTCTTCCGAAAGCGAATCTTTTACTTCTACAATTTCATTATGTAATGAGTCTCTTGTCTGTGCAAGTTCACTCTGCAATGAACTTTTTGTCTCTGCAAGTTCACTCTGCAATGAACTTCTTGTCTCTGCAAGTTCACTTTGCAATGAACTTCTTGTTTCTGTAAATTCACTCTGAAGATTTAGAATACTATTCTGAATGGAAAAAAACATATCCTTTAACTCATTATCATTCATATGAGACTACTCCTTTCTGCAAGGTGGATAAAAGTATTGTAGCACATACAGAGTATAAAGTCTATTGAATTTTCAAGGTGCTTTTTCTTGTTGTTGAAATAATATGGAAGATTTTATACAAGAATTTGAGAAAAAATAATAGAATCTATGGTTATATTCAAAAGGGTAAACGAAATAACAGACACTTATTTGTCATTTCCAAGCCCAGGCTATTTTGATTTATATAACGAGATATGCCTTAATGTTATATGCCGACAGACAACCCAAGGGAATTGTATGGGACCCCATTTTTAGACACTCCCCCTTCTTTCCAGTTGTCTGTCAGCACGTTTTTTATTCTGTTTGAACTATAAAACCCTGTATCGTGATATCCACGTTACAACATCACGTATCGTTTTCTTACTCTTCAATATCTTTTACTTTGCTTGCTCTTGCAGCAATCTGCTTCTCCTGAATGTCGGACGGCGCCTGCTCATAACGTGCAAATTCGTAGGAGAATACTCCTGCACCGCCGGTCATGGAACGAAGGACGGTTCCATAACCATAGATTTCAAGTTCTGGTACATCTGCTTCGATGATCGTATTGCCGTTGTGATCCGGATTCATACCCAGAACGCGTCCGCGGCGTTTATTCAGGTCACCCATAACATCGCCGGTGAACTTGTCGGCAACAGTGATCTTCATGGATAAAATCGGCTCCAAAAGAACCGGTGTGGCTTCCATGAATCCCTTCTTAAATGCCATCATAGCAGCAGTTTTGAATGCCATCTCCGAGGAATCTACCGGATGATAGGAACCGTCATAGAGCACGGCTTTCACACCTACTACCGGATATGCGGCAAGCGGACCGGAAAGTACGCCTTCCTGCATTCCTTTCTCCACTGCCGGGAAATAGTTTTTCGGAACGGCTCCGCCCACAACTTCCTGCTCAAATACATAGGGTGTCTCCAGGTCACCAGACGGCTCAAAGCGCATCTTTACATGACCATACTGACCATGTCCTCCGGACTGCTTTTTATATTTTGCTTCCACATCGGATTTCTTGCGGATCGTCTCACGAAAAGCAACTTTAGGCTGGCTCAGTTCTACTTCCACTTTATAGCGTTCCAGCAATTTGCTGACTACGATATCGATATGCTGATCTCCGATTCCATAGATTAATGTCTGACGGTTTACGGAGTCGTTTACTACTTTCAAAGTCAGATCTTCCTGCTGCATTTTGGTAAATGCCTGAGAAATCTTATCTACATCTCCTTTATTTTTGGGCTTATAACGTTTGGATGTATATGGTTTGGACACATCAATCTTACCGTACTGGATCGGACTGGCTTTTGTTGCCAGAGAATCACCAGTTCTGGCACTTCCAAGCTTCGCGATCGCACCGATGTCTCCTGCATGGAGTTCCGGTACTTCAATCGGCTTTGAGCCTTCCAGAACATACAATTTATTCAGTTTCTCTTCCGTATCCTGATCAACATTGTAAAGTACATCATCATTTTTAATAACACCGGAACAAACCTTGATCATGGAATATTTTCCAAGAAATGGGTCCACAATTGTCTTGAAGATTGTGGCAGATTTTGCCTTCTGGAAATTATAATCTGCCTCATAAACCTCGTTGGTCGCAGTATTGATTCCCGCACGCTTTCGTTCCGCCGGACTCGGGAAATATCCGCAGATGTCATCCAACAGATTCGATATGCCCTGAAGATTCACCGGCGAGCCCATGCAGACTGGCACCAGACTTCCGTCATGAACGTTTGTGGAAAGGGCAGCGGAAATCTCAGTCACAGAGAACTCCTCTCCGCCGAAATAACGATCCATAAATTCCTCACTGGTTTCTGCCACGGATTCCATCAAAGTTTCACGGTATTTCTCCAGATATTCTTTAGAATATTCCGGTACTTCACATTCTTCTTTCTTATCTTTATCTATATAACGGCGTCCTTTATTCTTTACGATATTAATATAGCCGACAAACTTCTCATTCTCACGGATCGGCATATGAAGAGGTGCAATCCGCTTTCCATATAACTCTGTAAGCTGTTCTACAACTTCACGGTAGCTGACATTATCAATATCCATCTCTGTTACAAAAATCATACGAGGCAGTTTATACTTTTCACAGAGTTCCCACGCTTTCTGTGTTCCTACCTGAACCCCTGCTTTACCGGATACCACAATCACAGCTGCATCTGCAGCGGCGGCAGCTTCTTCTGCCTCTCCCACAAAATCAAAGAAACCGGGGGTATCTAAAATATTAATCTTATTCTTTCCCCAAACAATCGGCACCAGTGATGTAGTAATTGAGAATTTACGTTTGATTTCTTCTTTATCATAATCACTTACCGTGTTGCCATCTGTAACTTTTCCAAGGCGATTTGTAATACCGGAAAGATATGCCATAGCCTCTGTCACAGTGGTCTTTCCGGCACCACCATGTCCCAGCAGCACCACATTCCTAATTCTGTCGGTTCTAAAAACGTCCATATGTAATACCTCCCAAAATATAGTATGTATATATTTTACTAAAAAAGCGTTAACTTTTCAAGCTTTTTATTCAATTTAAACAACATTAATTTTGCTTTTTCTGAATATTAATTGTTATTTTTTATAAGTTTTCACTTTCTTCCTTCCTCTTTCTCCCACTTTAAACCGTTAAACTTTAAAGTGGTAAACAATTGACATTTATTCCGACTTTTAGTAGAATAAGGTGAATAAACAAAAGTCAGATCTGACAGATCCGGCTTGCAGGAAGGATTATCTTATGGAAACAACAACTATCGGCTTTATCGGTCTGGGACTGATCGGCGGTTCTATCGCTAAAGCTATCCGTAAATTTTATCCGGAATACAGAATCTATGCATATACCCACACACCGGAAACGCTTCAAAAGGCAGCGGCTGCCGATGTTGTCCACATCTGCTGTGACCAGGTGGATGAACGTTTCGGTGACTGTGACTACATTTTCCTCTGCGCTCCGGTACGCACGAACATCTCCTATCTGGAAACACTCAAAGGAATCATAA
This sequence comes from uncultured Lachnospiraceae bacterium, assembly GCA_900539175.1. Classification (GTDB taxonomy): domain Bacteria; phylum Bacillota; class Clostridia; order Lachnospirales; family Lachnospiraceae; genus Novisyntrophococcus. The sequence continues at coordinate 8,091 of UQAW01000041.1, forward strand.
AACCAACCTGTATTCTTACGGATGTGGGAAGTGTGAAAGGAGATATCCATCGGGCAGTCAATGAACTGGGAATGGGTGCCAATTTTATCGGGGGCCATCCTATGGCCGGCTCGGAGAAAACCGGATTTGACAACTCCGCAGACTACCTGATCGAAAATGCCTACTACATTCTTACACCCTCTGCCGAAACAACTCCGGAGCAAGTGGACGCTTACAAAAATCTGGTACACTCACTGGGAGCATTGCCCCTTGTTCTCTCCTATACGGAGCATGATTTTATCACTGCCAGCGTCAGTCACCTGCCTCATATTATTGCATCCACACTGGTCAATGAAATTGCATCATTAGATGGGCCGGAGGAACATATGAAACTGATTGCTGCCGGCGGATTCAGGGATATCACGCGGATTGCCTCCTCTTCCCCTGAAATGTGGCAGCATATCTGTCTCTCCAACAAAGACATGATTTTAAAGGTCCTTGATGTCTATCTGGATATGATGCAGCAGGCAAAATCTATGGTTGCTTCCGAAGACAGCGATGGAATTTATAAAATGTTCGAATCTTCCCGTAACTACCGGGATTCCCTTCCGGACATGATATCCGGTCCAAACCGGAAAGTTTTCGTCCTGTACTGTGATCTCTATGATGAGGCAGGGGGAATCGCTACGATTACAACGCTTCTTGCTATGAACAACATCAATATAAAAAATGTCGGCATCATCCACAACAGAGAATTCGAAGAAGGTGTTCTTCGTATTGAGTTTTACGGGGAAGATGCCTGTACAAAAGCAGCTGCCGTACTGACAGACCGGAATTACCGGATTCACAGACGGGAGTAAGGAAAGGAAGAACTGATTTATGAAATTTTCCAAATTATCAAAACCTCTGCGCGGCGAAATCTCCGTACCCGGAGATAAATCCATTTCCCACAGAGCGGTTATGTTCGGAGCAATCTCGAAAGGTATAACAGAAGTCACCAATTTTCTGGAAGGAGCAGACTGCCTCTCTACCATCTCCTGCTTTCAGAAGATGGGCGTTTCCATTGAAAAACAGGATACACATTTATTGATCCACGGAAATGGTCTGCGTGGTCTTCAGGCCCCCTCAGAAATTCTTGACTGCGGAAACAGCGGAACTACCACCCGCCTGATTTCAGGAATTCTGGCCGGACAATCCTTCTCCAGTGAACTCACCGGAGATGATTCCATTCAAAAACGGCCCATGAAACGTATTATGGCCCCACTCACTTCTATGGGCGCCAATATCCGCAGTATCCGCGGCAATGACTGTGCACCGCTTCTGATTCACGGTCAGCAGCTCCGAGGCATTCATTATGCATCTCCGATTGCTTCCGCGCAGGTAAAATCCTGTGTACTGCTTGCCGGACTTTATGCGGATACAAAAACCTGTGTAACAGAGCCTTATCTTTCCAGAAATCACACGGAACTGATGCTTTCTTATTTCGGTGCAAAGGTGGAAAGCCACGATACCACAGCTTCTGTTGAACCTGATCCATATCTTATCGGACAAAAGGTTATGGTTCCGGGCGACATCTCTTCCGCCGCATATTTTATGGCCGCCGGCCTGATGGTTCCTGGTTCTGAAATCTTACTGAAGAACGTAGGAATCAATCCGACCCGCGACGGTATACTGCGTGTCTGCAAAGCGATGGGCGGAGATATCACCTTATTAAACATCAGAGAACAGGGCTGTGAACCAACTGCCGATCTTCTTATAAAAGCATCCGGCCTTCACGGCACAGTCATAGAAGGCGCGCTGATTCCTACCTTGATTGATGAAATCCCGATCATCGCAGTGCTTGCTGCTTATGCAGAAGGAACTACCATCATCCGGAATGCAGAAGAACTGAAAGTAAAAGAATCCAATCGTCTTGATATTATGGTTCAGGAACTGTCTGCTATGGGTGTGAATATTGAAGGTACCGATGACGGTATGATTATCCGCGGAGGCAGACCGCTTCATGGTGCCAGAATCGACAGCCGTCTTGATCACCGGATTGCCATGTCGTTTACAATCGCAGGTCTTGCTGCGGAAGGTGAAACTGAAATCCTGAGAGATGCTTGTGTAGCAATCTCCTATCCCGGTTTTTATAACGATTTGAATCAACTATTGCGATAATAAAATCAAAAAGAATAAGTAATCCCTGTTATGATATGCCGCTGACAAATCTGTCAACGGCATATTGCATAAAAATAAGCATAAAGTTCTCTATATTTACATTCAATTAATATATTCTTTTCATTTCTTTAACAAATACTTGAATTTACTCCTCGCTCTAAGGTATAATTTGATTGTATGGATTTTTGTAACTGTATTGATACTGAACAGTTATGAATTTTTCAGAATATACGATAAGAGGAGAAAAGCAGTGGACATATTTGGAATTTTAACACTGGTCGGCGGTCTCGCCATGTTTCTTTTTGGTATGAATACCATGGGTGACGGACTGACAAAACTTTCCGGCGGCAAATTAGAGAAGCTTCTGGAACGTCTCACTTCCAACCGGCTGACCGCCGTTTTGCTCGGCGCCGCCGTAACTGCCGTTATTCAGTCATCTTCAGCGACCACGGTCATGGCTGTAGGATTTGTCAATTCCGGCATTATGAAGTTATCCCAGGCAGTTGGTATCATCATGGGTGCAAATGTCGGCACCACAATTACTTCATGGATTTTAAGTCTCACAGGTATTGAAAGTTCCAGTTTCTTTATCAAGATGCTGAACCCTTCTTCTTTCTCACCGATTCTTGCTGTTATCGGTGTATTCATGCTGTTGTTTTCCAAAAGCGACAAAAAGAAGACTGTCGGAACTATGATGTGCGGTTTCTCGATCCTTATGTTCGGCATGAACACGATGAGTTCATCGGTAGCTCCTCTGGCAGATGTACCGGAATTCACAAGTATATTGACAAAATTCTCCAACCCGATTCTTGGAGTGCTTGCAGGTACCATCCTGACCGCTATCATTCAAAGCTCCGCCGCGTCTATCGGTATTCTTCAGGCGCTGTGCGTAACCGGTACCGTAAGCTATGCAGTGGCGCTTCCGATCATCATGGGACAGAATATTGGAACCTGTATTACGGCAATCCTCTCTTCGATTGGCTCGAGCACCAATGGAAAACGGACCGCTGCCGTTCATCTTTACTTTAATCTTCTGGGAACCATTATCTTTATGCTGATTTTCTATGGCTTGAACACCGTAATTGGTTTCAGCTTTATGGAAACTGCCGTTGCCCCCGCCGGAATCGCAGTAATTCATTCCGGATTTAATATCTTTGCAACCTTAATTATGTTTCCATTCGGCAGCCTTCTTGAAAAGCTTGCCCGTCTTACAGTTCCTGCCAAAAATGAGATACAGGTCGATGAGGCAAACCAGCTGTTGGATACCCGCTTTCTGGATACCCCTGCCGTTGCATTGGAACGCTGCAAAAATGTTGCCGCTAAGATGGCGGAACTTACCAAAGATGGTCTTATAACCGCTATCAATCTGTTTGAAACTTATAACGAGGACAAGGCTCTCCTTGTAGCAGATCTGGAAAATCGTGTAGATCATTATGAAGACGCATTGGGCACTTACATGGTAAAACTCAGCAGTAAAACCCTCGGCGACAGGGACAGTCAGACATTATCCATGCTGCTTCACTGTATCGGAGACCTTGAGCGTATTTCTGACCACAGTGTCAATATTATGCAGTCTGCCAGCGAAATAACGAAAAAAGGACTTAAATTTTCGGAAGGCGCAGGTAAGGAATTACGGGTTTACAGCCAGGCAGTAAAAGATATCGTAGAACTTTCTGTCCATGTATTCTTAAATGAAGATGTGGAAGATGCGAAGAAAGTAGAACCTATGGAAGAGCTGATTGATGATTTAAACGCGAAGATCAAAACCCATCACATCCGTCGGCTTCAGAGCGGAAAATGCACACTCGAACTGGGATTTATTCTTTCGGATGTAATGACTGATTTTGAACGTGTTTCCGATCATTGTTCGAATATCGCAGTTTGTGTATCACAGATTCACAGCGGCGGATTTGATACTCACGAATATCTGCAATATGTCAAGAGCGGTAATGACGAAGACTTTGAAAAAGAATATCATATGCTGAAAGAAAAATATAAATTACCTTCTTGAAAACAAGAGCAGGTCAAAGAGAAATATCTCTTTTGACCTGCTCTTATCATCTCCATATGAAAAGAAGTATCATTGTATCAACATCGCATCCCCAAAAGAAAAGAAACGGTAACGCTCTTTCACAGCCTCCTCATAGGCAGCCATAATATGTTCTTTTCCGGCAAGCGCTGAAACCAGCATAAGCAACGTCGATTCCGGAAGATGAAAATTTGTAATCAGTCCGTCAATCATCTTAAACTGGTATCCCGGATAAATAAAAATCTCCGTCCATCCGCTTCCCGCTTTCAAAATCCCATCCGCCGAAGCCGCGGATTCTAACGTCCTGCAGCTTGTTGTTCCAACTGAAATCACCCGATGCCCCGATGCTTTTGTATCATTGATCAATTTCGCCTGATCTTCTTCCACAATATAGAATTCCGAATGCATGTGATGCTGGGTTACATCTTCCACTTTTACCGGACGAAAGGTTCCAAGACCTACGTGCAGCGTCACATGAGCAATCCTGACCCCCATTTCTTCCACCTGTTTCAGCAGTTCCCGGGTAAAGTGAAGCCCTGCCGTAGGTGCTGCTGCGGAGCCCTCATTCTTTGCATAGACGGTCTGATAGCGATTCTTGTCCTGAAGCTTATGTGTAATATAGGGGGGCAGAGGCATCTCACCCAGACGATCCAGAATCTCTTCAAAAATCCCCTCATAATGAAATTGAATCAGGCGGTTTCCTTCTTCCACCACATCCAATACCTCTCCGGTTAGAAGTCCTTCTCCAAAAGATATCACGGTTCCCGGTTTGCACTTTTTCCCAGGTTTTACAAGGGTTTCCCAGATATCATGTTCTTTTCTTTTCAGCAGCAGAATCTCAATTGCTGCATCTGTGCCCACCTTTCGCCCGTAAAGGCGCGCCGGAAGCACTTTCGTATCATTAATTACCAGACAGTCCCCCGGCTGCAGATACTGTAAGATATCCCGGAACTTTCCATGTACGATCTCTCCTGTTACTTTATCCAAATGCATCAGTCTGGAAGCGCTTCGATCCTCAAGTGGATCCTGCGCAATCAGTTCCTGCGGCAAATCATAATAAAAATCTGATGTTTTCATCGCTTTTTTATTCCCCTTTATTTCTCTCTGTACCATATATAAGAACACAGGACAACAATTTCCAGATTGTCTCTCCCGACTCTTACTTTTATCTATCCTATCATATTACCGCTTTTCCTGCAATGGGGTATCCGCCGCTTTTTCTACGGTAAGCTTTTTACAAAGGATCACTCCCCCAATCAATACAACCGGGAAAATGATTGCAAATAACAATCCCTTTTTCAGAGAACCGTCAAACTTCTCCGACAAAATTCCAACCATGGTCGGACCTGACATGCAGCCAAGATCACCAAACAGAGCGAACAATGCAAACATTGCCGTCCCTCCCTTCGGACAAGCAGCCGCTGCGATACTGAATGTTCCCGGCCATAGAATACCAACCGACAATCCGCAAAGACCGCAGCCTAACAATGCTAGCAACGGTATGGGGGAAAAACATGCCAACAGATAACTGACGATGCATAAGACCGCACTTGCCTTCATAAATCCCATCAAATCCACCTTTTCACTGTATCTTGCGTAGAAAACTCTGGATGCACCCATTAAAATGGAGAAAAAGCAGGGACCCGCCAAATCTCCTATGGTTTTGGAAACGTTCAGACCGCTCTCAGCAAACGCAGACGCCCACTGACTCATCGCCTGCTCAGATGCACCTGCACAAACCATTAGCACAGCAAATACCCAGAACAGCTTCATGCGGAACAACTGACGAAGGCCCATGCTTTCTCCTTCTTCCACCAACGTGCGAATCGGCACTTTCGTAAAAAACAAAGCATTTACCAACGGAATGACCGCCCATAAACCGGCCATCCATTTCCAGTTTCCAACACCGGCTAATGAAAAAAACATAGTAGAGATAAGAACCACAGCCACCGCACCCCAACAATAAAAAGAATGCAGAAGGCTCATCACCGCCGATTTTCTCTCCGTAGGACATGCTTCCACGATCGGACTGATCAATACCTCTATCATTCCTCCGCCGATTGCGTAACAACATACAGATATCATTAATCCGATCAAAGGTGTTGCTGTCAGTTCCGGCAGCACGCCCATCCCAATTAAGCCGGCTGCACAAAACAGATGGGCGGCAACTACGGAAATCCGATACCCGATTTTATCCACAAATTTTGCTGCCAGGATATCCACGAGAAGCTGCACCACAAAATTCAATGTCACTAACAGTGTAATCTGTGATAATGGAATATGATACGTCTTCTGAAACGTCAAAAATAATAACGGTGCAAAATTATTAACGATTGCCTGCGTAATATACCCGATATAGCAGGCACGTATCGTATGATTATAATTATTCTGGATGCTCATAACAGTTCCTCTCCGTCTATGTATTCTCTTCCTATATATACCGCATCATTTTATTACAAAAGCCCTCTTCCGGTCAATCACTTTCCTGCCCTCTTTTTTCACAAAACTGCTCTTTCCATCGATGTAATAGCACAATAAAATTGCCTGCTCATACTTCGTCTTCCTTTATGGTTATAAAACCATATCTCCAAAGATTGAAGCTGTACAGGCAATCTTATAATTGGTTATTTCACGCTGATTATATCTGAATACTTCTTTGATTTATTTATCAACCGCATAAAAATCCACGCAGTCTTCTTCGCCATAGTAGACTTTATCCTCTTCTATCAATGTTGCAGTGCCCTCTGTTACATCCACAATATTTACGGCACAGTTCATCGGTACATGCCCGCGCCAGAAATCTTCTTTATTTTCATAGACATTATTTAAGAGCGCCCGCACTGCACATCCATGGCTTGCGATCAATATCGTTTTATCCTGATACTCCGGGTTCCGGATCAATTCTTCAAAGAATTCCCGGGTTCTCTGACAAAGCTGTGGAATTGTCTCGCCGCCTTCTCCCGGAACAAACTCCAGCGGTTTTAAATAAAAGTCATCAAAATGCTCCGATGGAATTTCATAATTATTCTTATGGCAGCCCAGTCCTTCCCAACTTCCAAAAGAAAGCTCTTTCAAGCGTTCATCGGTCCAAATGGGCACATTCCGGCCTTCCAAAACAATTTCCGCTGTCTTTTTGGCCCGGGTCAATGGACTGGAGATTCCAAGGTCGAAGGGGATCTCTTTCATCCCCTCCGCCGTAATCTTTGCCAGACGGATCCCGTTTTCATTCAGCTCAGTATCCGTCTGCCCCTGAAGTCTTCCTTCCACATTCCACTGAGTCTCACCGTGTCTGATAATATATAAACGCATGAGCCGCTGCTCCCTTCTACTGTCTCAGTTCGATTCCAAGGCTTTCCAGACCATTCATAATCTTCTTCATTGCCGATGCCACTTCATTTTCCTCTAATGTTTTCTCTTTGGAACGGAAAACAATCGAATAAGCCATAGACTTAAAGCCAGCTTTAATCTGATGGCCTTCATAAATATCAAACAACTCGTAGCTTTCCAGAATCTTACCGCCGCGCTGTGCAATCATATGCTCAATCTGTCCTGCAAGAACATTTTTCGGAACAACCATGCTGATGTCACGGGTAACCGCCGGATATTTTGCAATTCCTTCATACTTATGATCGAAGGTTGCATATTCCAGAACAGCCGGAATTTCGATCACAGCCACATATGCCCGGTCACCGATTCCGTAATTGTCACATACTTCCGGATGTACTTCACCCAGATAGCCGACAACGGTTCCCTCATAAATGATATTTGCCTGACGTCCCGGATGAAGGAAGTTCTTTCCCGCCTTACTGTCGTAATCCGGCCGTTTCTTCATACCGATCTGACTGAAGAATTCTTCCACAACTCCCTTCATGCTGAAGAAGTCACCTTCACCATACATTCCCAGTGTGAACATCATCTGCTCGTTGGGCAGTTCTGTCAATGGAAGGCTCTTCGGCAGATAGACATTGCCAAGTTCATATAATTTTACATTTTTATTTCTGCGGTTATAATTTGTTGCCAGGGAGGTCAGCATACCATTCAAGGAAATGGTTCTCATAACAGAGAAGTCTTCTCCCAGAGGATTCATGATCGTAATCGCCTCCCGCAGCTTATCATCTGCATCCAGCATCAATTTGTCGAATACCTTCGGACTCTCGAAAGAATAGCTCATACCCTGAGAAAATCCACAGTATTCCGCTACATCTCTGGCTTTTTCCTCGATTCTCAATTTGAACGGCAGTTTTCCGGTTGTTGCTTCTCCGCTCGGCAGTGTCGTAGGAATATTGTCATATCCGAAGAATCTTGCCACCTCTTCTGCCAGATCCGCAGTACGGAAGATATCATGACGGAACGTAGGCGCTACAATCTCATTGTTCTCCTTGTCATATTCCAGTTCCACTTCTGCCAGATAATCCAGCATCGTCTGTTCATCAAGATTGGTTCCAAGCAGTGCGTTGATACGCTCCGGCTCAAATTTCACACGTACCGGCTCTTTGACCTTGCTGTATACGTCAACCATACCGCCCACAACCTCGCCGGCGCCCAGTTCTTCCATCAACTGGCAGGCACGGTTGATCGCTGCTTCCGCATTATTCGGATCCAGACCTTTCTCAAATTTACCGGATGCATCGGTACGGAGTCCCACTCTTTTACTGGAAAGACGGATGTTGGTTCCGTCAAAGCAGGCTGCTTCAAACAAAACCGTTTTAACATTATCTGTGATCATAGAATTCTCACCGCCCATGATTCCTGCAATACCAACCGCCTTTTCTGCATCGCAGATCATCAGCACATTTTCATCCATCTGCCGTTCCTGTCCATCCAGAGTCACGAACTTCTCGTCTTTCCCGGCACGCCGAACCACAATTTTTCCTCCGGCAATGGTATCCAGATCGTAGGCATGCATCGGCTGACCATATTCTTCCATTACATAGTTCGTGATATCGACCAGATTGTTGATTGGGCGGATTCCGTTGGCAGCAAGACATCTCTGCATCCATTTGGGAGACGGTCCGATCTTTACATTTTTTACCACACGTGCGGTATAACGGGGACAAAGCTCTTTATCTACAACCTCTACTTTGATATAATCATGAGCGTCTTCCTCATTTCCGGTTGCCTTTACTACCGGCGGCTTGAATTCTTTGCTGAAAGTTGCCGCGGCCTCTCTTGCAATTCCGATCACACTGTAACAATCCACACGGTTGGATGTAATCTCATATTCAAAAATCACATCATCCAGTCCAAGAGCGTGAATAGCACTTTCACCAACTTTTACGTCATCCTGGAAAATATAAATTCCATTCTCCGGCGCTTCCGGGTACATCTCACGGCTGCTTCCCAACTCTTCGATGGAGCACATCATACCTTCACTTGGCACACCGCGAAGCTTTCCGGACTTAATAGTAATACCGCCTGGTGTCTTTTTCCCGTCATGACCGCCTGCAACCTTACCGCCGTCCAGTACAACCGCAACCTTCTGTCCCGATGTTCCAACTTCCACGTTCGGCGCTCCGGTTACGATCTGTACGGCCTTTTCGCCTACATTTACCTGACATACGACCAGCTTATCTGCATCCGGATGTCTTTCCACACTTAAAATCTCACCGACAACAATCTTGTCCAGATCTGCATCCAGTCTCTCATATCCTTCCACCTTTGTACCGGACAATGTCATCGCATCTGTATATTCCTGTGCCGTAACGTCCAGATCCGGCACGTACATCTTAATCCATGATAATGATGTATTCATGATTTACCTGACCTCCAATTTCTATTTTAGAACTGTTTTAAGAATCTGTAATCGTTCTCATACAACAGTCTCATATCATCAATCTCATATTTCAATAATGCAATACGTTCCAGACCCACACCGAATGCAAATCCGGTATATTCCTCCGGATCAATTCCACACATTTCCAGTACATGCGGATGAACCATGCCACAACCGAGAATCTCTATCCAGCCGGACCCCTTACAGAAGCGGCATCCTTTTCCTCCGCATTTAAAACAGCTTACATCCACCTCCGCACTCGGTTCGGTAAACGGGAAATGATGCGGACGGAACTTCGTCTTTGTCTCCGGTCCGAACAATTCCTTTGCAAACTCCTCCAGTGTTCCCTTTAAATCTGCAAATGTAATATGCTTGTCAATAACCAGACCCTCAATCTGATGGAAGGACGGGGAATGGGTTGCATCCACTTCATCCGAACGGAATACACGTCCCGGTGCGATCATACGGATCGGAAGTTTTCCCTGCTCCATCACACGTGCCTGCACTGGAGACGTCTGGGTGCGGAGTACAATATCTTTATTGATATAGAATGTATCCTGCTCGTCCTTTGCCGGATGGTCTGCTGGTATATTCAGCTTCTCAAAGTTATACAGATCGTACTCAATTTCCGGTCCTTCTACCACTTCATATCCCATACCGATAAAAATGCGCTCCACTTCTTCCAAAGCAATCGTATTGGGATGACGGTGTCCAATCAGATTCTTCTTCGCCGGCAGCGTTACGTCAATTACCTCTGCCTCCAGTTTTTTCGCGCGCAGTTCCCGTTCCAGCTGTGTCTTTACATTTTCCAGCTTTGATTCGATCTTTGCACGGACATCATTGACCATCTGACCGACCTTTGGGCGGTCTTCCGGCGCTACATCCTTCATACTTTTCAGAACTGCGGTAAGCTGTCCTTTCTTTCCCAGAAAATTAATACGCGCCTCATTCAGTTTCTCAGGCGCATCGGAAGCTTCGATTTTTTCCATAGCTTCGCTTAAAATCGCTTCCAGTTTTTCTTTGATGTTTACATCACTCATCACTGATTCTCCTTTATTTATTTTTTCGTAACTGTTCTTTGCGTATAGCAACAAGTCCTTAGATTCGCCTTAACATAAGAAAAACCCCGTCCCCAAAAAGGGACGGAGCATCAATCTTCCGCGGTACCACCCTGATTCCGGATTCCAATCCGGCACTCAATTCCTGCTGTAACGTGCAGTCACGCCCATTCCTACTGTTTTTACACTTTTACGTGTAACCCCTTCAAAATGGAAGCTCCGGTGCGAATCTCAACATATATCTGAACTTCAGGAAGCTTTCAGCCGGCGACCTCCCGTCTCTGATAGAAAATATATGTCTACTGACACCTTCCATGCTTTGCAATATTGTCAGTCACTATCTTTTAACTATTCTACTCAGAGAACTTTCATCTGTCAAGTGCTTTTCCTGATTTTGATTTATTTCTGTTCCTGCAGCCAAATCACCAACAGGATTCCGCACATGACAGATGCCCCGAACGTGCAAAAAAAATGGGAAAGCATCACCGAATCACAGATTGACCATTGATGTTCTGCCAATCCAAGAAAATCGGACCATTTTTGATCCAACAACTCTGTCCAAAATGCAAAATCGGACCATGAAGTCGGTATGTAGTCATTGGAAAATGAGAAACTCCCCAGTAAAATGCCGCATATTCCGGAAAAACTGATAACCGGAAGCGCAACCTTAAAAATCTCCAGTCTCACTTTTTCCTGTCTCCCTTTACAGCAGCGGCTTTCCAATCGACGAATCTGTTTTCTGCCCCTGTGTATCCCATAATAAAGCACCACCCAGGCAGGAAACCAAAGAAATATCCTTCCGATTCCACAATAAAGGATTCCCTCTGACAGCACCTCATAGTCCGATGGTAAAATTCCGGCTAAAAGCTGCTGTACTGCTGACAAAGGAAGCCCGGGGGCATCCACCCTGACAGATGGATATGCCGTTCCTCTGGCTCCCTGCACCACGCATAGTTCTTCCTTCAGATCCAGTACTCCCCGGATATAATAAGATTCTTCTTCCAGATAAAGGATCTGATTCAATACCTCATAAGAGGAAAATAAATCCTCGGCAGTCTTTTTGCTGATCACGCAACCCAATTCATCACTGTCACTGACAAAACTCCCCATCATCAGCTTCCCCGGCAAAATCAAACGCATATCACCTGCTGCTTCCATTACCTCCGCCTTCGTTTTCCGGTTCAGATTGGGATTGGCAACCTTCATTTCTCCCCTCGTTCGAAACAAAACCATACTTTCTATCTCACGGCCTGCATCTTCAGATGTATTCTCCCAGAGGTCCTGCATCTGCTCTCTGGTCACAACCTCTTCCCTGTAATAAAAGCTTGTCTGACTGGAAAACGAATCCAGATTTCGGAAACAGTGTACCGCCAGCCCCAACAGGCACCCTGCTGCTGCCAGAAGAAAGAGTTCCACATATGATCGTTTTACTCGCTTAATCGTATCCTGTCACCTTCCTTTACGTATTTATCAGACCCTGTAATAATCTTTGCCTCCTTATTCAGACCTGATTCTATGGCTGCATGGTTCCCGTCTTTTCCCAGCACTGTAACTCCCATCTTTACTGCAGTGTAACTCTCTCCCAGAATTCCTGCACGTACCTCTGCAATCAGCACATAGGCTGTTCCATTGGATTCATGTAATGCCGAAAGGGGAATTACCTGTTGGTAACTGCTTTCTGATTTCCTGCTGAATTCATAAGTAAGTGTTGTCCCAATCTGGTAATTTTCCTCCGGAAGGGATGCATACCACGCCAGTTTTCCTTCTTCTGTCTGTTCGATCCGTTCTACCGGAAGTGTGACTGCTTTCGTTTTTCCCGCCGCCAGAACACTTACTTCGTCTCCCTCTGCTATCTGCCCTGTCTCTTCTTCCGGCAGAATTCCATAGGCTTCCATTCCATCCGTTGCCAATATAATCTGTTCCGTGCCTGTCGTAATACTGCTTTCCTCCACACCGACCGTATCCAGAGTTCCCGGGGACTGTGCGGTCACGATCCCTCCACTCTCTCTGATTTTTTCCAGCTTTGCCAGATCGTCTTCCAGACTCTCCAGATCCAACTGCAGGGACTTCAGGGATAACTGTGCAGACTGCTGTCTGGATGCTTCATTTTCCTGCTGATTTTTTTCCTCCTGTTCTGCCAGACGGTAACTCTCCTCCGCCTGATGATAGGCAGACCGTGCTGCCTGAAGGCTTTCTTCTGCCGCATCTATCTTATCCTGCTGCAATTGCTTCTGCTGCTCATATTCCTGCGATTTTTCCTCATCCAATTCCCCTGTTCCCATATTTGCAACGTAAGTATCGTATGCATCTACCGCATTCTGATACTCCTCCTTTGCGTGGTTCACCGTTTCTGCGGCAGCATCTAAAGTAATCTCTGCCTGTGCGGTAGCCGGTATTCTTGCCTGGTTTTGACTGTCCAGTTTTTGCTGTTCCATCTGCAGTTTCATCTTTTCAATGCTCTGCTCCTGCTTCCTGATCAGTTCTTCCAGATATTCCAGATCAAACCTTAGAATCTCCTGCCCTTCCTCAACCACATTGCCCGGTTTCACAAGAATCTGTGCCACCTTCTGCCCTTCCGGCAGAGCCTGCCGTCTCCTGCCTTTTGCCTGTATCCCTCCTGCTCCCTGAAATTCTTTCACCAGATTTCCGCCCTTTACAGCTTCTGTCTGAACCTTGGCAACAGTCATGGAATCTGCCCCCCGGGCAACCAGGGTACAACAAAACATTATGATAAAAAATGAAATAATAGCTTTTAAAATTTTTTCCTTCATCATCGTTTCTCCGCATCTGTATTTTTTCCAGGTCACTATTCTTTTAAGCCCGATGCAATAATCCCCTGCTGAAGATACTCCTGACCCCACAAAAAAATCAGAATTGCAGGCATCATCATGATGACCGATGCCGCAAATGACACACCCATCTGATCCACTGTGATTTCCGGCAGATAAAGAGAAAGCGGTATTTTTGCCTTCGTCTTTAAAAATGTCATGGGCGCCTCAATGGCATTCCAGTACTCCAGAAAATTTAAAATCAAGGAGGACATCACTCCCGGTATACCAAGGGGAACCCCCACGTTCCAGAACACCTGAAACGGTCCGGCCCCGTCAACCTCCGCCGCTTCAATCAAAGCAGCCGGAATTGACCGGAAGAACTTTTCCATAATAAAAACCGGAAACGTAGAGAAAATACCCGGAAGTATGATTGCAAGATGGGAGTCCAGCAGCGACAGTCTGGATAAAACCAGATAGCTGGATACCATCGTCACCTGAAAGGGCATTACCATCAGAATCATATAGAGCAAAAATAAGATTCTTCTCCCTCTGAACCGATATCTGCCAAATGCCCAGGCCGCCGGCATTCCGACGATGATCTGACCAAGCAGCACGGGAAATACCTGTCTGCAGGAATTCCAGAACATGACAAAGAAATCCGGTGAATCCAGAAGCAATTCCACAAAAGGCTGCAAAGTGGGGTATCTGGGCAACAATTTCAGCGAAGTACTCCCGCCTCCCATGCCAAGGACAGCGCCGTAGGACTCCTGCAGCTCCTGCGTGCCCATCCAGGAATTTGTAACCATCACTGCCACCGGGAATATCATGATGAACCCAATGACTGTCAGCAGACCATATAATAAGTATCGTCTTATCTTCATCCTTCTTTTTCCTGTCTTTCATTCCACCATTCCAAAATCAGAAGAAACAAACTGACTCCTGCTGCCAGCAGCACTGCAGCGGCACTCATTTTCTGAATGTCCAGATTTGCGAACCAGTTATTAAACAAATGCTGCAGCATATAAATACTACTGTGCGGATATTCTCCCGCAATCAGATAGGCTTCCCGAAATACCCGGAAGGCATTTACAAAAGAAAGCACACCGATCATTACAACACTGTCTTTCATCTGCGGCAACGTAATACTCCAAAAGCATCGTATCCGGCCTGCACCGCTCACCTTTGCAGCTTCGTACTGTTCCTTCGGTATCCCGGATAGTCCTGCAATCCACAGCACCATATCATACCCCAGATTCTTCCACACGTAGGAACATACCAGAACCCAGAACGCCGCTTCCGTATTCATCCAGTCCCTGCCTTCCATATGAAAACAATACAGGATTTGATTCAGTATACCGTCACTGTGAAACAACAGTCTCCAGAATACGACTACAGATGCCACCGGAATCGCCATAGGGAGCAGAAAGGCCGTTTCAAAAAAAGACTTTCCTGCAGGAATCTGACAGATCAGTACCGCCAGACATAAAGACAGTACCATCAGCACGGGAATGCAGACCGCGAGAAAACGTGCCGTATGAATCAGTGCCTGACGGAATGCTTCATTTACCAACACTTCACGGTAATTTGAAATTCCTACAAAGGTGCCGCCCACCGCCCGGAAGAAGGAGCGGCGGATGACATCTGCAAAAGGAATCAAAACAAAGATCAATGTCCCCAGAAGGCTGGGTGCCAGAAAACAATAAGCATATCTATTCCGCAAGGTAAGTATCCACCTTCTGGCAAATCGCTCTGGCTGTTTCTTCCGGTGTCTGAGTTCCCTCATAGCAATGTTCCAGTTCCGTCGTTACCGTTTCTGTTATGATACGGTCTGAGAGAAATGGTGTATCCAAAGTTCCCATCAAAGTTGTCAGCTCTTCCACCTTTTCCCGTTTCGGATATCCTGCATCTATTTTATGTTCTTCTCCGGTCTCCATGTCGGTAAAGCCACTTCCAATCTGCATATCTGCTGCAGCCTCTGTTTCCACATATTCGCACATATAAGCAAGCGCCTGCTGTAAAACCGGAAACCCATCATAATTATCCGCTTTCTGTACAGACTCTGTAAACAATGCCGCAACAAATTCTTCTGCAAGTTCTTGCTGCCCGGAAGCTGCATTAACTCCTGCAATTACTTTCGGAACATAATAGTTCTTATATCCCGAGACATTCCAACCTGTCTCATCCATTTCAGAATAAGGAATCATCGTAGACCCTAATCCCTGCAATTCCATAAGATTGGCACGCTGTTCCCCGATACAAAATCCACCCGAATAAAACTCAAAATCCATTCCATTCCAACGCTCTTCCGTCATCTCGTTGGCTTCCTCAAAAGATTTTGTTCCGGTATGCTCACAAACTTTCATCCAGTCTTCCAGAAATTGTGCCAGCTTCTGTTCGTCCAGACTCCCGTCCTCTTCTTTGAGTTCCCCGTACATGCCATGGAACAGGGTCATACCAATCAAATCATGGGTAGTCTTTCCAAAAAGTCTCCGATCCGGATGCGCTTCCACATATTGATGAAGATTTTCCAGACTCTGGCAGGCATTCACTTCTTCATCGCTTCCAAAACAGATCGGAACACCCACTCTGGCAGGAATTCCATAAACATTTCCTTCCTTCTTCACTGCATTGCCAATAAGATTTTCCAATGCTCCGTTTTCTACAAGTTTTTTCACCAGACCGGAAAGATCCGAAAGAATCCCTTTCTCCACATAGGAAGCAATCGGAAGTCCATCCAAAATCAGGACATCGGCGCCGCTGCCATTGAGCAGTTCCGCATTCAGATTACGGATATGATCCGAAGTCGGTGATTCCCCACTGCCGACTGCAGTATGGTATTCTACTTTCACCTCCGGATGAGCACTCTGAAACTCGTAAACGGCCTGGGCAACGGTCTGATTCTCTTCCAACCCATAGATACTAAGCACAGAAGACTGTACAGCAGGTACCTCCGAGTTGAAGGCATACCGTTTCAGCTGCGCCCCGCCTGCACTCCTATATAATCCGTAGAATACATCTTCCTCACCGGTAATAAAGCCTGACAATCCTGTATTTGGTGTACTCATAAGCCCGTTTGCACCATCCATGATGGTCTCCACCATATCACCATCCTCGGTAATACGCTGTATTCCATTTGGACTTGCAAGATACCAGACTTTACTTTCTCCTGGAACCAGCTTCACACCACTCAAATCCTGGTTCAGGGACAGCGTACCTTGTTTCTGATACTTATCAGACTCATAAAAATCCACGCCTTTCCCATCTTCCGTCAGGACAGCGATACTTTCCTCAGAAGCAGCGAACATCGACTGATGATCGGAAGAGAGCGGAATCCCATCCACAGAAAATGTATTCTTACCCTCTTTATAAAAATCCACTGTATTTTTCTGGAAACTGCCGAGCACCAGTGTTCCATCCTTTAACACCGCCAGGTCTGCAAATAATGCGGTATATCCATTTTCATCCACTTTCAGCAATTCTTCCGGTGTAATATCCTGTGCCATCCTTCCATCCTCCGAAGCAGAAAGGATATGATTTCCATAAGGGATATCCGACCCATTCGGCAATGCCAGCGCGTAAATAGCGCCGTCACCCCCCAGATAGACCCCGTCCGCCTCAAGGTTCAGACGCTGCTTTCCGTCTGTCAGCCATGCTTCCTCCTGTGGTTCTGACCAGGACTGATCTTTATAGGTATAGCTCTGATATCCGCTGGTTTCATCGGACGGAAGCGTATACATAACAAGGGAGTCCTCTTTCCACAGAATCCCAATGGGGTCTCCTGCCCCTTCCGGCAGCGGAATATCACTCTCTACATAACGTCCTTTTGCACCGCTGCCCATCTTGTCTGCCGTCCCTTTCTCCGATTGACTGCTTTCATCCGCCTGATTTGTTCCTCCTTTGTTTTTCTCATCCGTACATCCTGCGAACCCTCCGCCAAAAACTGCTATGGCAGTGAGCAGAGCCAATATCTTTCTTTTTACTTTCATCCTGTATCACTCCTCGTTTTATTTTTTCAGACGTTTATACCCTCCGCCTTTCTCCCCTTCTCTTATAGCTTACCATTCAAATCTCAGAAAATCTTTGATATCTTCCAGAATTTTTTAAAGATTTTTTTGAGATTTCCATGTTATAATAAAAACCCAACCATATTGGATTTTATACGTGATTGAGAAATTCTAAATTGACTCCGGAAGAGTTTCTCAATCACCTGATTAGATTTTATATAGAAAGGACTACCTCTTTATGCGTATATTGATTATCGAGGATGACCAACAGCTCTGTGAAACCTTAAAGCTCCAGTTAGAACATGCCGGTTACCAGACCGACTGTGTATTCGGCGGCACAGATGCCCTTTACTATGCCACGCAGCCTATCTATGATTTGATTTTGCTGGATCGGATGCTGCCGGGCATGGACGGGTTATCCATTCTGAAGCTTCTGCGCGAAAACCAGATTCATACTCCGGTCATTCTTGCTACTGCTATTGATTCCGTCCACGAACGTATCCAGGGACTGGATGGTGGAGCGGACGACTATCTTGTAAAACCTTATGATATCGGTGAATTACTTGCCAGAATCCGTGCATTGATCCGCCGGCCAAATGTCATCGAGACTTCTGACCGGCTGCAATATGAGGATCTGGAATTTTATCCATCAAATCTTGAACTGCACTGTCTTGGCAGAAAAGTCCGGCTTTCCAGAAGAGAAGCTCTTCTGATGGAATACTTCCTTCAAAATCCTGCCCAGACCTTGCCCCGCCAGATGATTTTCACCCGTATCTGGGGACCTGACGGCGAAGTGGAGGATGGGAATCTGGATACTTATATTTACTATCTCAGAAAACAATTGCGTAACTTAAAAAGCCGAACCCGGATTACCACCGTGCATGGGGTTGGCTATCGACTGGAGTGACTTTCACTTCGATTATGGAGAACGAAACATGATTCAAACATTACAACACCGGCTGACCTTCTTATTTACCGCCGCCACCGGCCTGATTCTCACTTTAATTTTAGGTATTACCTGGTTTTATCAATGGAATCAAACACACATGCAAAGAAATACCCAGTTCCAAAATCAGCTTCTGAATCTGACCGGTAAATTGGATCTCGAATCCGATATCTCTGACAACTGGCTTGCCCGATCCGAATATGATAACCGTCTGATCATCCACATAGAAGAAAACCAAAGACCTCTTTTCTTTTCCGGTTCCTGGATACCGGATACTGACCGGGATACCTTAATCGGCCTTGCAAAAAAGACTGCATCCGAAGAGGGCGTCTCCACTCTGGTACGTCCATTTTCCTATACCATAAAACAGTCTTCCATCTTTCCCTTAAAAGGAGAACATCACGACACCTATATCGGTACGGTAACCGTACTTGCCACCGAACACGGATTTCGTTCTCTGGTATTGCTTGCGGACACCACCCGCCAGAATCGTTCTGTCCTGCTGCAGGGCATTCTCTTCCTGCTTCTGGATCTCCTTGGGATTTTTGCACTCTTTTTGTCCTGCCGTTTTATAGTCATTCAGGCGTTAAAACCTGTAGAAAAATATCAGAAAAAGCAGACGGAGTTCGTAGCCGCCGCTTCTCATGAACTCCGTTCTCCTTTGTCAGTCATACAAAATTGCGCGACCACAATCCTCACACTTCCGGAACAAACCTCCCGTATGGCAGAAATGATTCAAAAAGAATGTATCCGTTCCGGCAATCTGGTCAAAAATCTGCTACTGCTGGCTTCTGCAGACTCCGACAACGGCTCCGCAGAACTGACGCAATTTGAAGTTGATACCTTGTTACTTCAGCTTTTTGAATCCTATGAATTGCTGTGCAAAGCCAAAAGCATCCGTCTGACACTCAAATTACCGGAAGAATTTCTTCCGAAAGTCTTCGGAAACCCACAATGGTGCCGCCAGATCCTGACAATTTTTCTGGACAATGCAATTGCATACGGCTGCCCTTTCAATCCTGACGCTCCCTCAATGCCTGTTCTTCTGATTCAGGCTGAACATACCGGTAAAGAAATTGTCCTTTCTATCACTGATCATGGACCCGGAATTCCCGATGAGCAGAAAGCACAGGTTTTTGACAGATTTTATCGTGCCGATACTTCCCGGAATAAAAAAGAACATTTTGGACTCGGATTAAGCATCGCCCAAACATTGGCACAACAGATGAATGCCCGTATCGAACTTACAGATGCCAACGGTTCCGGAACGATCTTTCGCCTCTGCTTTCCCGTTTCCTGATTCTGACAAAACAGGCATTTCACAGATGACAATATGAAGTCACCTGTGAAATGCCTGTATCAAAGCTTCTCCTTTTTTCAAATGCCCCGTCAGTTCTTCCGATGCTCCAAGCACCTTACAAAATGCCCGGTATTCATCCTGAATTCCAATTCCATGAGGCACCATAAATGCCCCTGCATCACTCCCCAGTGCCATCCGGACACGTTTATGCCATCCCATACGAAGTCCCTGTTTTTGTGTCTCCCAGACTCGATTCAAAATCTCATCCGGAAATCTGCCGCATCCGATCAGATTTTTCACCGTTACTACGGTGGGAACCCATACCACCCCATACTCTTTCATGCATTGAATACTCTCCGGATTCTGGTAATTTCCATGCTCGATGGAATCCACACCAGCTTCCGCAGCATCTATGACAGCCTGCGCCGTATTCGTATGCGCCATTACCCGAAATCCTGCTTCATGAGCAATCTGCACCAGCACAGACACTTCCTTCTTTGGAAGCGGTATCCCGGTAACATGTCCGTCACTGCCAAAATCAAGAATTCCGGTAGTCATAATCTTAACAAAATCACCGCCGTTTGCTTTCAGTTTCTGTATTAAAGTTTCATATTCCTTGAAAGAAGAATACCCCTCACCCACAACTTTCCCATAAAAGCCTTCCCGATGAATTGCAAATCCAGGTGTCAGATAGGTGATCCCATATTCCGGCGCCAGACTGCGTGCCAACAGTGATACCCCAAACCGGTCTCCGCCATCGCGCACAAATTTCACCCCCGCGTCCTGATAAGCTTTCAGATGTGCACGGACCACCTGTTCATCAGGACCTTTTTCATGAGTTTTCACAGCTCTCAGATAATGATAGCCATTCATAAAAATATGAGCATGACATTCTCCAAACATGAAAATTCCTTCTTTCCGGCTTTTTTATTGTAATATGTAACTAACGTGAAGTTTACATTTCCCGAATGATTTTGCCGTCCACAACCAGTTCCCGCCGTCCACAGCACCACTGTTCCAACTGCATCCTGATTTTGTATCCTTCTGCATTTTTCACCTGCCAGGCGTAATATTCGGCTCTCGGAAACCCGTAAGCATCCAGAATACTCATAATGGTTCCGCCGTGTACAACCAACGCTACATTTTCCAATTCTTCTTTTATGCATACAGCAATCATTTCATCAAATGCAGCCAGACACCGCTGTTTAAACTCCACCATAGACTCTCCACCGGGAAATCCAAGCGTTCCTTCGCTGTCAATCCACTGCTGATAGGCCTCATTTTCGGACAATTCCTGATAATTCTTATTCTCAAACTCCCCGAAATCACATTCCCGGAATCCATCGATCACCATCCGAGTCTGTCCGGGAAACATAAGATCTGCCGTCTCAAGACACCGAATCATAGGACTTGTAAAGACACACTCCACCGGAATCGGCTGAATCTGCTGCAATGCTTCTGTCTCAGACTCCAGTAAATGTTCATTGGTTGTCCCGATATATCTGCCCAATGTATTGCCATATGTTTTTCCATGCCGTATCATCAAAATTTTAAGCATCTTTTATCACCATCCCAATTCCGCATACTACCCGGTGTACTTCTTTTGCCCCAACCGCCAGCCTGGTACAGAGCCGCCCCGTCGTTTCCCGCCAGGCACGATCCCTTGCCTCCACTGGTACAACGCCATAACCCAGTTCGTCCGTCACAATCACAAGTTCCGGATTTTTCAGTACAAGCTCCTCCGGCAGCAGATTTAGCTCCTCTTTCTCCAGAAAACGCTCCACAAACCTGTGAAAATGCCAGATTCCTCCACATTCAAAAATCTCATCATAGGTACAATTTTCCCCATCAATCCACGACCCTTTGACCGTAAAATGTTCCTCTGCATAGACACCCTTCCCCTGAAAAGCACCCCCGATTACCAATATCATAAAAACCTCTCCATTCCACATTGTATAAAAACAGCCATAACCAACATCCAGATCTCACAAAGAGACAGAAAATAACCTGCCAGATCCCCGGTGATCCCTCCAAAATTCTTAGAGCTTTTAAAACGATAAAAAAAGAATACCAAAACTGCTGTACCACTGCAAATAATCCCCGGAATCGGTCTCAAGAAACACATTCCCCCGCAGAGAACCAAAATCGTGGCAGCCAACACAATCGCAACCACCCGTTTCTGTGCCCGATCCGCGAACGCCGCTGCACTCCCTTTCGGATTCGCATTCCGAAACCAGATCAGCGACAGAGCACTCAAACACCGTGAGATCCCGAAACTCAGACAAAACACCGGCAAAACAGCCTCCGATACTTCAGAAGCCGCCCCCAGGTATACAACAAAATAAGTACATCCCATGATTACCGCAAACGCTCCTGCATGAGGGTCCTTCAAGATCGCCAATCTCTGCTCTTTCTCTTTCCAGGAACTTAAAGCATCCATAGTATCCAGAAACCCATCCATATGAATGCCCCCCGTAACCAGGATCGGAATCACCGTCATCCCCGCCGCCCGGAACATACTCCCAATCCCAAGATACACAGCCAACTGAAACCACCCATATTCCATCGCTCCAACCGCCAGCCCGACCCAGGGAAAGAAGCAAAGCGCATACTTCATATTCTCCTTCGTCCAATCCGCCCTTGGCATAGGAATCTTCGAATACATCGCAAACGCCACCACAAAACTATTCCAAACTTTCTTCATCTCAATATCTTCTCCCCTTAAATTCATTCTATAACCTGCCAGTCCAACTTTTCTTCATTCAACAATCCCGTTTCCCAGAGTATTTTCCGCACATCCCGTCATAACTCCTAATCCATTTCCGCTTAAAAAACAGAAAAAAGAGAGCGGTAGTAATAATGATCGGCTTAGAGCGTGTTTGAAAATTCATTCCCGCAATCTGCATCCCCCACTTTGCGGTCTAT
>UQAW01000042.1 GCA_900539175.1 uncultured Lachnospiraceae bacterium
AGTCATGCTTTTTCATGCAAGCATGAAAAGCATAACCTTTTGACCCTGGTATCATCATATTGTTTCTGCTATCTATATTATACACAAAAAGCTGTAAAATTGAACGTGAATTTTTACAGCTTTTTTATCCGTCTTTCTATTCATTCTGATATAATCTTTCCGTGGTGCTATCATCACGAAAAGCGGGAAGCCATACCTACTGGCTTCCCGCTTTTTTTAGCTTATTCGAGTTCTATCGTGTCGTCCCTATCCTGCGAAATCTCTGATACCGATGATCCAGAAGTTTTTCTTCCTCAAGCATACCATATGTCCGAAGAAATACCGCAATGCCCAAATCCAGTTTTTCCGCAATATTATCGATATTCCCTCTGTTCAGAGGCTCTTTTTCCCGAATCACATGTTCCACGATACCAAGCTTCTTCAGATCCGCCGCCGTCAGTCTCATAATCGCGGCTGCTTCCTTCGCCCGCTTGCTGTCCTTCCACAGGATTGATGCAAATCCCTCCGGAGAAAGAATCGAATAGATTGCATGTTCCATCATCCACACTTCATCTGCTACCGCAAATGCCAGCGCTCCTCCGCTTCCCCCTTCCCCGATTACAATGGAAAGCACCGGAACCTTGAGTCCGGACAGCTCATAGATATTTTTTGCGATTGCCTCTCCCTGCCCCCGTTCTTCCGCTTCCAATCCGCAGAAGGCACCCGGAGTATCCACAAAGCAGATCACCGGACGTCCAAACTTCTCTGCCTGCTTCATCAGCCGCAGGGATTTCCGGTAGCCATCCGGGGAAACCATACCGAAATTCCGGGCAATGGTTTCTTTTGTTCCCTGACCTTTTTCCTGAGCCAGTACCGTAACCGGCTGTCCATGAAAATAAGCAATTCCTCCAATCACTGCAGGATCATCTCTATAATATCGGTCTCCATGCATTTCTACAAAATCCGTAAATAACAAATCAATATAGTCTTTTCCGGTAGGACGCTCTTTATCTCTTGCAAGCCGAACATGTTCCCAGGCCTCTATCTTCGCTAAGGGTTTATCCTCTTCAAAAATATGACTTGTCATATCTGCCGAAAGTTCTTCCCCGGTTTCTACCGGTTCATTTTGATGTTGATGCAGGATGAGAGCCAACGTCTCCCGCATCTTCTCTCTTTCCACAATTCCATCCAGAAACCCATGCTCCAGCAAAAACTCGGAACGCTGAAATCCTTTCGGCAGTTTCTGTCCAATGGTCTGTTCAATTACCCTTGGTCCTGCAAACCCAATCAAGGCATTGGGCTCTGCCAGAATGATATCACCCAACATGGCAAAACTGGCAGTCACGCCTCCCGTAGTGGGATCCGTCAGCACACTGATATACAAAAGTCCGGCATCACTGTGGCGTTTCAGAGCCGCAGACGTCTTTGCCATCTGCATCAGCGAGACGATCCCCTCCTGCATACGGGCACCGCCGGAACAGGCAAATAAGATGACCGGAAGCCGTTCTTTTGTGGCACGTTCCACGGCTCTGGCAATCTTCTCTCCTACTGCCTCTCCCATGCTCGCCATCAGAAAACGTCCGTCACAGACGCCAAGAACCACCGGGATTCCATCGATACAGGCTTTTCCTGTCACAATAGCTTCATCCAGCTTCGTCTTTTGGCGAAGACCATCCAGCTTTTCCGGATATCCCTTATAATGCAGCGGATTCCCAGTCTGGATTCCCTGATCCCACTCTTCAAAACTATCCTTGTCTGCGATCATCTCCACCCTGCGGTAGGCATGGACACGGAAATAATTATGACAATGGGGACAAATATAATAATTTTTCCGGACATCCTCTACAAACACAGCGGATTTACACGCATTGCACTTTTTCAGAAGTCCTTCCGGAACCTCCGGCACGGCAGCACCCGCTTCAACCGGAGTCCCTTTTACCGTTCTTTTAAACATCGACTTAAGCTTCATTTACATTCACTCCCGCAATCACATGGGTATTCAGGAACTCTATATCAATCTTACCCGCCTGATAATCCGGATCTTTCAAAATCTCAAACTGGTAATCCACATTCGTATCAATTCCTTCAATAATCACTTCACCCAGGGCACTTTGCATCTTGGCGATGGCATCCGCCCGGTTCTCTCCATGGACAATCAACTTTACCAACATGGAATCATAATAAGGGGGCACCTGATAGCCGTCATAAATCGCAGTATCTACGCGGATTCCCTGTCCGCCCGGCAGATGCAGCCCTGTAATCGTCCCCGGCGACGGACGAAAATGCTTCCACGGATTCTCTGCATTGATGCGGCATTCAATCGCATGCCCCTGAATCTGCACATCCTCCTGTGTCATTGTAAGAGGCAGACCCGATGCGATCCTGATCTGTTCTTTTATCAGATCCAGCCCTGTCACCCACTCAGTAACCGGATGTTCCACCTGAATTCTGGTATTCATCTCCATAAAATAGAACGTTTCGTTTTTCTCCAACAGAAATTCAATGGTTCCTGCATTGACATAAGATGCAGCCTTTGCAGCTTTCACAGCGGCCTCTCCCATCTTTTGACGCAGCTCTTCAGATATCACAACCGACGGGGACTCCTCGATCATCTTCTGGTGGTTTCTCTGAATGGAACAATCACGCTCTCCAAGATGAATCACATGCCCCTGACTGTCAGCCAGTATCTGAAACTCAATATGGCGGGGATGTTCCACAAAGTGTTCCATATACATCGTTCCGTCACCGAAAGCAATCTGTGCCTCTTTCTGGGCTGTCTGAAATGCCAGCGCGAATTCCTCCGGCGTATAGGCGGTACGCATTCCCTTGCCGCCGCCGCCCAAAGCCGCCTTTATGATCACCGGATACCCGATCTTCTGCGCTTCCCGGGCACCGGCTTCCACATCATAAACAGGCTCATTGGTTCCCGGAATTACCGGAACCCCGGCCGCCACCATGGTATTTCTGGCAACCTGCTTGTTCCCCAGATTACGGATAATCTCCGAACCGGGACCTACAAATGTCACATTGCATTTCTCACAGAATTCCGCAAACCGGGCATTTTCAGAGAGAAAACCAAAACCCGGATGAATGGCATCCGCTCCGGACACAAGCGTTGCGCTCATAATTCGTTCCATATTCAGATAACTTTCTGCGGATGGTCCCGGTCCGATACAGACCGCCTCGTCTGCAAGCTGTGTATGCAGACTCTCCTTATCCGCCTCCGAGTAGACCGCCACAGTCTCAATTCCCATCTCTCTGCAGGCACGGATAATCCGTACCGCAATCTCGCCTCGATTGGCAATCAATAACTTTCGAATCATATTCTCACCTTTTATCCGACCATAAATGTCAATTCTGCTTTCACTACAACCTTGCCGTCCACGGACGCTGTTGCTTCCCCGACTCCAACCGGTCCCTTTTGTTTGATAATTCTGGTTTCCAGACGCAATTTATCACCGGGAACTACCTTTCCTTTAAAACGACATTTGTCAATTCCTCCAAAATAAGCGATTTTCCCCCTATTTTCCGGTTTAGACAGAATCGCAACGGCACCAGTCTGTGCCAAAGCCTCCACAATCAACACACCCGGCATCACCGGCTCCTGCGGAAAGTGTCCCTGAAAAAAATCTTCCCGGAAGGTCACACATTTATAACCCACAGCAAACACTCCAGGTTCATAATCCTCAATACAATCCACCAACAAAAATGGATGGCGGTGCGGCAGGATTTCCTCAATCTGCTTCACATTCAAACAATTCATCTTCCATCCTCCTATACAATCCGGAACAGGGACTGTCCATACTCAACGGCTTCCCCATTCGCAACATAAATTTCTGCAATCTCACCTTCAAGCTCGCTCTCAATCTCGTTCATCAGCTTCATCGCTTCCACGATTGCAAGCACCTGTCCCTTCTTTACCCGATCGCCCACCTTCACAAAAGGCTGTGCATCTTCTGAAGGCGCTGCATAAAAGGTACCTACCAGAGGAGATTTCACCAGACTTCCCTTCGGCTCTGTTGTCTCACCATTCTGTGCAGCGTTTGCAGTTCCAACCGATATCCCCCCTGCCAGAGGCATATCACCTGCTGCAGGAACCACTGCCTGTGCAGACATATCCACACCCGATACTGCGATCGTCTGCACTTTTCCACATTTCATGGAAAGTTTCAGATCCTCTGTCTCGTACTGAAAAGAAGTCAACTTTGAATCGGACACATGATCAATCAATGCCAGAATCTGTTCAAATTCCATCCTTCGTCTCCTCCTTTAACCTTCATACTTCTTAACTAACAGTGTGGCATTATGACCGCCGAATCCGAGAGAATTACTCATAGCATAGTGAACCTCCTGACAAACCGGAGCTCCAATCACATAATCCAGATCCAGTTCCTCATCTGCCTTGGTTGTTCCCACCGTCTGATGGATAAATCCATCTTGAATGGACTTTACGCACACAACGAATTCCACTCCTCCGGCAGCTCCCAACAGATGTCCGATCATAGACTTTGTAGAATTAATCTTTACCTTTTTCGCTGCCTCTCCAAACGCCGCTTTGATTGCTCTCGTCTCAAACAAATCATTGTAATGGGTACTGGTTCCATGGGCATTGATATAATCCACATCCTCCGGACTTACTCCTGCCTCCTTCATGGCATCCTCCATCGCTCTTGCAGCACCGCTTCCATCCTCAATCGGAGACGTAATATGATAAGCATCCGCTGTAGCGCCATATCCCACAACTTCCGCAAGAATCCGGGCGCCGCGTGCCTTCGCATGTTCCAGTTCCTCCAGAATCACAATTCCGGCGCCCTCTCCCATAACAAATCCACTTCTTTCTTTGTCAAAAGGAATCGAAGCCCGCATCGGATCTTCACTTGCCGTAAGCGCCGTAAGACTGGTAAACCCTGCCACTCCAATGGGACATACCGAGCCTTCTGTACCACCTGCGATCATCACTTCCGCATCCCCATACTGAATCGCACGATACGCATCTCCGATACAATGGGTCCCGGATGCACATGCCGTCACCACATTGGTACATTTCCCTCTGGCTCCTGTCGCAATAGACACATTTCCCGCCGCCATATTCGTAATCATCTTCGGCACCAGCAAAGGATCCACCCTGGATGGTCCCTTATCCAACAATCTCTGCTCTTCCCGTTCCATAGACTGCAGACTGCCTATACCAGACCCCACAATCACACCAACCCGGAACGGATCTTCTTTCTCCATATCAATTCCGGCATCCTTCAAAGCCTCCAAAGAAGCCGCCACCGCATACTGCGAAAACAACTCCATCCGCTTCGCCGACTTAAAATCCATATGCTCCTTAGCCACAAACCCCTTTACTTCCGCAGCCAATTTCACCTTATATTCAGAAGTATCAAACTTCGTAATCTCACCAATTCCAACCTTCCCGGCCTTAATCCCGTTCCAAAAAGATTCCACATCATTCCCAATCGGCGTAATCGCCCCAAGTCCCGTCACCACAACTCGTCTCTTCATAATTTCACAAACCTCCAACTAAACTCAACCCCCGACCCCAATCCTGATGTACCTATATATTCACATTTTAATACACTGAACCTCTGAAAATTAAGTTTCCACACCATTACACACAAACTTCCCGTCTTAAACCACCTACCGTACTGCAGCCGGGAGTCAAAACCCCTCGCCGCTTGAATGGAACACGGCACTCTTGCCTTTGCAGGAATCTTAGAACATCTTAGGCTCTTGAATTTTGCGTTATGCCCCCAAATAAAACTGTCTGAGCGAAGCGAGTTTTTTATTTGGGGGCATGCTTTTAGCAAAATTCAAGAACCTTAGATGTTCTTAGTTTCCGAAACCGCAAGAACGCCGTGTTCCATTCAAGCGGCGAGGGGTTTTGACTCCCGGCACTTCTTACATCGACATTCCGCCGTCTACGCTTAGGATTTGTCCGGTGATGTATCTTGCTCCGTCTGATGCCAGAAATGCCGCCGTCTTAGCGATATCCTCCGGTTTTCCAAAACTTCCCATTGGAATCATTTTGGCAGTATTCTCTTTCACACGTTCGGAAAGCACATCTGTCATATCTGTTTCTATAAAGCCCGGGGCAATGGCATTGACTGTCACACCCCGGGAAGCCAGCTCCTTCGCCGCCGACTTCGTAAGACCGATCACACCAGCCTTGGAAGCCGCATAATTTGCCTGTCCTGCATTTCCGCAGATACCAACGACAGAAGCCATATTAATGATCCTTCCGCTGCGTTGTTTCAACATCTGACGGGATACCTGGCGGATACAGTTGAACGTTCCCTTCAGATTCACATGGATGACTTTGTCAAAATCCTCTTCACTCATCCGCATCAACAGCCCGTCTTTTGTAATTCCTGCATTATTGACAAGAATATCTACTCTTCCATATGTTTTGATCACCTGCGCAAAAAAGTCTTCGCAGGCCTTATAATCTGTAACATTACACTGTAAGATGATGGACTCTCCACCTTCTGCTGCAATTTGGGCCTGTACTTCCTCTGCTTTTTCCTTAGACCCGTTATAATTAATAACGACAAATGCACCCGTTCTCGCCAGTTCCAATGCAATTGCTCTTCCTATGCCTCTGGAGGCACCCGTCACGACTGCTATTTTCTTATCTGCCATGCTTATGCTCCTCATTCTCTAATTCAGAATTGATGAAATCACTTTCTCTACATCTTCTACCGTCTGGATGTTATATACTTTTACATCCCGGTTAATTTTTCTCATAAATCCGGCTAAAGTCTTACCCGGTCCGATTTCCACAAAGGTATCCACCCCGGATACAATCATGTGTTCAACACTCTGCTGCCACCGCACGGAAGAGGAAATCTGCTTTGCCAACAGCCCCTTCGTCTCTGCAGAATCCGTCACATATTCTCCTGTAACATTGGTAACGTAAGGAATTGTAAGTGCTGACCATTCTACTTTTTCAAGTTCTCCTGCAAGTTCTTCTCCTGCCGTTTCAAGCATCGCTGAATGGAAGGGACCGCTTACGTTCAGCGAAATCACTTTTCTTGCACCTGCGTCTTTCAACTTTTTTGATGCCTCTTCCACAGCTGCTTTTGCACCGGTAATCACAACCTGTCCCGGACAATTATAATTTGCAATGCTCACTCCTTGTATGGAATCTGTCACTGCCTCAATCTGTGCTCCGTCCAGACCCATAACCGCAGCCATGCTTCCCTGTCCTGCCGGAACAGCCTGCTCCATCAGGATACCTCTCTTACGCACGGTAGTAATGGCGTCTTTCAGGCTCATGCCGCCTGCTGCCTCGATGGCACAGTATTCTCCAAGACTCAGACCCGCTGTCACATTGGGGTGAAGTCCTTTCTCTTCCACAACTTTTTCCATTGCCAGACACGTAGTCACCAACGCCGCCTGAGTATACTCCGTCAGATCCAATTTATCATTTTTTTCAAAACAGAGGGCTTTCATATCTAGTCCCAACCACGTACTCACTGAATCGTATACTGTCTTTGCCGTCTCAAAAGTATCATAAAAATCTTTTCCCATCCCGGCCTTCTGTGCGCCCTGTCCCGGAAAGATAAACGCTGTCTTACTCATAAATTCCGGTTCCTTTCAACAATTCATTTGTCTCTTTCACCAATTTCTGAATCAACTGTTCACAGGTCATCTGTTCCTTCACAAGTCCTGCACTTTGTCCTGCCATTACGCTTCCTGTGGTCACATCTCCGTCCACAACTGCTCTTCGCAGGCCGCCCAGTGTCAGAAGCTCAAGTTCCTCAAATGGAACACCCTCCGCTTCCTTCTTCAGGTATTCCTTTGTCATCTGATTGCGGAGCGCCCGCACCGGATGTCCTGTAGTACGTCCGGTTACTTTTGTATCAATATCCTTTGCTTTCACAATACAATTCTTATAATTTTCATGAACCTGCGATTCTCTTGTCACCACAAAACAAGTTCCCATCTGGACCGCTTTCGCTCCCAGCATAAATGCCGCCGCAATTCCCCGTCCGTCTGCAATTCCGCCTGCTGCAATCACCGGAATTTTCACAGCATCTACAACCTGAGGTACCAGTACCATCGTTGTCGTCTCTCCGATATGACCACCGGACTCTGTTCCCTCTGCTACCACGGCATCTGCTCCGCACCGTTCCATACGCTTAGCCAGAGCAACGGAGGCAACTACCGGAATCACCTTTACTCCGGCTTCTTTCCACATCTTCATATATTTCTCCGGATTTCCGGCACCGGTAGTAACCACCTTAACGCCTTCTTCCACGATAACCTTTGCCACTTCATCGGCATAAGGACTCATCAGCATAATATTGACGCCAAATGGCTTATCCGTCAGTTCCTTTGCTTTCTGCACCTGCTCCCGCACCCATTCTGCCGGAGCGCTTGCTGCTCCGATCAGTCCAAGTCCTCCTGCCTCCGATACAGCCGCTGCCAGATGATACTCTGCCACCCATGCCATACCACCCTGAATAATCGGGTATTCGATCCCCAGTAATTCGGTGATTTCCGTCTTCATTCCCTTTTGCCTCCTGATTTCTGAACAAGTCCTTACTGCAGTTTCTTGATATATTCCTCTACATCACCGATTGTCTGAATGTTCTCCAGATCGTCTGTCGGAATTTCCACGTCATACTCTTCTTCCAACGCCATCACCATCTCAAACAAATCCAGGGAATCCGCTCCCAGATCCTCTTTAAAGGATGTCTCCGCTGTCAATGCACTTACCTCTGCTCCTAATGATTCTGCTACAATTTCTTTGATTCTTTCTAACATGATTTTTCTCCTTTTTCTTAATTTCTAATTTTCATAGATGTCGGGGCAAAAGGTATTTTGCCCTATGATACCTACGGACTGCTACGCACTTTTTGACCCTGGTATCATTTATATTCTTACCACTGTAAGAGGCTCGCCCCATAGGACAGTCCTCCGCCGAATCCGGAAAGGATCAGACGATTTCCGCTTTGAATCACACCTTTTTTATGTAACTCATCCAACAGAATGGGAATGCTCGCGGAAGAGGTATTCCCATATTCCTCCATATTGATGGGGAATTTGCTCATATCTTCTCCCAGTCTCTTCGCAACGGATCTCACAATCCGTTCGTTTGCCTGATGAAGCAGATAATAATCAATCTCTTCTGTTTTCATTTGTTCCCTGTCCAGTAATTCTTTGATTACCTCCGGAACCTTTGATACCGCAAACTTAAAGACCTCTTTTCCATCCATCTGCATGTAAGTCTCCGGAAGCTGGGGCTGCGTTTCATATCTTTTCTGATTTCTGCTGCTGCAGGTGAGCACCTCGCCTTTTGCTCCCACAGAATGTGTTGCCTGAACATATCTGCCTTTTTCCGAAGCCTTCAGTACAACGGCTCCCGCTCCATCTCCAAACAGGATACAAGTAGAACGATCCGCCCAGTTTGTCAGATTGGAAAGGCTCTCCGCCCCGACTACAACGGCTGTCTGATATATTCCCTGACTGATATATGCCTGCGCCGTATTCAGCGCAAACAAAAATCCGGTACACGCAGCATTCAGGTCAAAGCAGGTAGCATTCACTGCCCCTATCTCTTTTTGTACCTCACAGGCGGTACAAGGCATAATCATGTTGGATGTAATTGTTGCTACCATCAGCAGATCCACATCCTCTGCAGCTATACCTGCATCCATAATTGCGGCCTTCGCAGCTTCGGATGCCATCTGCGCAGTATTCTCACCCTCATCTGCGATGTGCCTTCTCGCAACACCGGTACGCCCCCGTATCCATTCATCATTGGTATCCACCATCTGGGCCAGTTTATCATTATCCCAAACAAGTTTCGGAATAAAGGAACCGGTCCCGCATATTTTTCCAACCATAATCTTCTTCCTGTCATTGGTTTTATTTTAAAATACTTTGATTATCAAATTATATCACAACAAAACTTGTTGTCAAGAATAAAAAAGGCCTCACCCACAGAATCTTTTCGACAAAATTCCGGGTGAAGCCTTTCCATCCTTCAAATATACACAATATCTTTCCTATTACCCGATACAAAGAGAAACAAACATTCCAACCAATACCAATGTCATCAAAAATCCCGTCCCGAAAATATTTGCTAAACTTCTGCTTTTTCTCATGATTCCTTCCTCCTCACCTTTCAGCGGTTTCTCTTACGTTTCTGGCACAGCGTATCTGACCGGTTATTTTCAGTACGGCGTACCAATTTTCAGCTATCATTTACAGAACACGTGTTTTGAACTTATGTTTGTATTATAGCAGAACGTTCGTTCGGAATCAAGAACTTTTTTAATTTTATAAGGGGATTTTTGCTGCTCAGACAAATTCCTCTTACCTCTTCAGGTATCTGCTTTACTTATTAGTCCTTCCCATCATGTTTGCAACCACAATGGTACTATAACCTCTGCTGACTTATCGCCATTCGTTGTTACTACGGATTTCAGATACGTTTGTATAGCAACCTTATCCTGGCTTGCAAAGTCTAAAACCTTCACTTTGCCTGCTCTCACAATATAAATATCCCGATCTGGTGTAATCTGCCATAAAATGAAAAACGAAGCTGCCGTTTCACAAATTTTTATTCGTTAAAACGGCAGCCCCTTTCTTATACAGGCTTCTTTCTATTTTTCGTGTACTTCCCTAAACCTCTGAATCATCACGGCACACTCGGCGCGAAGAACATTGCCCTGTGGGTCAAGCCTTGTTCCCTCATACTTACCAGTAATAATTCTGTTTCCAACTGCCCACCTCATTGCTTCCTTCGCAAATTCACTTACACTTGCTGCATCTTCAAAGCTGTCGAGCTCTGCGGTCTTACCTGTATCGTATTTCAGGTATTTTGCATAACGGTACAGTATCACTGCCATCTGCTCCCGGCTGATTTTATCAGAATGTCCAAATAATCCACTGTCTTCATATCCGTTTACAATTCCTGTACCTGAAGCCCACAAAATTGCATTGGTATACCATACGTGATCTTCCACATCCGGAAAAGTCGGCTGGTATTCTACTTCCGGCTCACCACTCATACGGTGAACAATGACTGCAAACTGTGCTCTCGTAAGATTCTCAAATGGTGCAAAGTGCGCATTATCCTTTCCGGTCATGGTCTTCGCAAAGTAATTATAATATACACCGTCATAGAACCAGTCGCTCTCAGCTACATCTTCATACGGAAGTACCGGCTTGTTTTCTGCATACTTTGCCGCCTCTGCTGCAACTTCCTCTGCTGTAAGTGCGCTGCTTACAATCTTGTAATTATCAATAAGAGCTGCTGCATACTCTCCATCGTTTCCCCATGTAGACTTGCCGATGTACAAAATACTGTTATCGCCAAGTATATCAGAAAGTGCATAATCACTTACTGCCTCTGCCACCTTTTCACCATTAATATAAAGTGTCGTAAATCCTTCCGCATATACTGCTGTTACATAATACCACCCATTATAGCCCGTCTCATATCTTGCTGATGTCGGTCTTTCTCCGTTGTTATTATAACGTTCTGCATTTGTTGTTCCGCTGATATCAACGATTCCTATGTAATGCTCTTGCTTATACTCCTGCTTATTTGTATTCGGTGCTGCAAAGAATCCCCAGTTTGTCCTACTGCTTTCCGGTTTTATCTGATAGGACACCGTTACCTCATCTACTCCTGTCAGAAGGCTATGATTATTCTTGTCGGTTACAACAAGATGCTGTCCATCTCCATTTAATTTCAATGCTTTTCCAGCGCCATGAGTTTCCAGTGTATATGTACCGGCTGCCTTGGCATTACCGCCGTCAAAGTAAGCTCCATCTGTATCAAAACTAAAGTCTGCAAGAACTTCTGGAAGTTCTGAAAGCTTTAGGAACTTATCTGCCTGCTTTGTTATTGCATCTGCATCCATAGCATAATTACGGATGATCAGATTATCGATCCAACCCTTATAGTATTCTCCTGTACCCCAGTTGGCTTTTCCAATCTGAATAACACTGTCAGTTCCAAGAATATCCGCCAGCTTATACGTGCTTTCTTCTTCCGACTGCTTTACTCCGTTCACATAAATCTCTGTCTTATCCGTATGGAATACAACGTCAATATGTGCCCATTCACTTTCTACATGACTGGATGCATTCTGCGGACGTGCTCCATTATTGTAATAACGCTCTGCAGTAAGCGTTCCATCATTCTGCATAATACCCAGATACTTCTCTGTTTTCCACTTCTGCATATCTGTATTGGGCGCCGCGTAAAACAGCCAGTTTGTATCTGTTCTGTCCGGTCTGGATTCAAAAGAGACGGTAAGTTCTCTGCATCCTGTCAGAAGGCTGCCTCCATTGTTGTTTGTTACAGTCAGAAACTGATTGGCTGTGCCATCCAGATACAATGCTTTTTTTACCTGTCTGTGATAGCTGTCCTGTAAGGTATATGTTCCTGCTGCTTTTGCATTTTCACTGGTAAAGCCGTCTGTTTCATTGTCAAAGTCAAACTGTGCCAGTATTTTTTCAGAAATCGGCTCTTCTAAATCCGGCAATCCGGCTTGTGCTCTTGTCTCAATTATCCATTTCTGACAGGTATTTCCATTATATTTCCACTGTATAATTGGTGTTGCATCTTCTGTCTTACCATTCATGATATCAATCGCATGACTATTAATTGTAGAGATAATACGGTAAACTCCATCTCCAAGGGAGAGAAACGCAAACCGCTGATTTAAGGCATTCGTTCTGTCTGCTGTTTCAAAGACTGTACCCTGTGCATAAAGATCATCTCCGGTCTGAATAACTTCTCCGGTTTCCGTATTCGTAATAATATAGTCTCCATCACCCAGATTTTCAAATCTCCACCATTCCGAACTCTTCGTTCCGCTTTCTGCGGAAGCCAACTGAGCGCTTCCATTTGGCACAAGTGACTTATTGGTAAGAACTGAACGAATTCTATATACTCCATCAGCAAAGGCTCCCTGTGTCTTCTTTCCAGTACTTTTCTTACCTGTCCCGGCAAATGTCAGTGTCTGCCAGCCCAGTTCATCCCCATTAGCCTGCTCTGACTCCTTTTTCCAGGAACCATCCTCGTTCTTTAATGCTTTCTCAATATTCGGTGCGGAAAGCCCCATACGATTCACATAGTGGTTATAAACAAGCGAATAGACCGGACGAACGGAAGGTCTTCCAGCTTCGGATATTTCTTCGTTCCACTCGATGCTTCCACTTTGTCCGGAGAACCGCTGATACCTCTCAAATGGAACTTCCTCATTATTATTGAATTTTGCAACATACTCTGCCCCTTTTAAGAATCGATTATCTGACAGACTGTACAAATCGTCTCCCTGATTCCATGCCATTTCACAAATAACACTGCATAGACTGACTCCAAGTGTTGTATGTCCCTGATCTCTTCCCGCTTCCTGCCACTGTGAAAGCCCTTCCTCAAAAACATAAGGCATGGCATTATAAAGACAACCATTCCCGATTCCATTTTTATAATAATCTATTGCCTGATTGTAAATATCTTCCCGGTCTGTGAAGATACCAATCGCCATCATACCTGCAATATTACACAAATCCCAGTTCGCCCAATAATTTCCAAAATGAGCGGTGTTATGATTCTTTAAGAAATCGTCCTGCATTGGATAAAAAACCTCCAGAAAGAGCTTCTCCATGGAAGCTTTATCAAAATCAGGATAATCTCTCATGATCTCTGCTGCATTCGCAAGCTCATAGCCATAAATCCCGGATGCAAGGAAACGGTCTGCATTTCCCGTAAGTGTTTTCATCGTTGATGACCATTTGTTGAGAATCCGGCATGCTGCTTCTCCATGTGCTTCACTTCCTCCTACTTTCCATACCAGTGCTGTCTGATATGCACGGCGGATATCAATATAAAGCTGTGCAACATTTTGCCCGGTTCCTCCCCGTATTACAGTTTCCAACGGTCGTCCCGCCCAATTGGCATCGGAAAATCCATTGCTTTTCAATGCATTCCAAGTATCGTACGCCGGCTGGACTTTTTCTCCTACATTCGCCTGCATTGCAGTAAAACTTTCTGCTGTATGCAGCATTCCCGGATGAACAAATATCCGCTCCTGAACCTTACTGTCACTTGACGCCGCTTTGACAGTCTGCGGAATACAGGTGCATACCATACATACCACCATGACAAACGCTGCCGCTCTCAAAATGCTCCGTCTGCTCCCTCCTCTTAGCTGCCTTGTCCCTTTCATTGTATACCTCCTCCTGTTTTTATAAATTTCTGGAACGCGCTTATAAAACCACCCACATCATAACATGTGCCATGCAAAAAAATACATGCAATATATATCTTTTTTTATAATTTCTCGTTATATTTTCCTTATTTCAAAAGAAAATCTATTCCGGAAACGGACCAGTTTCTTAAATTCATCTGTTTTCAGAAACCGTTGCTTTTTCCCATGAAACGCTGTCCGCATCGCAACTTTAACCGTGGCGACGCGTTTGTGTTCTGTTGAGTAGCACTCTCTTCACCTGAATCCTGTCCTATTTTAAATTACAGCGCATATTTTTCCAGAAATCTCTTGAGAATGACCGCACACTCTGCACGTGACGCCTCACCCTGTGGATCAAGTTTTGTTCCCCCGTCTTTTCCGGTAAGAATTCCTGCTCCTACTGCCCACGCCATGGCATCCTTCGCATATCCACTTACAGATGCTGCATCTGTAAATTTGCTGAACTCTGCAGACTCAGATACGTCACAGCCTTTGAATTGTGCATAACGGTACATCATCACTGCCATCTGTTCACGAAGAATCTTATCCGCGGGTCCGAAGGTTCCGCTTCCATCTGCGTATCCGGTTACTACTCCTGTTCCTGCTGTCCACATAATCGCATCCGTATACCAATTACCGGATGCCACATCTTTAAATTTCTCTTCATAGCTGACTTCCGGCATATCATTCATACGATAGAGCATAACTGCAAACTGCCCTCTCTCCAGGCTTGTTGTCGGCTCAAAGTGAGTCTTATCAACACCCTGTATAATCCCTCTGTCATAATTGTAATATACTGCATCGTAATACCATTCACCTGTATCCTTGTCTACATCTACAAATGGACGTTCCGGTACGATCGGTTCCTCTTTCTCTTTAACAGTTACCGTAAAGACTGCCTGCGCTCCTTCATAGGTTACTGTCACTGTCTGCTTTCCGACTTTATTCTTATCATATCCGGAAATTTTGCAGTCTTCCACCGGAACTTCTTCTGTTGTTCCGTCAGAATATTTCGCAGCTACTTTCATTCCGTCAAGATTCAAGTCTTCTCCTGCTTCGTACTGCATCTTAGTCGGAGCAGTTATTTCCAAAGCCTCTAACTCTGCCATTATATCCTGGGGCATTGCTGCTTTGATCTGGTCAGCAGTCATCGCATAAGAGATAATCTTATAGTTGTCAATCAATCCCTTATAATACTCTCCCGTTCCCCAGTTTGCCTTCCCAATATAAAGGATACTGTTATCTCCAAGAATGTCAGAAAGACTGTATGTACTTGTCATCTCTGACTGTTTTATACCGTTGATATAAATTTCAGTCTTATCCTTTCTCACTACAATATCAACTTTGGTCCAGCTATTCCCGACTGCAGCAGATGGATTTTGGGGCCGGCTGCCGTTATTTTTATAACGTTCTGCTGTTATTGTTCCGCCTTTCATCAGCACTCCAATATAATTTTCCTTCTGATAGGACTGTTCCTTCTCATTTGGTGCTGCATAGAATAGCCAGTTCGTAGCTGTACTGTCTGGTTTTGCTTCAAAAGAAATCGTCAGTTCCTCACTTCCCGTCAACAAGCTTCCCCCATTCTTATCCGTCACAGTAAGGAAATTTGCTGCTGTTCCATCCAGGTACAATGCTTTTCCATTTGCTTTATTATAGCTTGCCTGCAAAGCATGTGCACCTGCGGCATTTGCATTCACGCTGGTAAATCCGGACGTCTCATCATCAAAATCAAAATCTGCCAGCACCTTTGGCGTCCCATATACTTTGACCTCTACCAGACCAGAAGCCCACATTGCACTATTATTATTGTGTACATTCTTTACTCCGGTTACCGTGAGTCTTACGTACCGATAGCTGCCGGAAACCGCATTACTCCGGAAGCCGACAACCGTATTCTGGGATTCGTCCAGAATCTTTGTCCATTCGGTCCTGTCATTACTTCCTTCCACAATATACTGATAATAAGCCTCTGAACCATTGCAAAGTCTTGTAGCCAGATCTATTCCTGACAGGTCGCATTCACCGCCAAGGTCAATCTCATACGTAAATGGAAGCGTATCAGAAGACGGTTTGTAATAATTGTTATTGCCCCATGTTTTATCGGTATCATCAATGCCATCCAATGCCTGTTCTGCTCCATGTCCTTCTGCTCCCGTACTGCTTACTTTTACCGTCCTGCCCTCTGAAAGAAGCATAGACTGAGGTACTGTAAATTCATGGGACGCAACATCGAATGCCCACTCCCTGATATACTTCATGGAAAGCTCCACGCCATTATCGCTTGTCTGAATATTCAGCGGCAGCCATACATAAGTCGAATTGCCAAGTGCTCCCGGCTTCCATCTGTCTCCCATATATACATACTGATTTCCGATGACTGCAATATTCGTTGGCTGACTGTAAAAGGTTGAATTATTTCCTATATTTTTTAATTCTGACCATCCAGCAGGATCCGTAATGTCCTTTGTATAAGAATACATGCTCTGGTTCGGATACCATCCGGACTGACCGGAAGAGATAAATACATAATAATCCCCTGCTTTCACAAGTGCAGGCGCCTCTCTTCCCTGATTTTCAAAGAACAGGTACGCCCCTTCTTCCTTCACGTCCAGATAATCTTCTGTCAGAGGATACAGCCACATATTATGCCCGCTGGCTGACACGATATATGCCTGTCCTGCTTCTGTATCATTATAAATAGTAAAATCCAGCGAACGATTACCTAATGGATTAAAACGTTTTACAAATTCATAGTCGCCGTTTACCGTCTTAGATTTCGCAACGATTAATTTTGACTCTGAATAATTTTTTCCATTCTCCCAGTGTGCCCACAGTACAAATTCTTTTGTCTTCTCATTGTAAATGAGTTTTGGTCTTTCAATGGTACAAAAACCGATTGTTCCATCTTCGTCCGGGGTCTCCGGGGTCAGAATCATATTTTCAAATTTCCAGTTCATCAGGTCATCCGAAGAATACAGGGCAATCCCGCTGAAATTTGCATTGTTTTTGTACTCTCCTACCCAATAATATCTGCCGCCATGTACAAGAATATTACCTCCATGCCCCTGAATAACATTTTCCTGGTCATCATACCATAATTCTCCGTTTTTAATGCTGGATACCTTATTTTTTTCCGGATGGAGCGCAATGCCAAGAAAAGAAATGCCTGCGTTCGTTCCATCTTCAGCACCCTTCATATCAAGTGTCACCATATTGGTTTCCGTCACCGTAAGCTGTTCTGTCACCGTAGTATTTTCCGGCGCCACCAGTGAGCCATTCGCAAATGTCCCGCCAGTTGCAGTCATTGTAACTCCCTTTGCGTTTTTTCCCTGCGCATTCATACCTATACCAGATACGGTTACATCATAAACTCCCGGTTCCAATGTAACACTGTAAGAAATCGGTGATGTATTACCTCC
Organism: uncultured Lachnospiraceae bacterium; assembly: GCA_900539175.1. Lineage (GTDB taxonomy): Bacteria > Bacillota > Clostridia > Lachnospirales > Lachnospiraceae > Novisyntrophococcus. The sequence continues at coordinate 17,621 of UQAW01000042.1, forward strand.
AGTTGCACTTGTATATTTATCTGCCGCAGTTCCATTCTGTGTTACATGCCCTGTTGAACGCTTCCATACTCCATCGCCGTCCGGCGTCGCGTCACTCTCTTCATTCTTAAGCCGGGGTGCAAGTCCTGATTCTTTTACTGCTGTATGCGCTGCGGACGTCCGTGTACTATTCGTACCGCAGTCAATAAAATAAATCAGATTTTCCGGAATTACTTCAACGGTTGCCGTAACCACTGCATCTTTACCTGCAAGCTTTCCGGTTACCGTTACAGTATCATATGCCTTTGCCTTTTCAAGCGCTTTGGTATCCGTCCATTCTACTGATACAGCAGCTTCATGACCTTCTTTCGTATAAACAGTTACTTTTTCAGGAAGGGAAGAAACATTTCCTTCCAGCGCTGCAATCGGTTTTGATAACTGCGGATCAAATTCCAATTCATCTTCTGGATATCCATACACCGTAAATTCCACAATGCCGTTCGCCCAGGATGCACTGTTCTTATTTATTACATTTGTAACGCCCAATACTTCCAGCTTTACATAACGATATGGTGTAGTGTCTTTTATAAAATTAGATTTCTCGCCAATTTGAATCAGCGGATTTTCCGTATTATCTGCGAGAACCGTCCAATTTTTATTATCCTTGGAACCGTAAACCTTAAAGGAATAACCACCATCGGATCCACCCACATTTCTGAATAAGGCATCTGTCAGTGTCACAATCGAAGGCTGCTCCATATCCACAGTCAGTGTCATTGGAAGACTGGTACTTTTAAAATAACTGCTGCCCACATCAGAAACACCATCTACTGCTTTATCCGCAGTATTCGTACCATCAACATTGGAACCTGTCACCGTTTTTCCTACAGACAAATTTTTGCCCGGCGATACCGGAATGAAATCACCGGCATCATTATAATAAAATGCCTGCCAGGATGTGCCTGTAACAATACCATCTTCGAGATTCAAGGGAATAAACCTTCCGCACCGCTCTGAAGCCGGTTCCGGCGGATTCCACTGACCCGACCATCTGTTTGCACACATCACATAATTTTTTGTTTCAGTACCCCATATTTTTACGCCGCCGCTCTGAGCGCCGTAGGTCGCACTGTTTCCATACATCATAAGTTTTGCATCTGCCAGTCCTTTTACGGTCCTGGCAGCCATATATCCGCAGGCGGTGGGCATCCAACCATTGGTTCCGGATGAAAACAGGTAATACCATCCGTCTTTTTTCACCATCGCCGGGGCTTCTCTTCTCAGCCCCCTGGCAGTGATCACACAACCGAACGATTCATCGATATCTGAAAAATCCTTTGTTAACTTGTATATTGCAAGATCGCTGTTATTATTGGTTGCCGAAAAAAGATATCCCTCGCCCGTACTCTTATCCGCATATACAGAGATATCCCTTGACTGATTCCCGAGCGGGCGAAACGGTCCCTTTGTGTTAAACTCACCGCCTGGTTTTCCGTAGATTGACACAACAGCCGCTTTCGTATAACCGCTTGGTCCTTCCGCATGAGCCCATAAAGTCACTGTACCGTCTGCTGCCTGTACCACATTCACTGATTCTGTGCGCCCGTCAGCCAATACCGGGAACTTATTCTGATCTGCAACATTTCGGGTGGCTCCCGTCCAGAGATCCTGCTCTGCCATCTGAATCCCGCCATGACCATTCGTGTAAGCCCAATACCGGTAAGGGTGTCCATTCGCTCCCACGATTGTCGAATTCCCGCCTGCATTGATCGAAGGATTTTCTTCATAAGAAAAATATTTCATGTCATCAGTCTTTGTACGCGGAGATGCCGTCACACTTTTCGATGTCACCAGGACCTTATTGTCGGCATCCAGTGCCTCCACCTTATATGTGGCTTTTTCTGTTATATCATAATCTGACCACACATTCGCCGGTCCGTCCTGAATCACCTTGCCATCCCTGTACAGGCGGTAATTTACCGCACCATCCACATGATTCCACATCAACTTGTAAGATGATGTAGTCGTCTGTCCCGACAGTAAAAACGGCGTTGCGGACATCACAAGATTGTCCGCTGCTTTTACTCTCAAAGGCGTGACAAACAATATCCCAATCATTACCGCCATGCAAAACAATACCCCTTGTCTCACTATCTTTTCTGCTACCTTCATCCCATCTCTTCTCTCCTTTTTTTCTTTTGTTTTATTTTTGGCGATTGCGAAACTTTAGCTTTTTAAATAAGCTGTGGGTATGTGTATAACTTTTCAAAATCTCATTAATTATAATAATCATTCCTGGTTTAGAGTCTGAAAAGCCAATAACTTCGTTTGAAATTTTAAAAATTATCCACACCAACAGCATTTCGAGTTTCGCAATCGCCTGTTTTGTTCTATAATTGTATTGATTTTTCCCAAAATTTACAATGTATTATTTCTCTTTTTTTTGTCTTATTTTCGACAAGAAAATTAACAAAAAAAACTGAGATGTCCAATCTGCACTTCCAGATTCCCTTTTCCATCTGCCGCTGTAGTCGTCCGAATCCTATTAGCTGTAATCACCCGGACCATACAGCCATCCGAACGCTCCGTGCTTTAATTCCAGCTGTGTATCAGTTGCCATATCTACAGTCATTGTGGGCACTGGATAAATTGATTACAAGCAATATACACAAATAACAATCAGGATAATCTTTAAAAAAATAAGTTGGTCACTTTTTAAATGACCAACTTATTTTTAACCAAAACTGTTCCTTCGATATATGTCCGCATACTGCAGAACTTCACCTAACATTTGCTTTCCTGACAGAACAAAGCGCTGATTACAGACATATCCCTCAAATTCTTTATTTCACATACAATTCCATAAATCTCTGAATAATAACCGCACATTCTGCGCGGGTTGCAGTGTTGCCGGGATCAAGAAGCTTTTCCTGCAATTTTCCGGTAATTATTCCATTCCCAACAGCCCACTGCATGGCGTCTTTCGCAAACAGACTTACGCTTTTGGCATCCGCAAACTTACTGAGATCGGCTTTCCTGCCTGTGTCAGCCTTCAGATAACCCGCATAGCGATACATCATAACCGTCATCTCCTCACGGGTTGCTCCATCGGCAGGTCTGAACATTCCGCTTTCACTTTCGGATACAATTCCATGATTGTATGCCCAGAGAACTGCTTTTGTATACCATTCCCCTTCCTCAACATCACGGAACACTGGTTTATATTCTACATCCGGTGAGCCTTCGATCCGGTACAGAATCGTCACAAGCTGTGCGCGTGAAAGTGATTCGCCGGGACCGAACGTTGTCTTATCCAAACCTGTCATTAAGCCCTTAAAATAATTATAGGACACCGCATCATAGAACCACGCATGCTCCTCATGATCGGCCATAACATCTTTATATGGAAGCTCTGGTTTCTGTATAATTTCTTCTTTTACGGTCACCGTATACTCTGCAGTATATGTACCTTCACTGTTGGTCACAGTAAGTAACAGTGTTGCAGTTCCCGGTTTCACACCTTTCACGGTTACCGCTTTTGTCTCTTTACCATTTACAATTTCAACACTGTCCCCATCCTTTACTGACCATTCGTAAGAATGATTCGTTACACCGGACTCCATTACCACCTTTGCGGCAAACTCTGCAGTTTCATCCGGAACAATCTCATTCTTATCAGCACTGATTGCCACGGAAGAGCCGCTTGCCTTCGTCCAGATCAGCATCTTACTGGAACTATTCTGTCCCTGAACCCCATTATCTCCACGGTTATTCCATGCATAATACGGAACTGCCTGAAGCTTCGCTTCCTTCATGGTTTCCCCGTCCTTATAAAGTACATCACCTGTAATCTCCATGACACCATTCAACAGATCATTCTTATATTCTGCCTGTAAATCAGCGTCCCGGGGAATCACAAAGTTCAATGGATTAAAATTATTAATTCCTGCATTTAACTGTGCATTTCCTGCTTTTTCCATACAATAAACAACCGGCCCGCGTTCCAATGCAATTCTGCCTGTATTTGTCGTCACATTTGAGTTTGCCTCAGTCTTTCTTATTTCCATTGGCATATCAATTTTAACAACATCGCCAGACTTCCACTTGCGGTTAATTGCAACATATCCTTTTTCTGCTTTTGTAGTTTCTTTTTTGCCATTTACCGTAATCACTGTTTCTTTGTTATTCTGTTCTTCTACCCACCCAGGAATACGGATATTCATGGTAAATTCTTTTTCCTGTTCCGGGCTTACAGTAAGCTGTACCGCCCCATCCCATGGATACTGTGTTTCCTGCTTCAACTCTACATTTGTTCCGTCTACATTTACATTTCCGGTGCTGCCCACATATAGATTTACAAACACCTTGTCACCATGTACCGTATACATGTATTCACTCAACTTTGCAAGGGTTCTCATCAGATTCGGAGGACAACATGCACATGCAAACCAGTCAGAACGCGGATTTCCATTGGATACTTCCAAAAGGGAATTATAATAGAATTTATCACCTGTCAGATTGGTACCGGCGAGGATACTGTTGTACAACGTTCTCTCTACCACATCTGCATATTTTGCGTCTTCATGTACCAGATTCATTCTCTGATTCCAGTTCGCAAGCGCAATGGAAGCACAGGTTTCACAATAAGATCCATTATTGGGAAGCTCATAATCTCCACCGAAATCTTCTCCATGACTTGCCACACCGATTCCGCCTGTGATATAAGTCTTTCTGTTTGCAACAGAATCCCATATACGATCCATTGTGTTCAGATAAGCCTCCCTGTCAGGATCATCCTTCGGAAGCAGGGTCGCCAGATCCGTTACACCTGCATAGAAATAGCATGCACGTACGGCATGTCCCACGCCGTTGGTTTCCTCCTTAATCGGTCTTGCATCCTGAGAATAATCATTTCCTTTATAGCCGCTCTCTCTTAAGGATGCGCTTTCACCTCTTCTGTCAACCATAAGCTTTGCCGTATCAATATACTTCTGTCCGGCTCCTTCACCCTCATACTCTTCTACCAGTTTTGCCAGCTTCACCAATGCAAGTTCAATTTCCTCATGTCCGGGTACCTCGTGCCGCGTTCCTTCCGGACCAAATAAAGACACAATTTCATCCGCAAATCGTTTTCCCACAACGTACAGGCTGTAATCCGGGTCACCGATTCCTTCCCTGTAACGTGTATAAGCAACAACTCCCTCGAAGAAGTGTCCCGCATTGTACATCTCATGGTTTGCGAAAGATCTCCACCGGTGCGTCCCCTGAGCGGTACCGCCGGCTGTAGTTCTGGCCCGCAGTGTAAAATGTGTATTGATATATCCGTCCGCATACTGCACCTGCTCAATCATAGAGATCCACTCTGCAAGTTTTGCCTCCAGCTTTTCTCTCTGCGCCGCCAACTCCGGATCTGTATCTTCATGAATTACAGAAAGCGTATAAGAAATTGCCTCAATACTTTTGTAAATATCTGAATCCTGGAACACATACCCCTGGAAGTCATTATACGGCTCTCCATTTAACTTCTTAATTGCATTCTTAAAGTTTGGTTCTCCTCCTGAGGGCTTTGCAATCTGCTCAAGTGCTGCATTCAATGAATTGACTGCATTTACCTTCTGCTTCGGATTCCAGAACCCATCTGTCAGCTGAACATTCTCAAAGGTAACCGTACTGTTCGCCACCGGTGCCACTACGTTGGCATTTACCTTAACTTTAGCCGTTGCCTCAAACTTCTCGCCGTTTGATTCAACTGTACCCTTCACTTCAAAAGTGGTTCCGGCCTTGTCCGCAGCGTATAAGGATGGATCCACAGTTTCCCATGTAACCGGAACCAACTTGGAATTAAATGTTTCACCAAAATCAAAATCCGGTTTCGTGGAGCTCTTCAGCGACGGAGTAGCCTCATCAAACGTCAGCCCGTTGGCAACCACTGTTTTGGGAAGAATCGGCGCCTTTCCTGCCGCCGTTGCCGTAACATACTCGTCAATACTTGCAATTCCGTCTACTTTAATGTTGAAGCTTGTAGTTCTCGTTACCGTCTGCCCGCCTTCCTTATGAGAAACACTCAACTGCAGAACTCCGGTACCAATTGCTTTTGCCTGTAACTTTACACTTTCTTTGTTCGCATCACCAATAATGGCAATACTGTTTTCCGATCCCTCTGCAACAGACCAGGCATAGCTCAAGTCTGAAAGTCCCTGAGGAAGACCATCTGCAAAATAAGAAGGTTCAGTTCCCTTCTGAATTGTGGAATTTCCGGTAATTTGCGCAGCAACCAATTCATTCCACTCTGCAGTCATTTTCTCTCCGAAGACTTCCCATTCACCAATACCGATGCCATTTGATCCACTGCCATTACGGTCAACGGTAAGACGTAATTTTGTTGTTTTAACCGGTTCATTAAACGTCACCGTATTCCAATAACGATTATTTCCATTCAGGTAAGAAGCGGGAGTATCGGAAGCTTTTCCATCCGATCCATATTTCACGCCTACGGAAGATACTGCTTCACCGTTTTCATCTGTCATATTCTTAATTTCCACCCAGGTATCCGTACTGTGGTCATAATATTCCGCTTTACAGTTCTTCGGGAAGGTTACATTTCCGGACGCCGCAAGAGTTCCGTTATCTGCCCACCACATAACACGTGTACCTTTTATTTCATAAGGAACATCCCAGGTCAGCATAACCGACAACGGATAGTTCTCACTGCTGTTCCATGTGTTCCATGAAGTCGATGCACCGGATGCAAGCGCACCATTATTTACATTTGCAACCGGCGTATTTGCAGAATTCGCAGATGCCTTTGCTGTTCTCGCAATATTTTCCATTGTTTCCAGACTGCTGTCTATCTTCTCGCCGAAAACCTCCAGTTCTCCGATTCCAATTCCGTTTGATCCACTTCCGTTGCGGTTTACAAGCAGACGGAGCTGTTTTGTTCGAATTGGAGTTTTCAGGGAAACGCCATTCCAGTAACGGTTATTTCCGTTCGTATAACCTTCGGGCGTTGCAGAAGCTTCCTCCTCCGAGCCATACTTTACGCCTACAGACTCTGTGTCTGCTCCCGTCTCATCTATCAGATCCGTAATATCCACCCACTGTTTGGAACGGCTGTTATAATACTGAAGCTCACAGCTCTTTGGAAATGTTACATTTCCATTCGCAGTAAGCGTTCCATTGTCTGCCCACCACATAACACGCAAACTGGAAATCTCATATTCATCCTTCCAAGTTAATGTAAGCGGCGTCGGATATTCCAAATCCCCGCTGCTTTTCCAGGTGTTCCATGTGGTAGAGGAGTCACTGGCAAGTCTGCCGTCATTCACATTAGCTGCCGCTGTACCGTTATTTACATAGTCCGCTTCTGCTACTGCAGCAGGAGCAATATTCTCACCGGTTCCTACCGGAGCAACTCCAAATACCTCCCATTCACTGATGCCGATACCATTGGTAGCGGAACCATTGCGGTCCACCAACAACCGGAGGCTTTTTGTCCGGATCTTTCTGGAAAAATTCACGTAGTTCCAATACTGATTATTGCCGTTAATTCCATTATTGGAACTGGTATCGACTTTCACGCCGACCTCGTCGACGGTCTGCGCATTTTCATCCGTCATTCCTGTAATTGTCTGCCATTCGCCATTCTCATTCTGATACTGCACTTTACAGCTCTTCGGAAATGTTACATTATCGTTTTTGTTAAGTGTTGCATTATCCGCCCACCAGATTACACGCATTCCGGACAGGTCATACTCGTGATCCCAGGTCAGCGCGATCGGAAGGGGATATGTATTGCTGCCGGTATTTCCCCATGTATTCCAGGTTGTTGCCGGAGAGCCGTCTGCCAGCTTGCCATCGTTCACCCTGGAAGGGCTTACATTTCCGTTCGGATTCGTATATAACGCTTCCGCCACTGCTTTGGGCGCAATATTACTCTCCGTCCCGGCCGCCCTTTCCTTAATTTTCGCATCTGCCTCGACCGTATCAGCTTCCCTTTCGGGTGCGCCATATACGACATTTCCCGAAAACATAGAAACTGCCATTGTCAAAGACAACAGCATTGCAATAATTCGCTTTTTCATAGATTTCCTTCCTTTCATATAAATAACTTCTCGGAATTAGGATACTTTCGTGTCCATTTTTCTCAGATTTCTTTTCCTACACGATATTCAGTTATCAAGTTTTGATTGGAATCCCATTCGTTAAAATTCCGAAAAATTATTTTATTTTGTAGCACGTTCAGCACACAATTATACCATATCATTTTCGAAAGGACAAAAATACCGACATTCTTTTCTATTTTGTTCACTTTTTTTGGATTTTTCTATAAAAATCCCAAACAGCACGAAATACTATATTTATTACAGACAGGAGGCTGCCTCATCATGTCCGTTTCCAGCGGGCATTTTTCGTACTGCCGCACCTACGACTTTGCCGCAGGTACGACAGCTTTTACATGCCTTTATTTATAGATACTCATAAATCTCTTTACAATTTCTGCACACTGTGCACGGTTTATTTTTTCCTGAGGATTGAGTTTTCCATTATCTCCCTTGATCAATCCTGTCTGAACTGCCCATGCCATGGCAGTCTTTGCAAACTCGGAGACCTGATCTCCATCCGGAAAGTCTTCCGGATTCGATAAGGTACTGACAACATATCCCTTGTACTCCGCATAGCGATACAGTATGGTTGCAAACTGTTCTCTGGTGAGTTCATCTTCGGGACCAAATCTTCCATCTTCATACCCTTTGACGATCTCATTGATATTTGCCCATATTACCGCATTACTGTAAAATTCTCCCTCTTTTACATCCGGGAAAACCTCCTGGAATTCAACAGGTTCCTTTCCTTCCATACGATACAGAATTGTTGCAATCTGTCCGCGGTTTAAGAAAGCTTCCGGAGCAAAATGAGTCTCATCCATACCAGTCATAATCTTATTGTCATATACGTACTGTACAGCTTCTTTGAACCAGATACCTTCCGGAACATCCACGAACGGCATACCTTCCGTCGCATCCAGCTTTTCTGCGGCATTCTTCAATGTCTGTGCGGCAGCTTTCATATCATTGGTACTAAAACGTCCGCTCTGTAATACATACTTTGCATTTTCCAAAGCTGTCAAAAATTCATTCCAGGTTTCCTCAGATGCTGCTCCCTGTGTCTTATCGCTGCACGCTGCGATCAATTTCTCCAACTCCTCATAGACTTCCTTTTCAACCAATCCCCGCTCACACTTAAGTAATTCTTCCAGGGCACGATCAATTTCTGTCTGTGAAGCATCGGCGTTATTTGCAACTGCTTCTGCTTTTTCTAAGACCGTCTGCAGTTTTGCCCATGAATTTTCACTGTAAGCACTTTCGTCATAATCTTTTACACGCCCGATTGCAGCCTTCAACTCCGTAGAATCTCCAATACTGACAATATTGATATAGCTGACTACCGGACCCCATACCGCATTATCTGCATGCCCAATCTGTACTTCCAGATTGCCTTCTGCATCTGCTGTTGCAGTCGTCCGGATTTCATATGGGTTATTTGCATCATTGCTTGCCGTAAAGTTTTCATATCCTTCTGCAACCGTACCATTCAACACCAGTTTCATCGTACGCGGATTATTTGCATTAGTCCAGCCAGACGGCACATAGAATCCCATTTCCAGCTTATAAGCTTTCTGCGGTTCCAGTTCGAATTTGTACACGACTCCAACGTCTGAAGTCCCCTGATTTTTGGCATACCGGAACGACTTGCTTCGGGAAGATGCATCTGTCGCACCGTCATTTTCACACGGCCAGGTCTTTTCACCTGTCAAAAGATCAGGATATTTGCTGTTCGCTTTATAAGTATCAACTACACCCCAATTTTTGCCTGTTGACGGATCTTCTCCATAGAACTGGTCCGTTACACTATTGCTGCTTCCGAATACATCTCCGGGGCTTAACGTAACCGGATTTACATCACCGCAGTTTACAGAATAAATATACTGCTCCTGTGTTTCCTCCGAACGAATTTCAAAAACAGCCTTTACATCAACATCACTTTGCACATCCGTAAGTAGATAAACTCCGCCGAATTTCGTAAGCTGATCCAGAATATTTTCTCCGTTGACCGTAGCTGCCTTCAGTTCCGCCTCTTCATCCGGTATGAAATTCAGACGTACGCTGCCGCCTGCTTCTACCTTCGTCTTATCAGAAGCAACCATACCTCCTTCCGAAGAAGCCGTCGTCACCTGAAATACCTCTTTGTCTGAAATCTCTGCCTCTGCAGTCTGTGTATAGAATTCAAACTTGTCAAAATTCGGCGTATAATTTATCAGCACATTATAGTCAATATTTGCAGGAATTTTGGTACCGCCTTTGTGAATACCGTTTGTCACAACCTTTGAATTATCATTGTAAATTTTAATTGTATTTTCTCCTGCCTTCAAAGTAACCGGTATTACCTGCGAACGGAATGTTTCATCGCTGTATGTATTCCGGAAAACTACCTTCTTCGCCTCACCCCCATTTACAGAGAAAGAAGCGTAACGTTCTGTCATCTGTGCATTGTAGGAATGCTTTCCAAACAATTCGCCGTTTGACTGATAAACAGCCATATTATATACTCCGGCCTGATCGACTGTGACGTTAATTGTAAGGCTGTTCTTATCAACTGCTTCTCCCAGATCTACGGTCCGTCCCAGTCCATAAATTTCAAATTCCGGATCATCCGGCTGAATAACCTCCACGCTATTGGCAGCTTTTATGCCGCTTACGTATCCGCCCTCTGATGCAAAGGTACTGACATTGTCATTTGTTCCGACAACAGCTTCCCCTGTAAGAGAACCAGTTTCTGCCTCTACAACCGCTACAGGGTTTACATCCGCTTTTGACACATTGACATAGTCCAGACGAATAGCCGCATCCGTATCAATGTCAATCACATTAATACCTTTCTGCAAAAATACCGTCTGATAGGCGTTGCTCCATTCCCCTTCCGTATTTTCCAGTGCGACTGCCGCAGTCTGACGATCCAGGTTCACTGCATCGTTATCCTGATAAATGCAGGCATTCGCCTCAGTCTCAGAAGAATATCTGAGTTTCAGTGTATACATACCGTTTTCTGATACGATCGCATTGAAACGCAGACCTCCGCCGTCTGTAACGCTCACTTTTTCCAAACCGGATACATAATCGATATCTCCGACACGCTCCGTCTTCAGCGCCGTCTTATTTCCCGATAATTCATTGAACTCGGAAAGTTCCGCCTCGTAGGTCTTATTGAAGGCAAGATCAGACTCATCAGCGCCTTTGTAAGTAAGGTAGAAGCAATCTACATCCGCCCGTCTCAACTCAGTCGTACCGGTGATTTTAAATGTATGCGTTCCTCTGCTAAGCTTCACATATGTGCTGTACATACTTCCCATGCCCCAGGCTAATGTCGTCGGAAGAACCATCTGCTCAACTTCTTCTCCGTCTATCAATAGCTTCTGAAGCGCAGTATATGGTGTATTCTTAGCAGGATCCCCGGTGTTACAGCCGTTTGCCGCCATATAAACCATATCATACTTATAATAGCCATCCTTCGGAACTGTCACCTGCATTTCAAGTGCATCATCACTGTCCACAATCCAGCCTACTTTTTTTCTTCCCGAACATGCCATGTTACTTGCAGGGTTTGACGGCTTCGCATCTCCGCTGAATGTTCCGTTTTCTGCCTCATACATCTGTTTCCAGGTCGTGCTTAAGAAGCCTGTTTCTTCTGTCTCCGTTGCCTGGGTCACTGTTATGCGGTAAGCGCTCATCTCCAACATACCGGAAACGGGAATCGTCACCTTGCCATCCACAACTTCCGCAGCGCCTTCCTTCACAACTCTTGGTTCCTCTGCCACGCCGTGAAAACCTGTATAATCCGTTGCTTCAATCTTGATGTGTACTTTGTCAACATCTTTAAAGGTCTCTGTGCCGCCAATATCCTCCAACACGATATTGCTTGATCCGTTGACACCGCCAAATACCACATTGGCACTTTTCTTATTTTCATCCAGAGATGCAACGCCATAATAATTGGCTTGCTCCGTATTTGTGGTTGTAACCGGAAGGTACTGCCCGGACATGTCACCATACCACTTATACAGCCACCATGCACCGTTGCCCTCATTATTATCTGCTGCAAGTCCGTTCAGATTGTTGGACAGATGCCAGAACGGCAGACATCCGGATACATTATAATCCTCGAAAAGACCAATCCAGCGGACAAGATCTCCCGGGGAAGCACACTCATAGGTATCCGCATACTCGTTAATTACGATTTCACGTGGGGTAATGTCTATACCGTATTTTTCTTTGTTCTCCTCTGTAAGATATTTCTTTTCCAGACTTCTGTAATGATTGTATTCATTTGCAAAATTATTATACTGCCCGGTTGAAAGATCATGCCAGGTAACTACATCCGGCATACAACTATGTTCTACACAGAACTTGATATAGCTGTCCATAACACTATTGCTGTAACCGGCAAGATTAAGTCCTGCAAAGCGTGGTTTCGCCGCTACACCATTCTCTTCGTAAACTTCCACAACCATATTATACATATCTTCCCAGAACCAGAACAGGCTGTCCCATCCAGTTGATACGGTACCAGTCTCCGGATCTGTATAGGAACCGCCGATCCAGTCTGATTTTGGCTCATTGTACAGAACATATACTACATCTTCGGCGATTCCCTTTTTGATACATTCTTCTGCCTCCATCTTGAGAATCTTAAGATATTCCTCCGTACTGCTGAATTCATAGAACCAGAGCGCATAATAATCCGGTACATAGATCTGTATATCATGACCTCCTGCATTCACAAATGTATCTGCAATATCCAATGTATCTCCATTTGGATGCTGCATTCCATTTGGCGCCTTTTGTACCGCAGTATGGGGTTTTAATGCCGTCATCGTGTTGGCTGTGGGAACTCCGTCATCGCCCAGACCATACAGCCATCCGGATGCTCCGTGCTTTAATTCCCGCTGTGTGTCAGGTTTCATATCCACAGTCAATGTGGGCAGACTGCTGTCGGATGATGCAGCTGCAACCGTTACCGGAACGGAAGCTGCCACTGTGGATATTGCCATACTTGCTGCAAGAACAGCAGACAACATCTGTTTCTTCTCAAATCTCTTCATGATATCCTCCTTACATTGTTCCTTCTCTCTTCTTTCGTTCTTTTTCGTCTTCTGTTGTTTTTCTTTCTTTTCCTTCCTTTCTTTTCCCTCCAGTCTTTTTTACTATGAAAGTCCCGGACAGCAGCCATGACCCGAAGCGTGCTTGCACGCGCA
>UQAW01000043.1 GCA_900539175.1 uncultured Lachnospiraceae bacterium
TATCCCACAAATTGTGGAATACATCTTGCGGAAAGCAATTTTCAAACACGCTCTAAGGTCTGAGTTCCTGTTAACGTTTCAACTTACCGGTATTTTTCTGCCACTTACTGCCTCTGGTTTACCACTTGCCGAAATTGTATTTACAGAAAAGCGGTAATGTGGTTAGATAAGTCTGTGAGAGATAAAAAGGATGAAAACGATTTCCGGGATAGAAGGGGGGATGGGATGAAGATACGGATAGAGATTGATAAGAATCTGAGGGAAGAGGAAGTCGTTATCCGCAGCCGCGCGCTGGATGAGCGGGTGCAGCGTATACATGCAGCAGTGGATGATGCAGTGAGCAGCCAAAGGAAGATGACTTTTTATAAGGGAGAGACAGAATACTATCTGCCGCTCTCGGAGATGTTATTTTTCGAGACGGACGGAAGCAAGATTTATGCCCATACAGCGGCAGATTCTTACCAGAGCAAGCATCGTTTATACGAGCTGGAGGAAATTCTTCCGGGATACTTTATGAGGGTATCGAAATCGACGATCCTGAATACGAGGCGCATTTACTCGATCAGCCGTTCGGTATCCACATCCTGTGTGGTGCAGTTTCAGAATACGCATAAACAGGTATATGTATCCAGATTTTATTACAAGCCACTTAGGAACAGATTAGAAGAAAAGAGGAAATAGCTATGAAAATGAAAAAATATTTTTGGGGAATATTCTTTATAGCGGCAGCTGTACTGTTGGTTGTGGGGAAGCTTGGAATTGTCGGTAAGATCAATGTATGGAGTTTGATGTTTACCGCATTATTTGCAGCAGCTCTGGTGGAGAGCGTTCTGCAGAAAAGCGTGACAGGCGTTTTATTTTCTATTGCATTTTTATGTATCGTCTACGATGAGCAGTTGGGAATTACAGCACTTACACCGTGGACGGTGCTTGGAGCGGCATTGCTTGGAAGTATCGGAATTTCTTTTTTCTATACGCCGAAGAGAAGGTACAAAGGGCATTTATTTGAGAAAAAGGAAGGAATTGAATCGATTGAGACGGTGGAAGGCGAGGAGGAGATGGAGTTTGTTGCAAAGTTCGGCGGAAGTATCAAATATATTAATTCGGAAGATTTTCGTGCGGCAAGGGTTGAGGCGGTTTGCGGCGGAATGAAGCTGTATTTTGATAATGCAATGATTCGGGGAGATCAGGCGGTGTTGGATATGATGCTTTCTTATTCCGGTTTGGAACTCTATATTCCAAAGGAATGGATGATCGTCAATGAAGCTCATATTTTTATGGGCGCAATCGAGGAGAAGAATGACCGAAAAGGAGAGGTGGAAAAGAGACTGATTTTAAGAGGAGAAATGAAGTTGTCCGGAGTGACCGTGATTTATGTATAGTTTAATCTTGGAAAACAGCGAAGGGAATTGGGAATATCCCCTTTGGATGAAAAATAGATTACTTCGCATGAAAAGGAAGCTTTTTGTGGGGAAGCAAAGGAGAGCTAAATGAACAATAGGGTGAACAGGAAAGAAAAGGGAATGAGTAAAGATTTTATACTGGTAGTAATCGGGCAGATTATTTCACTGTTTGGGAATGCAGTGCTGCGGTTTGCGCTTCCCCTGCATCTGCTGAATGTAACAGATTCGCCGGCGATGTTCGGGGCAGTTTCGGCATTGTCGTTTCTTCCGATGTTGTTGATGTCTCCCATCGGGGGCGTGTTGGCAGACAGGATAAATAAGAAAAAAATTATGGCAGGGCTGGATTTTTTCACAGCAGGACTGATGCTGGTGTTCTTTGTTTCTTATGGAAAATGCAGTGTGGTGCTGGCGATTCTGATTGTGCTTACGCTGCTCTATGGGATATCGGGAGCGTACCAACCGTCAGTTCAGGCAAGTGTCCCGGTTCTGGTACGTGAGGAGAAGATTGTTTCAGCAAATGCAGTAATTAATATGGTGTCTTCACTTTCGGGACTGCTGGGTCCGGTGATTGGAGGAATCTGCTACAGCATCGGCGGACTTGCGCCTATTCTGATGATCAGTGCTATCTGCTTTTTTTGCTCGGCGGTGATGGAACTATTTATTCAGATTCCTACAGAGAAGCAGAAGAAGAGGGAAAGTATCTTTGACATTTTCCTTATGGATGCGAAGGAGAGCCTTTCCTTTCTCTGGAACAAGGAGCGGAATATCGGAAGGCTGACCGGTCTGTTGGCGCTTTTTAATCTCTTTTTATCCTCGCTTTTGATTATAGGGATTCCGGTTCTTGTAACAAAGGTGCTGAAGTTTGAACATGCAGATGTAAATCAGATGTTGGGATATGTACAGGGACTCATGGCGTTTGGCGGTATTGCAGGTGGAATCTTAAGTGCCGGAATGGGAGAGAGGCTGTCGGTCGGAACAAGCTGGAAGCAGCTGTTTGGAACCTGTATGTTACTTATCCCTATGGGAGCGGTTCTTCTGGCAGATGTGAGTGCTGCGGGCGTCTATGCGGTCTTATGTGTCTGCTGCTTTGGAGGCATGGCACTTTCTACGATGTTTTCAGTGGGAATGCTGGCGTATGTGCAGAAGATCACACCAGGGAATCTGATTGGAAAGGTGATTGCGTGGATTATGACAATCTGCAGCAGCGTGCAGCCGATCGGACAGGCGATGTATGGTGCACTTTTTGAAAAACTGGCGGGAAGCGAATGGATCATTTTTGCGATCGCGCTGGCAGCGACAGGGATTGTGACATGGAAATTTTATCGGTGGACGGAGGTGTATCGGGAAAGCGAATCGTTTGTTTCGTATCTGCACCGATAAGAAACGAAACAGAACGATTTTCTTCCATGGAAAAAGTGTATTTGTTAAGCTTAAAAAGTTATTTGTCTGAACAGGAACCGGGCGAGCAGGCAGCGGCGCATCGGTGTGCAGGGAATATTTGCAGGCCGGGGTTATCGTTCTTAGTGAATAATGGCAGTAGAGTTTCAGATTTGAATGGGTTTACCGAACCCATTCAAAAAGGGCATCGAGGTGTAAAATCATCAAGATTTTACGCCGAGCTGCCCTGGTTCTGAAACACTGCTGCTATTTTTCACTTAGAACGATCCCCAGCCGAAACAATTCCCTGCACACCGATGCGCCGCTGCCTGCTCGCCCGGTTCCGTCCGTCTTATACAAATTCTCGCAAATTTAAAACCGTGCGCCTCCCTTCGAACCCCCACCACGAACGTTACCTCTACAGTTAACTCGGCCCAGGCACCCTCACGGCACACGAAAGGTTCTACTTAGTGCTGCTGCATTCCTGCCCTGACACGGTTCATAGAGTTCCGTTGCGTGAGACCCAAACGTCAACGCCACTTATAAAGGGCAGCTTCGCAATGAAAAGCCCTCGGTTCGGCATCACCCCTGCTATAGCGGATTGCAGGTACAGGGCACCGCTATCTCCCCGGCTGCACGGACTTTAAGTATAACCTGTTCCTTGGTATTTGTCAATGATTGGTGAGAAAATCGGTGAATTTTTATAATATTTTTATGGGAACCAGGATTTCTATCGCTTTTTTCTTGTTAGTAAGAGAAAAATAAGTTATACTATCTAATATAAATGTCGGAACGGCAAATACAGGAAGAAAAGGATGGACATGTCATATGATGAGAATTGGTTTATTGACAAGCGGCGGCGACTGCCAGGCATTGAATGCCACGATGCGCGGTGTTGTAAAGGGACTTTCCAATAATGTGAAGGATTTGGAAGTGTATGGATTCATGAACGGTTATAAGGGACTGATCTATGGAGATTATCGTATGCTGAGTTCCAGCGACTTTTCGGGAATTCTTACCAGAGGCGGTACAATCCTGGGCACCTCCCGCCAGCCGTTCAAACTGATGCGTGTGCCGGATGAGAACGGACTGGATAAGGTGGACGCCATGGTTCAGACTTATCATAAGCTCCGGTTGGACTGTCTGGTAATCCTGGGAGGGAATGGAACCCAGAAAACTGCAAATCTGCTCAGAGAAGAGGGCTTAAACATTCTCCATCTGCCAAAGACAATTGACAATGATATCTGGGGTACAGATATGACATTCGGATTCTACAGTGCCGTAAATGTTGCAACAGATGCCATTGACTGTATCCATACGACCGCATCTTCCCATCAGAGAGTATTTATTGTGGAGGTTATGGGACATAAAGTCGGGTGGCTGACGCTGTATGCCGGAATTGCAGGCGGAGCGGATATTATTCTGATTCCGGAGATTCCTTATGATATCGAAAAGGTTGCGGAAGCGATCAACAAGAGAAAGGCCCGGGGAAGCGAATTTACAATTCTGGCAGTGGCTGAGGGTGCAATTTCCAAGGCGGATGCTGCACTTCCAAAGAAAGAATTAAAGAAAAAGCTGGAAGCTGATTCCAAAAAATACCCGTCCGTATCATACAAGATTGCAAAAGAGATTGAAGAAGTGACCGGGATGGAGATCCGTGTAACTGTTCCCGGACATACACAGCGCGGCGGCAGTCCGTGTCCATACGACCGTGTATTGTCTACCAGACTGGGTTCTTCAGCAGCGAAGCTGATCATGAACAAAGACTACGGATATATGGTAGGGATTGTCAATGGAAAAGTGAAGAAAGTTCCGTTGGGAGAGTGTGCTGGAAAACTGAAGACCGTATCTCCGGATGCACAGGAAGTCCAGGATGCAAAGAGAATGGGAATCAGCTTTGGCGACTGATCGTTTTCGGCAGTTGAGAAGCTGTAAGCAGACACAGAAAATGAGACAGGAGAAAGTTCATGAGCTATACTGCTCTATATCGTAAGTTTCGTCCGGATACATTTGCAGATGTAAAAGGGCAGGACCATATCGTAACAACATTAAAAAATCAGATAAAAGCCGACCGGATCGGACATGCTTACCTGTTCTGCGGAACCCGCGGAACAGGTAAGACCACGATTGCCAAGATATTGGCAAAGGCGGTAAATTGTGAGCATCCGGTAGACGGCAGTCCCTGTAACGAGTGTGAGACCTGTAAGGCAATCCGTGCAGGAGTCTCCACCAATGTGATTGAAATTGATGCGGCTTCCAATAATGGTGTGGATAATATCCGCGAGATTCGGGAGGAAGTGGCGTATCGTCCGACGCAGGGCAAATATAAAGTCTATATCATTGACGAGGTTCATATGCTTTCCACAGGAGCATTCAATGCCCTTCTGAAGACGTTGGAAGAGCCGCCTTCTTATGTGATTTTTATCCTGGCAACTACGGAAGCCAACAAGATTCCGGTGACAATTTTGTCCAGATGCCAGAGATATGATTTTAAAAGAATCATTATAGATACTATCGCAGACCGCCTGATGGAATTAATGCACAAAGAGGAGGTGGATGTGGAAGAACGTGCCATCCGCTATGTTGCAAAGGCTGCCGATGGTTCCATGCGTGATGCGTTAAGCTTGTTGGATCAGTGCATTGCTTTTTATCTCGGTGAGAAACTGACTTATGACAAGGTACTGGAAGTGCTTGGAACGGTGGATAATGAAGTGTTCAGCCAGCTCCTCAGAAAAGTAATCAGTCAGGATGTGACCGGAAGCATTCATATCCTGGAGCAGTTGGTCAACCAGGGAAAAGAGATGGGGCAGTTTGTCAATGATTTTACCTGGTATATGAGAAATCTGCTTCTGGTGAAAACTTCTGACAATCTGGAGGATGTACTGGATATCTCCAACGATCATCTAAAACTTATGCAGGAAGAGGGGAAGATGATAGATGTAGGGACACTAATGCGCTACATCCGTATTTTTTCAGATCTCTCCAGTCAGATCCGTTATGCAACACAGAAGAGAGTTCTTGTGGAGATTGCATTGATCAAGCTGAGTAAACCGCAGATGGAAACCAATGTGGATGCATTGCTGGATCGGATCCGGGTTCTGGAAGAGAAGATGGAACAGGGGATTCCGGCGGTTGTGCAGCAGATTCCTGTAAAAGGTGAAAGACCGTCAGGTGAGGCGCTGAAGGAAAAACCGAAGCCTGCAAAAGCTGCACCGGAAGATCTGAGAAGAGTACGGGCTGAGTGGAAGTTTATTATTGCACAGGTGGAAAGCGGGCTTTTACGTCAGTATCTGCACCGGTCTATACCAAAGTACAATGGAGAAACAGGAGAACCGAAACTGTTTATCGAATTTCAGGATAAGAATGCGCAGAGATATCTGGGAAACGAAGAAGTAAAGCAGGAAATAGAAGGGATTATTGAAGAGCGGATTGGAAAGTCAGTGGAGATAGAAATGCTGATTGCTGAAGGACATAGGCATGATACCCTGGCAGAGATTGATCTGGATGAGATTCTGAAAGAGACAGTCCATATGCCTATAGAAATTGAAGAGGAATAGGGACTGCGGCGGGTCCGACCTGCCTGAATCTCCTGGAGGCCTTTGTAGTTTGGAAGCGGGCATTTCCAGAGGATTCAGGCGGGCCGGAAGGCCGCTGTTTGAATAAGGTTATGGAAATTTAAGGAGGATTATGAATATGGCAAAACGAGGCGGTTTTCCGGGCGGGATGGGTATGCCCGGAAATATGAATAACCTGATGAAGCAGGCGCAGAAGATGCAGAAGCAGATGGAAGAGAATCAGAAGGCGCTTGAAGAAAAGGAGTTCACAGCAGCAGCCGGGGGCGGTGCGGTTGAGGTCACAGTTACTGGTAAGAAGGAAATAACAAAGGTAAAACTGGCAGAAGAAGTAGTGGACCCGGACGATATCGAGATGCTGGAAGATCTTGTAATGGCAGCGACCAATGAAGCACTGCGTCAGGCAGAGGAGGCTTCTGCGGCTATGTTGTCTAAAGTGACAGGGGGACTTGGCGGTATGGGCGGAGGATTCCCGTTCTGATGGATTATTACAGCAGTCATATTAATAAGCTGATCGAACAGTTCTCGCGTCTTCCCGGGATTGGCGCGAAGTCCGCTCAGCGTTTGGCATTTCATATTATCCATATGCCGAAGGAACAGGTGGTACAGTTGACAGCTGCCATCCAGGAAGCACGGGAAAATGTCCAGTATTGTAAGGAATGCTGTACCCTTACAGATCGGGAAATCTGTCCGATCTGCGAGAACCCTAAGCGGAATCATCAGCAGATCATGGTGGTGGAGAACACCAGAGACCTGGCGGCCTATGAGAAGACCGGGAAGTTTGAAGGGGTTTACCATGTACTGCATGGAGCAATTTCTCCGATGCTCGGAATCGGGCCGGATGATATAAAGCTGAAAGAACTGATGCACCGTCTGCAGGGGGATGTGGATGAAGTGATTATAGCGACCAATTCCAGTCTGGAAGGTGAGACAACGGCGATGTATATCAGCAAGTTAATCAAACCAACCGGAATCAAAGTGACCAGAATCGCCAGCGGAGTTCCGGTTGGGGGAGATCTGGAGTATATCGATGAGGTGACCTTGCTCCGGGCATTGGAAGGCAGGGTGGAACTCTAGAAGGTGGAAGTATGGGGAAGAAAAAAGTGACATCTTCAGACATTGCAAGGGCTGCCGGTGTTTCACAGGCTACAGTTTCGATGATTCTGAATAAAAAGTACAATGTTTCATTTACCCAGGAGACGATAGAGCGGGTAGAGAAGACGGCGAGGGATCTGGGATATGTGGTGCCGAAGAGAAAAGTGCGTTCCGACAGCAAGTGCAGAAAGCTGATCGTAGTGTTTTGTCCCACACTTACCAATCCTTATTATGTAATGCTGCTTCAGGGAATTGAAGAGATGGCAAGAGAAAAAGGGTATGGAGTATTTGTCTGCAATACGCAGCGGGATCTGAAGATGGAAGAGCGGTATCTCAAGATGATGAGCACCGTTCAGCCGATGGGGATTATCTATACCAGTAATCCAAGTGCCTGTTATAAAGAACAGGTCAGTGAATTGTCTGAACGGGTTCCTCTTGTGATTATCAATAACCGGGATATTACCAGAGAAGTGGATGCCGTGGAACTGGATAATGCAAAACCTGGTCAGTTGATGGCACGCCATCTGTTGGAACTGGGACACCGGAAGGTTGCGTTTATATCGCCGCCTTTGACCAGAAGACAGCAGCAGCGTTTTAAGCGTGTGGAAGGTTTTGTTCGGGAATACAAAGAAGCAGGTTTTGGAGACAGTGTCTTCGTAAAGGCGGCGGATGATGATATGGATCAGCAGATGCCCTGTGTAGATTCCGAATATAAGATTGGATATAATCTGACGAAGGAGCTTCTGGCAGAGCATCCGGATTTGACGGCGATTGCCGGATTAAATGATATGATTGCACTGGGTATTATGGATGCGCTGACAGAGGCAAGGAAAAAGGTACCTGCAGATATCTCTGTGGTTGGTTGTGACAATATCCTGTTTGCCAGACTTCGCAGTATAGCGCTGACCACGATTGAACATTTTGTCCCGTTAAAGGGCAGGGATGCCTGTGATATCATATTGAAGAAGATTCATTCCCAGAATGCGAAGGAAGGTGAGCTGCGTCCCACCAGCATTTATCATGTAGAATATGAACCGAAGTTGATTGTACGAGGGACAACTTCTTATGCAAAACAATGATGTAGGGGTCAAAAAAATAAATTAAATATGTAGCGAAAAATTATTAGTAATAAAGTTGAAAACAGCCGTTTCGATTCATGAAAAAAACTGCGAAAATTGTGTAAATCCGAAAATATGGTATGAAATTTATTAATAATATTGTATTTATTAATAAATAAAATAACTAATAAATATGTCCGGGGATTGAAGAATCTGATTCCTGTGATATACTTAACTTATCAATGTGCAGCAGCCTCATAAGAGGATTGCAGATACTTAAGTTACCTAAACATTACATATTTCAAGGAGGATTTTATCATGAAATTTTTTATCGACACAGCGAACGTAGATGACATCAGAAAGGCAAACGACATGGGGGTTATCTGTGGTGTTACTACAAATCCGTCTCTGATCGCGAAAGAGGGAAGAGATTTCGGCGAAGTAATCAAAGAGATTACTTCTATCGTAGACGGACCGATCAGCGGAGAAGTAAAGGCAACAACTGTTGACGCAGAGGGTATGATTAAAGAAGGTCGTGAAATTGCTGCAATCCATCCGAATATGGTTGTTAAGATTCCTATGACGGTAGAAGGGTTGAAGGCTTGTAAGACACTGAGTTCCGAAGGAATCAAGACGAATGTTACCTTGATTTTCTCTGCAAATCAGGCACTTCTGGCTGCAAGAGCAGGTGCAACTTATGTTTCTCCATTCCTGGGACGACTGGATGATATCAATGTAAGAGGCGTGGATCTGATTCAGGAAATCAGTGAGATTTTTGCCGTGGCAGGTGTTGAGACAGAGATTATTGCAGCAAGCGTCCGTAACCCGATCCATGTAACGGACTGTGCACTGGCAGGCGCGGATATTGCTACCGTTCCTTACAAGGTAATCGAGCAGATGACAAAGCATCCGCTGACAGATGCAGGTATTGCAAAATTCCAGGCGGATTATAAAGCAGTATTTGGTGAATAAAAATAAAGGAGAATAGAACATGAACACATTAGAGCTTCAGAAGACAGCCAATGAGGTTCGCAAAAGTATCGTAACTGCCGTACATGCGGCAAAGGCGGGACATCCGGGCGGATCTTTATCAGCGGCTGATATCTTCACCTATCTGTATTTTGAAGAGATGAATATTGACCCGAAGGAGCCGAAGAAGGCAGACCGTGACCGTTTTGTACTTTCAAAAGGACATACGGCGCCGGGATTATATTCTGCACTGGCAGAGAGAGGCTATTTCCCCAAAGAGGATCTGGTGACGCTGCGTCATCTGGGTTCCTATCTTCAGGGACATCCGGATATGAAACACATTCCGGGCGTAGATATGTCCAGCGGTTCTCTGGGACAGGGAATCTCAGCAGCAGTAGGTATGGCACTTTCTGCAAAATTGTCAGAGGACAGCTATCGCGTATATACATTACTGGGAGACGGCGAGATTCAGGAAGGACAGGTATGGGAGGCTGCTATGTTTGCGGGTGCCCGTAAGCTGGATAATCTGGTCGTAATTGTAGATAACAATGGTCTTCAGATCGACGGACCGGTTGCAGAAGTATGTGATCCGTATCCGATTGATAAGAAGTTTGAAGCATTTAATTTCCATGTAATCAATGTGGAAGACGGCAATGATATGGATCAGCTCCGCGCAGCATTTGAGGAGGCAAAAACCGTAAAAGGTATGCCGACTGCGATCATTGCAAAGACCTTGAAAGGAAAAGGTGTTTCCTTCATGGAAGGTCAGGCAGGCTGGCACGGAAAAGCCCCGAATGATGAGGAGTACGCTACAGCTATGGCAGATTTGGAAAAGGCAGGTGAAGCATTATGTCAGAAGTAAAGAAGATTGCAACCAGAGTAAGTTATGGAAATGCCCTTGTGGAACTGGGGAAAAAACATGACAATGTCGTGGTTTTGGATGCTGACCTTGCAGCAGCGACTCAGACTGGAATTTTTAAGAAAGAATTTCCGGAGCGTCATATTGACTGCGGTATTGCAGAGTGTAATATGTTAGGTATCGCAGCCGGAATCTCTACAACAGGGAAAGTTCCTTTTGCAAGTTCTTTTGCGATGTTTGCGGCAGGACGTGCATTTGAGCAGGTGCGTAACTCTGTTGGCTATCCCCATCTGAATGTGAAAATCGGCGCTACCCATGCAGGTATCTCCGTAGGAGAGGATGGAGCTTCTCATCAGTGTAATGAAGATATCGCCCTGATGCGTACAATTCCGGGTATGACAATCATCAATCCGTCCGATGATGTGGAAGCAAAGGCGGCTGTAGAAGCTGCATATGAAATTGACGGACCGGTATATCTGCGTTTCGGACGTCTGGCTGTGCCGGTAATCAATGACAGACCGGACTATAAATTTGAAGTTGGAAAAGGTGTTGTCCTGAGAGAGGGAAAAGATCTGACCATCGTTGCAACAGGACTCTGCGTATCGGAAGCACTTTCGGCAGCCGAAAAGCTGGCAGCTGATGGAGTTGATGCAAAAGTGATCAACATCCATACGATTAAACCGCTGGACGAGGAATTGATTCTCGCTACAGCAAAAGAAACCGGCAAGGTAGTAACTGTGGAAGAGCATTCCGTAATCGGCGGTCTCGGAAGTGCAGTTTGTGATGTGCTCAGTGCAAAGGCTCCGACCCCGGTATTGAAGATTGGTATGCAGGATGTATTTGGTGAGTCAGGTCCGGCAGTGAAGCTGCTTGAGAAGTATGGTCTGAATGCTGAAGGCATCTACAATCAGATTAAGAATTGGTTCTAAGGGTTATCACACCTGATGTTCCTTGGGGACAGATAACGGCGGGCAGGAAATATGTTCGCTGTGTCTGTCCCTGTTTTTCGTGTTTCTGAGAAGTTATTCCGCTGTTCTCTAAGTGACTAGTAAACGGGACAGTACACTAGTATGATCCACGGTAATTAGCAACACGTTTCACTTGTCTAAATTTTCATCTACTGCGTTGTCGTCAATCGACGATGCCACCGCATCGCCTCATTCCTCCGCCTTGCAGAATGAAAATTTATCCTGCGTAAAACATATCGCTAATTACCGTGGATCATACTAGATGTTAAAAAAATGCACCGGCAGCAGAAGAAATCATTTTACCTGTTAATTCTTTAATGCAGCAGGTCTGCATAATTCCCTGGCTGATAGCTTCGGCCATCTGCATCACATCCGATAATCTGGTACTGGAGAGCAATAGATGGGGAGAGATTCCCGTTTGATTTACAATTCCAGTAATATAGATATGTCCCACAGCAGGCAGATCCTTACGAACACCTGCGCCGGGCAGGATAGAACCTTTCCCAACGCAGATATATCCTTGATGAGAAGAAGAACCAAGACAGGCATCAATAGCGATAATGAGTCCCTGTGGATGGGTGTATTGAATATCGCACAGTACGTCCGCCAGATTGAGGGCATGTACAGGATAATCCAGAGTTCCATATACCGTATACGGTCGGATACTCGGACGGTCCAGTTGATGACCGATCAAGGGTCCAAGGCAATCTCCGGTAATACGGTCGCTTCCGATACATAGAAAAATCAGTTCTGTCCATAACAAGTCTGCATGTGATATATAATATTCCAGAGCATTGCCAATCTCATCGCTGGCCTGCCTGCTTTTGGCGTTAATATAGCAGGATTCATTTCTCGATTTTCGAAACATGATTCATCCCCCGTTATTTTATTCGTTCTGTCAGAGAATGGCGGAACATTGCAGAAATGAATGTTCCGACATCCTCTGATAGCAGTGTCCCCGTTATTTTATAGAATATTCGCCGGACAGGAATTTCATACCAGGTCTTCCGGAAAATTCATATAGTACAGGATCCTTACTTTAAAGCCGTGCATGGAGTGCTTGTGTTTTTCTGTGAGAAGATGTCGATAAAATCAGGGACTTGCCTTTCACGTTCTGATAAAATTCGCAGAAATGATGTGATATTGTATGGGACAAAAGGGGTGATGGTATGATTGAAATCGTATATAAGGAAGAAAAAAAAGAAGCAAATGGAAATGAAGAATTTTTTTACCTGCCGAAGAATATCAGGCAGATCGGAGAAATTAAGGGAGTACGAAAAATCTATGTTGAGGACTATGTGTATACCTTTCTGAAAAGAATGGGTACGGACAAAGAAAGTACGGGACATATCGCAGTTCTGATGGGAAAGTATAAGTGGACAGAGGGAAATTCTTATTTGTTTATTCAAAGTGCCATGGAACTGCAGGATATGGAAGTGAGCATGGAGCATTTGCAGTTTACAGATAAGGAATGGGGAGAGGTACATGATACGAGGGAGCAGTACTTTAAAGGACAGGAGATTTTAGGATGGGTCTTAAGTATTCCTGGTGTCAGTTTTGAGATGAATGACGTGATTCGGAAGACACATCTGAACTACTTTGCCGGAAGTGACAAAGTTTTACTGGTCATGGAACCTACGGAAAAAGAAGAAGCTTTTTATTGTTATGAAGACGGGAGAATGCAAAGAGAAGGCGGATATTACATTTACTATGAGAAGAATGAAGCAATGCAGGAATATATGATTGCGTACGGAAAAAATAAACCGATTGAAGAGACGGAGAAGATTCCGGACAGGGCTGTTGCTAATTTCCGAAAAGCATTGGAACAAAAACAAGAGCCCATGAAGGAAGAAGAAACAAAGACCGGGCATACACCGGTATATGCACTTGCAGCATGTGTAGCCGCCGCGGTTTTGGCAGTTGGATTTTCGTATGCCAGTGATAGGGGGGCGTTACCCGGAATTTTAAGCAGATTCAATCAAAGCATAGAAAAGGTGGAAGAGACAGCAGAGCTTACGGGACAGGAGCTCGATGGAAGTGTGAATGGAAACAGCCGGCAGGATGAAAGTATGGGAGAAGGAGAACAGAGGAAAACAGTGGAAACAGCGGCGGATACCAGTGCGCAGACCTCTCAGGAGAACAAAAATTTGAGCGGTGAACCATCTGCAATTCCATCAGAGACGCCAGCAGCGTCATCGGCAGGTGATACAACAAGTGTTTCTGCGGAAAGCCCTTCTTCTGTTACTGCAGGGACAAGCATTGCAACCAAAGAGTACATTGTGAAAAAGGGAGATACTTTGAGCAAAATATGTATGGCAAACTATGGGGATATGTCAAAAGTACAGCAAATCTGTGAGCTGAATAACCTGGCGGACCCGGAAGTGATTTTTGAAGGTCAGAAATTAAGGCTCCCACAATAACGAAACTTATGTTACAATAATTTCGTATCGAGTGTGGAGCGTATCCCGAGAGTGATACGGGATGGTTGTTAAAAGGACAAAAGGTTATAATGGATAAGAATAAAGAATTTAACTTTGATGAAATACAGCGGGCGCTGGAAGAAAAGGTGGAAGTGCAGGAGACGGAGGCGCCGGGAGAAAGCGAAGTATCAGAAAAAAAACAGGGAGCGGAGAAGGAATGGAAGAACGAGGAATCTAAGGAGACGGCGAAGGAGGGGAAGAACGAGGAATCCCAGAGAAGAGAAAAGAAATGGGAGGACGAGGAGTCCCGGGAAACGCCGAAGGAGGAGCGAGAGGAGTTCCGGAAAACAGAGGATGTTGACGAAGAACGGGAATCCAAGACATCAGAGGAGGACGGAAATTTCCAAAGGACAGAGGACACCGGAGAATCCTGGAACGGCAGGCAAATGGAAGAAAGAGAAGCGTTTTTGAAATCTGAAGAAGCAGCCGTTACATTTCAAAAAGGAATGTCAACAGGCAAGGAGGTACAGATTCGTCAATGGAAGCTGGCACTTTCCCAGGGAACAAGAGCAGCGGTTGCACGTGTAGGAGGAGCCGGAAAGCAATTGTGGAGATGGCGGAAAAAGAAGTGGGTTCGTCTGACAGGAATTGGGCTCGTCATTTTAATTGTTCTGTTTTCCGTAACGCAGGCTGTAAAGTATTGGAGTTATGATAATTATACGGTGCAGACCGATTTTACCGGAGAAGATACAACAGCAGCTTCTTACCGCAAGGTAGAGGATAAGGTGCTGAAGTATAGCCTGGACGGTGCAGCTTTAAGTGACAGCAGCGGAACTGCAATCTGGACCAATGCCTACAATATGAATGCTCCTGCCGTGGACAACTGCGGCGATACGGTGCTTATCTATGATACTCAGGGAACAAATATGCGGATCTATCAGGAAAGCGGAGAAATCGGTAATATTTCAACGGAACTGCCGATCATAAAAGCAAAAGTGGCAAAGCAAGGTGTTACAGCGGCGATTCTGGAAGCAGGGGAAAATACCTGGATACAATATTATGACACCAGTGGAGCAAGCATTGCATCATTTAAGACAACGCTGGACAGTCCCGGATATCCCCTTGATCTTGCGTTATCGGAGGACGGGTTGCTGATGGCAGTCTCCTATCTTCAGATTGACAATGGAGTGCCGAAGACGAAAATCGGTTTCTACAATTGGAGCAGTATTGGACAAAACCAGATGGATAACATGGTCAACAGCTATACGTTGGAGGATTCTATCGCTCCGCAGGTGGAATATCTGGATGCCGATACTTGTATTGTTTTAAGAGAGGATGGTTTCACAGTCTATGAGGGAAAACAGATTCCAAAACAAGCCGCAGAAGTAGAGGAAGAAAAAGAGATTATCAGTGCATTTTATAATGATCGTTGTGTGGGTATGGTAGTCCGCAGTGATGACAGTCAGTATTCATTTACTATGAAGGTTTATAATTTAAATGGGAGAGAACTCTTTACAGAAGACTTCAATTTTAATTATGAACAGATTGTAATGGATGATGAGTTGATTTTAATGTATAATAAGAATCAGATGTGTGTCTACAGTCTGGCAGGCGTGAAAAAGTTTGAGGGAGATATCAAAGAAGGTGTTTTAAATAATGTATTGCCCTTAAACATGAACCGCTACATGATCGTGACGGAAAAAGGCACTTGTACGATTAAGTTGAAATAAGGGCGGAAAATAGACAGTAGAAAAGGAGACTTACATGAGCTGGCTGCTAATCGTAATATTAATTCTTACAGCATTTTCTGTTGTACAAGGGATTCGAAAAGGTTTGATCCGTTCCGTTGTGTCCACATTTTTTATGATCTTTGCAGTGGCAATTGCTGTTTTGATTGTTCCTTATCTGGATAGATTTCTGGATGAGTACAGTCAGCTGCCAGAATATATCCAGAAAAAATGCGAAGTGTTTTTACAGGAGGAACTGGCCGATGTTTTGGGAGAGGACATGCTTTTGGAAGAAATTTCACAGCAGAACGAGCTGATCGGTCAGTTACCGCTGCCGGAATCTATGAAAAAGGTATTGGTAGAAAATAATACGCAGGAGATGTACCATACATTGGTCGCAGACACATTTGGAGAATATCTGGCAAAATACCTCAGTGAGCTGATTTTGAATCTGCTGTCATTCGCCATTGCGTTTGTGCTTGCAGTCATTATCCTGCAGATTATATTAAAGGTTGTGGACTTTGTTATGGAACTGCCTGTACTTGGATTTGTTAACCAGTTGGGAGGAGCTGCGGCAGGACTGATACGGGCATTTCTCTGGCTCTGGGTATTCTTTGCTCTTTTGCCACTGATAGGAAGCACAGAGCTTGGAAGCATCTGTATAGAGGAAATCGGGAAAAGTCCACTTCTGTTTTATCTTTATACACACAATTTGTTATTGGAAATCTTACTATGAAAGTCCCGGACAGCAGCCATGAACCGGAGTGTGCTTGCACACGCAGGATCATGGATATTGGACGGGCAAGCCGGTATGCGTAAGAAGAGCGATAGCCCGGATTACGAATACTGGCGGCAGATGTGGAAGTGCATAGCACGGAGCATCTGACTTTCCTATATAGTGATGTCTGCGACAGCAGACATGTCCGTTTACTATGAAAATCTCATGAAATCTCCGGTTTGAATCGCATGATTGTGATGTAGCAGTATGCGGTTGGAAGCGGGGATTTTTGCATAGAAGGATATCATCCTTAAAAAATAAAAACGTTTCACAGAAAGAAGAGAATGTGTGGGGAAACAGGAGAAAGTACAGATTGAGCGAAAGTATTTGCCTTTATTTCAACTACAGAAAGAACAGGGAATAGGGGAGATTTTGGAAACGGCAAGCGGATAGAATGAGATATTGCTGCTGCGGCTGAAATGTTCCGGAAGAACCTTTCAGCAAGTGGTTGAATTATTCGACGGTTACGGGATGAGTGATGAGACACAGATGTGGATACTTCGAAAACTGCATGTGATGGATGTGGAGAATCCAGTAAATCTGGAGGAGGTCTGTGGATATCTGAAAGATGAAAAATGGAAGGTTAATCTGGTTGATTTGGGGTATTATCGGGTGGAAATCCATTGGGACAAAGGGGAATGCAGAACCGTTCGCCGGGTTATAAAATCCGGTAGAGAGTCAAAGGGGGAGAGGGCAGAAGAACTGCTATTGACGGGGAAAAGCAGGGGCGGGCGTGAAGTTCTTTATACATTGTGTGGAACTGAAGAATGAGACATGATATAATAAGGAATAAGTTGAAAGGAATCACCAAAATGTAAGATGATTTACTCACGAAAAGGATTTAACTTTGGTAATAATAATCATATCACTATGATGGAGTAGGAGAGAAGAGTGTACACATGCTTAATATTCTGGAGTTTATTTTGGACTATATTGTGGAAATAGGTATTTTAATTTTTGAATTTATCGGGGTAGTTGTCATTATATGGACCAGTCTGGTTAGTTTTTATAAATATGTGACAAAAAGGCCCGACACCAGAATTTATCTGGGAAAAGGACTGGCAATGGGACTGGAATTTAAGCTTGGCAGTGAGATTCTGAGAACAGTTATTGTGCGTGAATGGAGTGAGATTGCTATTGTTGCCGGCATTATTGTGCTTCGTGCGGCACTTACATTCTTAATTCACTGGGAAATTAAAGAAGAGGAAAAAGAAGCATCTGCGCATACGAAATGAATGGCGAATCATGTGATGGTAAAAAGAAGATACTGCGGGACAATGCACTCTGAGAAGTGAGCATTTGTTTTGCAGTATTTTTGGTATATCAGCGACAGAAAGCCGGAAATCTTTAATTGTGAGAACGGGTATGAATAGCCGTTAATCTTTCGGCATACATTGTAAAAACAGCGTCTTCGGAGGCTTATCCTTGAAAGATTATATCGAAGAGCGGGCAGTGGAGATTGCCAATTATATTATTGAAACTAAGGCAACAGTAAGGCAGACGGCGAAGAAGTTCGGAATTTCAAAATCTACAGTACATAAGGATGTCACAGACCGTCTTCAGCAGATTGATCCGTCTCTGGCTGCGGAAGCGAGAAAGATACTTGATTTAAATAAGTCGGAACGTCATATCCGCGGTGGACTTGCTACCAAAGAAAAATATCTGCATTTAGAGCATGTTTGAAAATTGCATGAGATGGTTCCTGCTCAGGTGTAAACGTTATTGAGGAGGAACCAATTTATGCATTCATAATTTGTAAGGAATTATTCAATTCTTCTTGTAAGTTCTCTTCAGAGGTTTTATAATATCGGAGGAAAAAGCGGCTTCAGGTCGTTTTAAAATCATCAGGAGGGAATAAAAAAGGAGAGAAAAGTGGATATATTTAAGGAACGAAAAGGTTATTTTTTCAGTAACCGGGATTTGACAAAGTTGGTGGTGCCTCTTATCATAGAACAGCTTCTGGCGATTCTGGTTGGTATGGCAGACTCCATCATGGTATCAAGTGTCGGTGAAGCAGCGGTGTCCGGTGTATCCCTGGTGGACACGATTTTTATACTTTTAATTAATATTTTTGCGGCATTGGCTACCGGAGGTGCTGTGGTAAGCGGACAGTATATCGGGAAACGCAGACCGGAGGAAGGATGTAAAGCTGCGGATCAGCTTGTTTTATTTACAATTGTCCTGTCTGTGGTGGTTATGGCAGCGGTGTATGTGTGCAAGCCGTTCATCCTCCATGTAGTCTTTGGTAAAATTGAGGCGGATGTTATGAGAAACAGCAATCTCTATCTGCTGATTGTAGCAGCATCCATACCGTTTATTGCACTTTATAATGCGGGAGCGGCAATTTTCAGAGCAATGGGAAATGCCAAGATTGCCATGTATATGTCTCTGTTTATGAATGGAATCAATATTGCGGGAAATGCAATTTTGCTTTATGGATTTCATTGGGGTGTGGAAGGAGCTGCTTTGCCGACGTTGATTTCCCGTATGGCGGCAGGTGTGGTGATGATTATTCTGTTATTCAATCAGAAGCTGCAGATTCATCTGTCATGGCCGTTGTCGCTGCAGTTCCAATGGAATACTTTACGAAAGATTTTACATATCGGAATCCCAAATGGACTGGAAAATAGTATGTTTCAGTTGGGAAAGATACTGGTGTTGTCTATGGTGTCCGGATGTGGTACCGCCGCTATTGCAGCGAATGCGGTATCCAATACGATTGCGTGTTTTCAGATTCTTCCGGGGATGGCAATTGGATTTGCAATTCTAACAGTCAGTGCACAGTGTGCTGGGGCCGGAGACTTTGAACAGGTTCGATATTATACGAAAAAACTGATGGCAGTTGCTTATGGATTGATGCTGGTAACAAGTCTTGGAATCATTGCATTGTTGTCTCCGATCTTGAAAGTATATGGAATTTCGGCACAGGCGACACAACTTGCAGAGCAAATATTGATCTATCATGGAATCTGTTGTATTACGATATGGCCCTTGTCATTTTCATTGCCAAATACACTTCGTGCATCCAATGATGTTAAGTTCTGTATGGTGTTGTCTATCCTTTCCATGTGGGTTTTCCGGATTGGTTTTAGCTGGCTGCTCTGCATAAAGTTGGAGATGGGCGTATTTGGTGTCTGGGTTGCTATGACGATTGACTGGCTGGTACGTGCAATTTGTTTTCTGGGGAGGTATCTGAGAGGGAAATGGATGAATCCGGTGGAAGGATAATCCATCATACAGTTTTTTATGCCAGTGGATGGAATCATCAGATCGGATACTTTGAATGCCGCTTTCATTTTAATCGTGAAAAAAGCTTGTCAATCGAAAAAGAATCCACTATACTAATAAAAGACTACTTGTTCGGAACTTTTAAGGCTGCCGCTTTTTATACACAAGGCAGTAATAAAGCTTCTCTTTATTGCCGAGTTTCGTGTTGGCAGACTTATGCCGTATTACGAAACCATATTTGCGGGACAGCGGTTTTGAATAGTTCCATAAAAGTACAAATAGAAAAGCAGGAGGCAAACTTGTGGAAAGAGAAATGATTATCGTTCTGGACTTTGGCGGTCAGTATAATCAGTTGATTGCACGCCGTGTGCGTGAATGCAATGTCTACGCCGAAGTGCATCCCTACACCATGTCTCTGGAGAAGATTAAGGAAATGAATCCCAAGGGCATCATTTTTACCGGTGGACCGAATAGCGTCTACGGGGAAGAATCTCCAAGATGCAGTGCAGAGATATTTGAACTGGGTATTCCGATTTTAGGTATCTGCTATGGATCTCAGTTGATGTCTTACCTTCTGGGCGGTGTTGTTGAGACAGCTCCAGTCAGTGAATATGGAAAGACAGAAGTTGACGTAGATACAAATTCTGTTATTTTTGAAGGAGTTTCTTCAAAAACCATTTGTTGGATGAGTCATACTGATTATATTGCAAAGGCACCGGAAGGTTTCAAGATCACTGCGACGACTCCGGTATGTCCGGTTGCGGCTATGGAGCTGCCGGAAAGGCAGCTGTATGCAACACAATTTCATCCGGAGGTCATGCACACCCAGGAAGGTATGAAGATGCTTTCCAATTTTGTATATAAAGTCTGCGGCTGCCAGGGAACCTGGAAAATGGATTCCTTTGTAGAGACCACGATTCAGGAAATGCGTGAAAAGATCGGCAGTGGAAAAGTGCTCTGTGCGCTGTCAGGCGGTGTGGATTCTTCTGTGGCAGCAGTTCTTTTATCAAAGGCGGTTGGAAAACAATTGACCTGCGTATTTGTGGATCACGGTCTTCTTCGCAAAGATGAGGGCGATGAGGTAGAGTCTGTATTTGGACCGGAAGGCCCTTACGATCTGAATTTTATCCGTGTCAATGCACAGGAACGTTTCTACGGGAAACTGAAAGGTGTTGTTGAGCCAGAAGAGAAGAGAAAAATTATCGGTGAAGAATTTATTCGTGTCTTTGAGGAAGAGGCAAAGAAAATCGGTGCGGTGGATTTCCTGGTACAGGGGACCATTTACCCGGATGTGATTGAATCCGGACTTGGAAAATCTGCTACGATTAAATCCCACCATAACGTGGGCGGTCTTCCAGATTATGTGGATTTTAAAGAAATTGTGGAACCGCTGCGGCTGTTGTTTAAAGATGAGGTCCGAAAAGCAGGCCGTGAGCTTGGAATACCGGAATATCTGGTAAGCCGCCAGCCATTCCCGGGTCCGGGACTTGGAATCCGCATTATCGGTGAAGTGACGGCTGAGAAAGTTCATATCGTACAGGAGGCAGATGCGATTTACCGTGAAGAGGTTGCAAAAGCCGGATGTGCAGAAGATTTAGGACAGTATTTTGCCGCCTTGACAAATATGCGGTCTGTCGGAGTTATGGGAGATGAGAGAACCTATGATTACGCAGTTGCATTGAGAGCGGTAATGACAAGTGACTTTATGACGGCAGAGGCGGCGGAACTGCCTTGGGAAGTGCTGCATAAGGTGACAAATCGGATTGTGAATGAAGTTAAGGGGGTTAATCGGGTAATGTACGATTGCACGAGTAAGCCGCCGGGAACGATTGAGTTTGAGTGAGCGAAAAACAGCGGGAAGCCAGTATTTATGCGGCTTCCCGTTTGTTGTGCTTGCAAAATGCTTGCAGTTTTTGGTTGCCACATCATGGTTATAAATGGTACAATGTTCATACGGAAACAAATAAATTTTATGATGATACATATAGAGCAAGAAAACAATCCAAAAGTGGATGTCACAAACACACGAAGGAGGCATGAGTTGGGATGGGCAATTTTACTTTTCTGGAAAATAGATGGAGCGACTTAGCAAGATTGGGCGATTTGTCTGAGAAATATGTCTATTCAGATCCGAACACATCTGTCATCAAGCAGGGGATGTTGGCAGAAGTCATGGTAAAGTATATGCTTGCTTATGATGGAATCAAAGAACCAGATTATGATAATACTCATGCACATCGTATTCGTATACTGAAGAAGAATGATTTGTTGCCGCATGAGATTGACAATACATTATATATATTGAGGAAAGACCGTAATAATGCAGCCCATAATGGAGCGGATGAGGGCGAAAAGGCATTAAGTAATCTGCCGCTGTTGTATGAACTCTGTGTATGGTATATGCAGACATATGGGGATTATGACTATAATCCGGTGGGATATGTCCCGCCGGTGGATATTACCATTAGTCTGGACGAGCTGGAAAAGGAAAATCGGGAGCTGGAGGAACGCAACAAAACCCTGCTTGTTGAATTGCAGCGGATTCAAAAGGATGGAAAATCGGATAATGCAAGAAGGGCAATTGCCTATAAAAAAGCGATGAATGTGAAGCTTTCCGAGGCACAGACGAGGGAACTGATTGATGAGCAGCTTCGCAAAGTTGGCTGGGATGCAGATACGGATAAAATCCGTTATTCGAAAGGGGTTCGTCCTGCCAAAGGCAGGAATCTTGCAATCGCAGAGTGGCCGACAGATTCCAGGACAGGTAATAGCGGGTATGCAGATTATGCACTCTTTATTGGCGAAAAAATGGTTGGAATTATTGAGGCGAAGAAAAAGCATACGAATATATCTTCCGTATTGGATGGTCAGTGCAAAGAGTATGCAAGAATGATTAAGGCGGAGCATGAAAAATATGTGCTAAAACAGTATGGTGAGTATAAGGTGCCGTTCCTTTTTGCAACAAACGGAAGAGATTACATAAAACAGTATGAAGAAATGTCCGGCATTTGGTTTTTAGATACCAGGCATCAGTTTAATACATCAAAAGCTTTGTCAGGATGGCCAAGTCCCCAAGGGATGGAACAGGATTTAGAAAGGGACATTGCAGAAGCGGATAGAAAACTTGCGGCTACAGGGTATGAGTTGCTGGAGGATTCCAATGGGTTGGGACTACGCTACTATCAGGTAGAAGCAGTCAAGGCAACCGAGAAAGCCATTGCAGAACACAAAAATACGGTGCTGCTTGCTATGGCAACGGGAACCGGAAAGACAAGAACAGTTCTTGGCATGATATACCGTTTTTTGTCTGCGAAGCGGTTTAAAAGAATCCTATATCTGGTTGACAGGACCGCGCTTGGAGATCAGACAATGGATACCTTCAAAGAGGTAAAACTGGAAGATTTGAAAACGCTGAATCAATTATTTGATATTAAAGACCTTGGCGAAAAAGAATTTGAAAAAGATACCCGCGTTCATATTGCAACGGTTCAGAGTCTGGTGAAACGCATTCTTTACAATGAAACGGATGTCAGCATAGGAGTGTCGGACTACGATTGCATTATCGTGGATGAGGCACACAGAGGATATATTCTGGATAAGGAAATGGGCGAAGATGAGGTGCTTTATCGGAATCAGGATGATTTTCGCAGCAAATACCGGGCGGTCATTGATTATTTTGATGCGGTTAAGATTGCCCTTACTGCCACCCCTGCCCTTCACACAACACAAATTTTTGGAAAGCCGGTATATTCCTATGATTACCGGACAGCCGTAGTGGACGGTTATCTGGTAGACCATGATGCACCCCATATTATCCGAACGAAGCTTAGCGAGGAAGGGATTGTATTTGAGGCAGGAAGCACAGCTCCTATCTATGATCCTGTGACCAATACGGTTACCAATAGTGATGAGCTGGAAGACGATTTGAAGTTTGAGATAGAGGATTTTAACAGGAAGGTTGTCACAAAAGGGTTTAATGAAACCGTTCTAGCTGAGATTGCCAAGGACATTGATCCAAACGAAAAGGGAAAAACCCTTATTTTTGCAGTGGATGATGCTCATGCGGATATGATTACAAAGATTTTGAAAGATTATTATTCCGAGCAGGGAATCAGCGAAGAAGCCGTTATGAAGATTACCGGTTCCATAGAAAATGGGAATCCGGTAAAAATTAAAGAAGCCATCCGGCGGTTTAAGAATGAGACATTTCCGAATATTGTTGTAACCGTTGATTTATTGACCACGGGCATTGACGTGGAGGAAATCGTCAATCTGGTATTCCTGCGCAGAATCCGTTCCCGTATTCTTTTTGAGCAGATGCTTGGGCGTGCCACCAGATTATGTCCGGGGATTGGGAAAACACATTTTGAGATTTACGATGCAGTAGGGGTGTACCATGCATTAGATCCGGTGTCTACGATGAAACCGGTGGTAGTTAATCCGAAGGAAAGCTTTGAGGATTTAATCGATGGAATAGATAATCTCGAAAGTGACAAAGCCAGAGAAAATCAGATAGATATCATTATTGCTAAAATATTAAGAAACAAAAGTAAAATGACAGAAGAATGCAGGGAGCAATTCAAATCTTTGTCAGGTGGGGAATCACCAGAAAGTTTTATAGATGCACTTCGTAATATGCCAACAGATCAGGCAGTAGAAACAGTAAAAAAGAATCGTGATGCCTTTGCTTATGTGCGGGGGATTCATCAGGAAAGACCAAAGTTTATCAGTGATGCGAAAGATGAGATTACCAGCCATGAAAGGGGTTATGGCGATGCCACAAGACCGGAAGATTATCTGAGGGAGTTCCATGCTTTTATTGACAACAATATCAATGAGATTGCAGCGCTGAATATCGTAGCGACCAGACCGAAAGAATTGACCAGACAGTCATTAAGGGAACTAAAATTGATTCTTGACCGGAATCATTTTAGCGAGACTATGCTTCAGACAGCGTGGAAGCAGATGACGAACGAAGATATTGCCGCAGATATTATCAGTTTTATCCGTCAGAAAAGCATTGGCGATGCCTTAGTCAGCAAGGAGGAACGGATTCATTCTGCGATTATGAAGACAAAGACATCACATCCGGAATTAAGCAAGGTACAGCTTAACTGGCTGGAGCGTATAGAAGCCTATTTGTTAAAAGAAGTTGTACTGAATAAGGAATCTTTTGAGGCACCGCAGTTTAAAATTAAAGGCGGATATGCAGCGGTTGATAAAGCATTTGGAAATAAACTGGATGAAATTATTGATGAAATTAACAGCCATATGTATACCGCATAGGGAAGGAAAACGATTATGACAAACGCAGAAATTGTATCAAAGCTATGGAATCTTTGCAATGTGCTTCGTGATGATGGAATTACCTATCATCAGTATGTAACGGAGCTGACTTATATATTGTTTTTGAAAATGGCAAAGGAGACAGGAACGGAAAAGAATATCCCGGAAGATTACCGTTGGGATGCATTAAAAACAAAGGAGGGCATGGAGCTTAAAAGGTTTTATGAAGAACTGCTTCGGGAGCTTGGGGAAAACTGCAGCGGACGTGTGCAGGAGATTTATCAGGGAGCAAGAAGCAATATAGAGGAACCGGCAAATTTGAAGAAAATTATTACGAATATTGATGAATTGGACTGGTATTCGGCAAAAGAGGAAGGGCTAGGAAATCTGTATGAAGGACTGTTGGAGAAGAATGCAAATGAAAAGAAGTCTGGAGCAGGACAGTATTTTACACCGAGGGTATTAATTGATGTGATGACAGAACTGATTGCACCACAGCCGGGGGAGAGGTGCAACGATCCGGCATGCGGTACTTTTGGCTTTATGATTGCGGCTGACCGCTATGTAAAGGAGCATACCAATGACTGGATGGATTTAACGGAGGAAGAAGCAGCATTTGAGCAGAAAGAAGCATTTACAGGGGCAGAACTGGTACATGAAACGCATAGACTGGCATTGATGAATGCGATGCTTCACGACATAGAAGGAAAAATTTATTTATGCGATACATTATCTAATCAGGGTAAAGTAATGCATGGATTTGACGTGGTACTTACGAATCCGCCATTTGGGACTAAGAAAGGCGGTGAGCGTGCCAATCGTGATGATTTTACTTATCAGACAAGCAATAAGCAGCTTAATTTCTTGCAACATATTTATCGTTCTTTAAAAGCAGACGGTAAGGCAAGGGCAGCAGTTGTGTTGCCTGACAATGTTTTATTTGCCGATGGTGAGGGTGAGAGGATTCGTGCAGACCTTATGGATAAGTGTAATCTTCACACAATACTTCGCCTGCCGACGGGGATTTTCTATGCTCAGGGAGTGAAAACGAATGTATTGTTCTTTACAAGAGGAATGACCGAGCAAAATAATACAGAGGAAGTATGGTTTTATGACCTCAGAACGAATATGCCATCCTTTGGTAAGACAAATCCGTTGAAACAGGAGCATTTCAAAGATTTTATAACGGCATATACCGCAGAAGACCGCCATGCCATAGAGGATGAAAGATGGAATGTTTTTACCAGAGAGGAATTGGGAAATACATTGGATAAAGGACTGATTCGTGATGATTCTGTACTGGATTATGAGGATTTACCTGACCCGATTGAAAGCGGGGAGGAGTGTATTGCCCAGTTAGAGGAAGCGGTGGATTTGTTAAAGAGTGTGGTAAAGGAGCTTAAGTCTCTGGAAAGTGCAGAGGTGTAGTATGGCGAGAGGAAAGAAGAAAGAGGAGCTGACGTTAGAAGAAAAACTGGAGCAGGCATTAGTGCCGGTGGAGGAGCAGCCATATGAGGTGCCGGGGAATTGGTGTTGGATTCATCTCTTAGATGCATTTGATAATGTTACAGATAGTAAGAAAAAACTGACAACAAAAGAATATTTAGTAGAGGGAGAGTATCCTGTAATAGATCAGGGGCAGGAGTTTGTTGGCGGATATACTGATAATAAAGATGTTGTATATGAAGGGGAATTGCCAATTGTTATTTTTGGAGATCACACAAGATGTGTAAAGTATATAGACTTCTTTTTTGTTCAAGGAGCGGATGGTGTAAAGGTGTTGAGGCCAAAATCTTTTTGGAATGCAAAAGCATTTTATTATGCACTTCAGAGTATTGAAATTCCTAATATGGGATACCGGCGACACTATCCATTGTTTAAAGATTTTGGTATTCCAATTCCACCATTAGCCGAGCAGCAACGTATTGTGGAACAAATTGAGAGCTTGTTTGCTAAATTGGATGAAGTAAAAGAGAAAGTACAGGAAGTGATTGCCAGTATTGATGATAATGTCGAAGCTTTATTATATAAGGCATTTACAGGACAACTGACGAATGATTGGCGTAATTCTAATATAGAGATAGAAAAGTGGGAAGATACTACATTATCAGAAATTGTGTCTGGGTTAAAATATGGTTCTTCTGAAAAAAGTGATTACGAATATAAAGGAACACCGATATTACGCATACCGAATATTGGAGATGGGATAATAGATTTTTCTGACTTGAAATATATGTCAGAGGAATTAAAAAACTCATCACATGAAGTGTTTGAGGATGACATTTTAATCATTCGTTCTAATGGTAGTAGAGATTTGGTGGGAAAGTGCGCATTAGTTCCTAAGCTACAGGAAAGATATGCGTATGCTTCTTTTCTAATCCGTGTGAAAGTTACTGAAAAAGTATTACCGGAGTATTTGGTACGATTTATAAATTCTTCCATGGCAAGAGCTCAAATGTTTGATAAGGCAAAGTCATCATCGGGTATTCATAATATTAACTCTAAGGAATTGGGAGCTATAAAAATTTGTGTTCCTTCTATTAAGGAACAGAAACAGATTTTAATTTGTATTCAAGAATTTGTAAATAAGGAGAAACGGGTGCAGGAAATATCAGAAGAGATGTTAGGCAGTATTGATAGAATGAAAAAATCCATTCTTGCTAAAGCATTTCGGGGAGAATTAGGTACAAATAATCCAGATGAGGAATCCGCAATTGAACTACTTAAAACAATGCTTGTAGAAGCATAAGATGGAGGTGTATGCATGCCAAAAAGTTCATTGGAAAAAGCATTAGAAAAATATCAAAAAGAGGCAGCTAAGAACGTCAAGAAAAAAATCCAAGCAGATAAAAGATTAGCAGATAAACAGCGAAGGGAATCTAATAGGCAGGCTCAAATAGATGCAAGAAGAGAGAGGGCAGCTTCTATCGTAAATGGGCAGCCAACTGTTGGCGGATTGAAAATTATTGATTTTACAGCAGAAGAATTAGTATCTATTATCTGCGATAATTATAGAAGGGAAGATTTTAAACTGACAAATAATGATATTGAAATTCCTACGTATTTGGAACGGGATTTGCAATTTGAGTTTGAAAAGCTTAAACAGTATGGTTTGATTTCGCAGTATGTTTACTACATATCTGGCTTTTGGGAAATAAGTATTCTGCCAAGTATATTATCATATTTTCAAGATAAGGAGAAAGCAATGAATCAAGAACAAAAAACAAATAGTTATACCAATATTTTTAATGGAGATGTTTCAGATATTCAAATTCAACAAGGAACAAAAGATTCTACACAAACCAAGAATGTAAATAATGGATTTGATTATGATGTGGTAGGAAAAATTATTGAACAAATAAGGAAATATGATGGAATGTTGGATTCGGAATTTGGAGAGTGTGCAAGTGAATTGAGAGAAAAAATGGAGGAAATCTTAGTGTTAGTCCAAAGGCAAGAGAATCCTAGCAAAATACAAGTTTTGTTAGGAGATATAAAAAATCTTGCTATGGGTGTAGGGGGAAGTCTTATTGCATCTGGTATTTTGAGTCTATTATAAAAAATAATATAACAGGAGATAAGTATGGGCGGTATAGTGTTAGAATTACAAAGGGAAGCATTAGATGAAACTATTTCTATAGAATCTTTACTTAGAAAAGCTTATTTAGTGGCAAAAAAGCTGAAACTGAAAGATTTAGAAGAGTGGATAAATCAAGAACAAAATGGATATGAAAATCATCTGCCGGAGTATCGCAACGTGAGAGGGGAAATAAAAGCATGGAATCCATATAATGGTTGGATACCAATGATTTTATCAGCAGATATAGCAGATGAAGTTTCATGTATACCGTTGGGACTTTCTATCTCTGCAATATCGGATTCATATAATTCGAGTGACGACTCAGTATGTTTAACGGTAAATGCTACTTTGACAGAGTTTTTTAATAATTCAACGGACTTTATGCCGACAAAATATGCGTTTTTTGTCTCTAAAAGTGAAATGTATAGGATTATGAGTACGGTTAGAAATAAGATATTGGACTGAGCATTATTGCTTGAAGAGAATGAGATATTGGGCGAAAATATGACCTTTACTGAAAAAGAAAGAGAGATTGCATCAAATACACAGGTTATAAATAATTATACAAATAATTTTTACGCTGATGTAAAGGATATTGGCATTCAACAAGGTAATGATGGGTAAAAAGTATTTTTAGTTAGAAATTTCGGGAAGCCAGTATTAATGTGACTTCCCATAGTTCTTGTTAGAAAGTTTGATCGTAATTTGATATATACGAAATAAAAATAGATTATAGATTTCTCTGTTTACAGAAGTTTATTGATAGTATGGATTCTGAAATGGACTCGTGTATGTAATTAGTGCGTTTTTTATTAAATTTTGACATCTTGCTTCCTTATTAATAAAACATTGTTCACAATTTTTAAGATAGGGATTGGGAAAAGAACAGGTAGGGCAGGTTAGTACAGGTGTTATATTATTATTGAATATTTTAAGCATCAATTTGTATGAAGCAGTTAATGTATAGAGATTCGCATTTAACAAACTCCTTAAAATTTCTAATTTTTTATCATAGTCATTGTAATTTAGAATATCTACAAAAACATTGGGATGAGTATATCTATTGGTTTTTAATGAAATAGTCAGTAAATCTTTAGGAATGCTTTCATTGTACATTTGGGTTGCTATTTTATATTTTTTCGGAATATTACATGATCCATGGAGTATGGAATGGTATTTTGGATTGTATTGCTTATTCCAGTTATCGCAATATTCCATTACTGTTAGATAATCTGAATCATTACTGAGATTTAATAAATCAAGAAAAGCTTCGATAGAATGGCGAGTATTTCGTTGAAGGACGGAAAAACCGGTAGTGTAAATTATTCTGTGTAAACCTCTCAGATTGATGATAAAATCGTAGGTTTATAAAATATGAATTTAAGATGAGATGGGCTTAATGGCAGTTCTGCTGTTCAGCCCCTTGTCTATGTATTAGCACGGATCCAGTGGCATGTCAAGGGCACCCGATGGTAGTCGGATGTTTATTTAACCTTTACATGCTGCTGGATTTTTGCTTATTCGATATCTTCCGGCTGAATCCTATCCCCGAAATAGATACATAACTGATCCAGGGTGAGGCCCCAGTCCCATGCTTTTCCAGTCCACTTTTTAGTGGCATCCATCATTGCCAGATAAAGCATCTTAAAAAGTGCATCATCCGTAGGAAATATGGTCTTGGATTTGGTGACTTTTCGCAGCTGACGATTAAAGTTTTCAATAGAATTCGTCGTATATATCAGCTTACGAATCTCTGATGGATACTTAAAATAGGTGGACAGCTGTGGCCAGTTGTTCCTCCAGGATGCGATAGAAGCAGGATATTTCTTACCCCAGTTTTCTTCCAGATCATCCAATGCTGCAAGTGCCAGATCTTCGGTGTCAGCTTTGTATACCAGTTTTAAGTCTGCCATAAATGGCTTCAGATCCTTATAAGAGATAAACCTGGTAGAGTAACGGATCTGATGTACGATGCATCTCTGAATCTCTGCCTGTGGGAATACTGCATGGATAGCATCGCCAAATCCTGTCAAGCCATCAACCGATACGATCATGATATCCTCCACACCTCTGTTTTTTATCTCATTGAGTACAGAAAGCCAGTATTTTGCACTTTCGTTACCGCCAACCCACATGCCAGGGACTTCTCGTTTTCCATTTAATTTTACACCTATGGCAACATAAACAGCCTTTTTAACTGTGCGGTTATCCTCGCGAACATGAAAATGTACAGCATCCATGAAAACAATGGCATATTTTCTCTCTAACGGACGATTTTGCCATTCTTTTGCAATTGGAAGGATGCGGTCAGTCATGTGTGAGATCATTTCGGCAGACGCATCCACTCCGTAAACATCCCTGAGATGGGTTGAAATATCTCTTGTTGTCACTCCTTTTGCGTACATGGAAAGCACCTGATCTTCGATATTTGAAATATCGGTCTGATTCTTTTTCACGATCTGTGGTTCAAAATCGCCTTTCCGGTCTCTTGGAATGTCCAGATCGATGGTTCCCATGGATGAGGTAACAGTTTTAGGGCTGTAACCATTCCGGCTATC
>UQAW01000044.1 GCA_900539175.1 uncultured Lachnospiraceae bacterium
TTCATGTGTTAAGTTTTCAAAGTGCTATTGGTTGTCCATTTGTCGGGCAACTCATACAATGATGTTGGGGGCAAAAGGTATTTTGACCCCTATGATACACGGATTACTCATAAATCGTCAGATTATTTTACATGTAAGCACACCGCTTTGCATTCCGGACGCATACGCCGTCAACCGGAAAGTTTCTCCTGCCTTCCCACTCTTGATC
This sequence comes from uncultured Lachnospiraceae bacterium, assembly GCA_900539175.1. GTDB lineage: Bacteria > Bacillota > Clostridia > Lachnospirales > Lachnospiraceae > Novisyntrophococcus. Next base: position 209 of record UQAW01000044.1, read on the forward strand.
AACACTGCCGCCTGTCCATGATACAGATGGATCCGTGTATCCTCATAAGACTCACTGCCCATAAGGTCTCCATTATCAACCGCCAGGATCCTGCCTTCTCCTTCTATCTGAAAGGTCACCCGGGAACTTTCCCGAAAATAAGGATTTCCAGACCGGTCGCACGCTCTTACCCGGAACATATGCTGCTCCTTTTCAGGTATCTCCAGATACTCTCCGTCTGAAAATATCAGCTGAACCGGCATTTCCGGAGTCACAACCTCTCTGCTGCAGACCTTATGTCCCTGATTATACCCTTCCACCCTTACCTTTCCCGGTATGTAGGGAAGGTATCCCAGAATCATCCTGTTGGGACACTCTTGGGGTGATGGCAGATAAAATTGTTTTTCATTCAGAAACAGCCGTACTTCTTCACAATTACTGGCAATCATATAAGGGATAACCGTTTTCTGAAACTGCGGAAAATGCCAATGCTCCGCAAAAGGCGGAATATCCCAGTGCTCTTTTACCCCTTCATCCTCCAGACTGTAATCCAGCGCTGAAAAATATACCATTGGCTTTTTGCTCCAATAACTCTGTATGATATAGTAGGATGCCCGTCGTTCCCCGTTCGTCCGTATGAGCGCACCTCCCCACCCCTTAGCCGGGTAGCCCATAGATTCTCCCAGATAATCAAATCCTGCCCAGATGATGCCGCCGATCACATATTTTTTCTCAAAGGGAACAAGTGACGGATTCTCACAGGTAAAGTTCTGCATCTGATTCTCATTTCCCTTGAAAAACTGGTATATTTCCGTACCCAGAATCAATTTTTCCGGAAACTGTTTATGAATCCTCTCATACCACTGCTCCTGATAATTGCAGGCAATCACATCCACAATTTCCGCAATTTTGGATATACGTTCCACACGTTCCTCCATGTCATAAATTTCCGTATCGTCCGCTTCATCCACAAACTTCTGGATATCCTCCACCCGGGAGGCATCCACATTACTTTCCCGCTTAAAATGAGGATTCATGGCACAGGTAACCGGACGGGTATCGTCCATGGACAATATACAATCCTTTAACATTTTCAGAATACGAATCATGGAATCCTGCGCCTGATTTTCCACCTCGTTGCCTACGCCCCAGATAAAGATACAGGCTCTGTTACGGTCCCTTTTCACCATACATTCCAAATCTTTTTTCCACTCGGTCTCAAAATACCGTCCATAAAGTCCTCCGGTCCACTTATCAAAGCATTCTTCATAGACGTAGAAGCCCATCTCCTCGCATAAATCCAGGAATTCTTCCGCAAAGATGTGATGTGACGCCCTGATGCAGTTACACCCAAGCTCTTTTAGATCCTTAAGTCTTTCCCTCCAAAGTTCCTTTACGGCAGCAATTCCCCGGCATCCGACATCCTGATGAAGGCAGACTCCCTTTAAGAGCGTATGGATTCCATTTACGTACAGGCCTTCTCCGGGAACAAAGGAAAATTCCCGGATTCCTGTTTTCATTGTAATACAATCCACGCATCTTTCCTCATCCATAAGCTCGATCGTCAGATCATAGAGATTTGGCTCCTCGGCGGACCAGAAGCTGGCGTCAGAGACTCTTATATGAAATTCTCCTGTACTGCTCTGAACCTGACAGGAATAGCTCCCATTTTTAAGTGTCAGACGTATACAGCCTTCCGTTCCCACATATACGCTGAGTATTCCGTCTTTCCCTTCTATCTTTGACCGGATCACGATCTTTTGCTCATCCAGATGCCGTTTCCCAAGTTCCAGCCATTTTACGGTACGGTAAATTCCAGCGCCGCTATACCAACGGTCTGCGGGCTTTTTTGTATTATCCACTTTGACCAGTATCTCATTCTCACCTGTATGTACAAAATCTGTAACCTCAAGCCTGAATGGACTGTATCCATACTTGCGTCCCCCCGCTCTATGCCCATTTATCCATACGGTACTGTCCTCATAAATTCCTCCGAACTCCAGATAATAGCACGTATCGTCCTTTTTGGCATCCAGCATGATTTTTTTGCGGTACCAACCAATACCCCAACGGTCACGAAATCCCTGTGCCTCCCCCTGCTCCATATTTTTCCGAATCGGAGCAGTAATTGCCCAGTCATGGGGAAGGTCAACCGGTGCAAAACGTTTCTCTCCGTGAGTCTCCAGCGCAAATTCCCACCCCTCCATAAGCTCGATTTCTTTTCTCGTCATATCTGATCCCTCCAGATTATTATTCCCCTCAATTTTAGTCCATTCAGTTTTATAAAAATAGCATTATTCTTGGATATGATGTGTAATATTTTTCATAATCTAATGCGAAATAACGCTGCTGCTCCGCTTATGTCATACTTCTATTTCATTTTTAAATAAGTGGTGTGCCGAATAATTGCTCTATAAATAAAAAATGGCGAAGTGCTTATCGTAACACTCCGCCGAAAGCCTAATCGGTTTGAGCACAATGTGCTTGATTAGGTCTGCTCATATATTTTATGCATATCAACATATTTTAAACACTCAAATGTATTTTCCAATCACCAGGAAAATTCATCGCCGCAAGACTAATAACACTTCCATGATCCTTTAACAAATCATCAAATTCCTTGACAAAAACATTCCATAATTCATCAGATGGTCTCAAATATTTCATTGCCAGTAGTATTTGATACAGACCACTATGTGCAGGTAGCGGCGTAATCTTATCAACATCAAGAATTTCTGGTGTTGTATGTATTGTTCTATTATATATTCTGGAATTATGTGCACACATGTTACGCAATACTGTAACACTCTGTACCCATGATGTAAACATTTTTTGTGATGGATTTACAAGATTTCCCTTCTTCGTTGTATACTTATAGTTGCTTGCCAATGCTGCATACGCACTTCCTGTACCTGCTTTCAAATTTTTGATCATTTTTGACAAAGTTCCGAAAGAAATCACTTCTACCACTGCCCACACTGGCACTTCCCCTTCATGTTTATCGAAATTATGCTTTATAAACACATCATTTGAACGAGCAATTTCAGAAGCAATTATTGATGCATTTTGCCAATATATTTTTTTATCTTTAAAAATCGAAGAATCTTGTAAAATTAATGCATCCTCGTGAATTAGTAGTGCATCAACCACTCGAGCTCTCAACGCCACCTCAATTTTCGAAAGCATCGAAAAAATTATATCCGAAAGTTTTTGATCAAAATGGTATAATTTTAAAATGTCCTCAAATTTTGTCCCTGGAATATATTTTTTCGTAAAATTATCGTATCGTTGAAATGAATATCCTCTCAAGCGATAATAACCAATCATCTTTAGTGCATTTTCCACCTCGTCACGAGAACCGATTTCCATCTCTGCATCAATATATGATTGAATTTGTTGTTGAATTTTCAATATTTGTTTTGAATATTGGTACATAAAACACCTCATAAATAAAAAAATCCCACCGGGTTGCGCATGAAAATCAGAGGCGTGGTGGGTTCTGTTACATATTATTATACACGACTTAATCATTTTGTCAAGAATCGTTTTTTCAAAACCAACTCTAATGTAAGAATTGCAGCGACTGTCCTTGTAAATTAGTTACGCCCCTTTTCCTTTCTTTTGTAAGAAAAGAGGCGTATTCATTATTTGCTTATGCGATTATCGGGACCTGGTCTCCCCAGCGGACATTACAAACCCGTCCAGAGTTTTCTTGTTTTTGGAGAAATACAGCTGATTGATGCAGACACCATCCTCACGGGCAAAAATCGTGATTGTGTGTTCTCCTGCCGTCAGATTTATCGTATTTTTTGATTCAAACCAGCGAGTTCCCTTGTATTCACCATAAGCGGGTGTATAAAAGTGCTGATTATCCACAAAAATATGGAAGGAGTCGGCGCCCGTGTCCTTGCCGTATTGGTTGACGTAGATATAATACTGACCTTCTGCATCATCCGAAACATTCACAGTAAACGCCAGCCCCGGTGCTTTGCCTGGCACTTGATTTGTATCTGGCCACTGCCCCCCATTATCCGGTGTACACACCATACCGTTTTCTCCCAGTTCCCATGTATGGTTGTTTTCGCCAGTGATCATTTTTGCGTACTCGTCACTGCGCAGGACATCTGCCGTGTCAATCGCCAGCCCATCAACAAGCGTATACGGAGCAGCGGGATTCCATTCAGCAGGCAGGACTTTCACGCTGAGCGTCCCGGATGCCATGTTGCCTTCGGAGTCCTTACAGGTTACTTTCACCGTCGCGATACCCGCACGCTTCGCCGTAAGCATATTGTCATCATTGCCTTCAACGGCAGTTGTGTTGCGGCTCTCGCAGGACTGAATCGTATAGCCTTCAACCCCCTCGGCAAACTCAATCTGCCTGGTTTCCCCAACGCAAAGTTCCATCGGCTTGAACGCTACGCTGCGGTTCGCCCATGTAATTTCCCTGGGCAGAACCCCGATTTCATTGAGCTGGAAGTCCCGGAGGGTGCTTGCGTCAGCAATATTGTTCGGGCTCATTGCCGGACCGATGCCAACGTCGCTTCTCTTTCCGGATGCTTTACCGGCATTCATTGCAGGAACAGTGCCCTGCGCAAGGAGAATGCGGTCAAACATCTGATCCGGGCTGTAGCGGTACAGCTTCAGGGTGTGCCAGCCAGCTTGCTGCACATTGATTTCAAATGGCAGCATTTCCGCCTGATTCTTAATCACATTTGAGAATTCCCACTCAGGCGTTGGCCAGTCCCATCCGCCGCCTGACTTCACCGAAGCAAGTCCTCTCAGCAGCGTTACGTTACCATCATCCAGTGCTACTCCAGTACGGCAGGTGAGGGTTACCTCATCAAACGAAGGCATACGGAAAGCGTATCCTTTATAAGTGCCTGTTTTGCTGAAATAGATGTCGTATTCCACTGTCGCGGTGCTACTCTTTGCATTTGCATTCGTGTCCACCGCAACCTGCGCGTTTGTTCCGCCGACTACCCGCAGGGAATCACCGCGCTGACCCATGTGGTTGACAACGGTCCATTCTGCACCGTCGCTGCCAGCCGTTGTCCTGGAATAATGTTCTGCTTCCAGCATTACATAGCCGTTCGTTTCCTGATATCCACGTGACTTTTCATTCAGGTGGCTTGCTTCTACTGTTGCTTCTACGGTGAACGTTGCGACCGTTTCATTGCCTGCGTTTTTAACCGTGATTGTACCGGTTTTTGATTCGGTCACTTGCTTCCAATCAATGCTGACCAGTACACGGGTTTCCGTGTACACGCTGCCGCCAGATACCAGAGTACCTTCTGCGTCTGTCAGCTTTACCCACTCAGGTACTGCTTCCACGCTCCACTCTGATGCTTCTTCCCCTTTGCCAAACACATCAAAGTAATGCACATCCTGTGTAAGGTTATGGAATTTCAGCGTAGCATCGCCGGGTTTATCCGCATTGTCCGCTTGAGCGCCTATACCAGTGCCGGGATTTACAGACTTGAAATTGCTTTCGCCAATCATGGTCATGCCGGGGTTCCAGTTATACGACGTCCATGTCTCGCCGTTTTCGCCGGTGCGTCCTCTGCCAAACTGCTCGTAATCAATCGCATGATCCCATTTCCCACTATTCAGCGTCCAATATACATTCTGCGCAGCCTTGATATCCTGAACCGCTGCAAGGCTCAAGTCCTTATAAACCAATGAGCTTCCATAGCGTCCCTGCTCCACAGCCTGCAAATGTTTCCACCAATAGACGTTCATCCGGGCAACATCCCGCGCAGAACGTACCGCGTGAAGCATTTGCTCATAAAAGGCATCCTTTGCAGCCACGGGAAGATCGTTATAGATAGCTTCCATCTTATCATATAGTTCATCCCATTGATTCACCCAGCGGGCCGCTTCATCACCGTTGGCAAAGGGGCTGAACTTATAAATGATGTCATTCGAGAATGTGCCCTGATACTGGCTGTAATTGTACTGCTCCGCACGCTTGGTTCCCTGATACTGATAGTAGGTGTTCCAACAGTCCGCAATTTCTTCCGCGACTGCGTCAGAGACAAGATAATCACGTTTTGCCTGCGCCTTCAGGTACTGCGGAATGGTGGAATCATTGTATTTTTCAATATCCCAGCTCATTTTCCCGAAATACTCCATCAGGATATCACCAGGCTTGATATCGCCTACATTCAGAATCCAGTAATCACCCGCATTCCGGTTGTATGCCCTGCGAAGCTCGGTATCCATCAGCTGGATTTGCTGAGAATTCAGCCACAGATACGGTTTCGGCGGACCCCAATAGGAGATATGGTAATAGATACCATTCGAGCGGCCCTCAGCGCACTCACTTGCATCGGGGAGCTGGCGCAGATGCCCGTAGTTGTCATTGGACCACATCAGCATCACATCCGGAGCATTTTGCGCCATCCACTTCTTTACATCCCCGTTGTTCTGGCCATAAATGATAGCCATCTCATTATAGGGAAGGAAGCATTGCGGCACCGCATCTTCGCTGCCAAAATGCTTTTTGATAAGCTGCCGCTGTTCATAGATGATATCCTTCATCATCGCACTAACTTTGGCTTCTTTCGAAGTCCCATCGACTTTAATTGCCGGATTTATGCAGTTGTCTCCGGTGCCGCTTACGAATCCATCCAGATTTTCCTTTACGGAACTGCTGTCATGAACCCCGCGAATCCCCAGCTCATAAATATTCTCATACTCGCCGTGGGTCTCCAAACGCTCGTCCCAGAAAGCAAGAAGCGCTTTTTTATTGCGGGTCCAATCCCAGGCATTCCGGTAGCCAGAGCCTTTGATATCATATTCGTCCTTATGCGCATTGTACCATTCCTCCCACTCGCCCACAGGGTTCCGGAGCAGGATTTCGTTATGCGCAGAGCTCATAATAAGGCCATATGTATTCGCATTTTTCGCGTTGATGAATTGCTCGCCGTCTTCGCCGACCACATTGTTAAATGCTTCGGTGTACTCGTGCATAGCCGGCCACAGGGTATTCATTTTCAGGCGGAGCATCAGCTCAAAGACACGGTTGTAAAAGCCCGGATCAGATATCTGGTTCGAATAACCGTATTTGTAATAAGCCCATTCACGCATCGGCTCCTCATCGTTAATGAAAATGCCGCGATACTTGACCGAGGGCGTTCCTTCAACGTGTGCCGTGCTGTAATTTACCTGAATCTGATCCTTCACCGCAACAGGCGCGTCGCTCATCCAATACCACGGGGAAACACCGATTTCTTCCGAAATCGTGTAGATGCCGTAGATCGTGCCGCGTGCATCCGCACCCGCGATTACAAGCGCCTTTTTAATATTTTCAGTCGGGTTTTCGACTTCTTTAATCACAAAGGCTTCCCGCTGCCCCTTGATTGCGTCTGCTTCGGACAGTTTGCCGTCAGCTGTCAGCTTCTGAATGATCGCACTGTCGCTTACCGAACCGACAATGATTGCGTAATCAGATTTTACAACAGATGTATCCGTTAAAAGCTGCGGAACCTTGCTCTGTTCCGCTTTCGTGAGACGGTCAGCCTGTTTCTCAGCACTATCCTTAAAAATCTGCTGAATTTCCTCAAAGTCAATCGCTCCGGTTACCATCGCAATATCCTGCCGCAAATCGCCAACTGCGCGGACAATTTGATTATAAGTACGCCCCGCATGTGCATCAGCGGAATTGTTCGTATAAGCTGCATCTATTATGATGGGAGCTGCCTGCTTTCCGTCGTAAATTGCAGATGCACCTGTCACGACCGGCTGCTTTTCCGTAATGGTATATCTGTGAATGATTGCCGCACATTCTGCACGTTTTACTTTATCCTGTGGTTTCAAAAGCTGTCCCTCTGCTCCCCGGATGATTTGATTCGCAACTGCCCAGGACATTCCCTCTTCGGCAAATTCGCTGACCGATCACCGTCCGGATAGGAGGAAAGATCAACAGCGGCGGTAACCTCCTGATCGCTGTATGCAGCGTAACGGCACAGCATCACAGAAAGCTCCTCACGGCTTATGCTTCTGCCCGGCTCATACAGCCCTGTATTCCCATATCCGTTAACAATCTTATGCTCGCTTGCCCACATTACTGCACTGGTATAGAATTCACCTTCTTTTACATCTGAGAACTTATCTTCATAAGCTACTTCCGGACTTCCTGCCATTCGGTAAAGAATGGTGGCAAACTCTGCACGGGAAAGTTCTGCTCCCGGTCCAAAAACAGTTTCCTTTAAACCGGTCATGATGCCTTTTTCACTTACGTAAGCCACATCCTTATAAAACCAGTCGTCTTCGTATACATCCTCAAATTCGTGTACGTCCCTGGCTCCTGCTGACTTCCTCAATGCTGCTACGGCAGGCACATAATCCTCCCTGCTACCGGTGAATTCCAGATCTCTTTCATATTCCTCTCCCGAATATACCATGCGGGGTCCCACTGGCTTTTCTGCCCCCAGGACCGGCACTGCCGGTACCACAGAAGAAGATAGAACAGCCATTAAAGACAGAACACAAAGTCCTCTGTAAAAGCCGTTATGTGTACGCTTTCTTTTCTTTTGCATACATTTCCTCCTTTCACATTATACACCTTAACAGGCGTTTGCGAAACGCCACAAGCCGCATAAATACGGCATTCGTTTTCTTATAAAATATCGCCTCACTGGTTTATGGTACAATAGAGTTGCCAGAAAACGATAACGATGCGTTTCTTACTCTGCTTGATAAACCCATTAACCTTGATGAAATTGTTCCAATACCCTTTGTTTCTCATTTTCTCAATCTCATCCGAATATATAAGTATCTACTGCCGGATTTTTACCCTGTTGCAATCAGAATTGCAAACTTGTTTCACAATTACCCATTATGACGTTTATAATGTTACACTATCATTTTTTTTGTAGAAAAAACATAGAAAAAAATATCTGATTTCTCTAATTTTTCGTATTCTTCTATAAATATGATACCAGGGTCAAAAGGTTATGCGTTTCATGCTCGTAATTACCTATATACACCTTAATACAGCATTGTATTAAGCCTTGAGAAATAAGCGCTTATTATTTCAAGGTTAATGCAATGCTGTATATTGTATAGCGAAAGTTTGAAATAAAAACCAGAAATTTTTTTGGTTGTTATCTGAAATATTCCCAGAACTTCAAACCTCTCCTATATTCCTATTCCCCATATTTCTCCAGGAATCTCTGGATAATAACTGCGCATTCCGCCCGGGACGCATCTCCCTGGGGATCCAGTTTTGTTCCATTGTCCTTTCCGGTAAGGATTCCATTTCCTACTGCCCATGCAACCGCTTCTTCTGCATAAGCGCTTACAGATGCCGCATCTGTGAAGTGCGCAAAGTCTGCTGCCTTGCTTACGTCATACTTCTTGTAGTCCTTTGCATAACGATACAGCATCACGGCCATCTGTTCACGGACAATCTTGTCACCTGTTCCGAATCTGCGGCTTCCGTCTGCATACCCTGTTACGATTCCATTTGCACTTGCCCACATAATCGCATCGGTATACCATACGCCCGCTTCCACATCCGCAAACTTCGCACTGTATTCTGAAGCCGGCTGTTTTTCCATCCTATGCAGGATGATTGCAAACTGCGCTCTTGTAAGACTGCTCAGCGGCTCAAAATGCGTCGGATCCACACCCTGGATAATCCCTTTATCAAAGTTATCGTAGACGGCATCGTAATACCAGCTTCCTGTCTCCCTGTCTACGTCTGCAAATGGACGTTCCTTCTTTTTCAGCGCAGTCCATGCATCTGTCAATGCTTTTTCCGCTGCATCTACTTCTTCCTGTGCTGCCTCTTTCTTGTTGTATACCGTATTTGCTGCTGTAAGAGCTTCCTTGTATGCGTTCCAGCTCTCTGCTGTATACGTATCTTCCCCATCCACTTTTGCGTCGATGGCTGCTTTAAGAGCTTCCTTATCTGCCTCTGCCGGTTCGTTTTCTACATACTTTGCTGCCTCTGCTTTCACTTCATCTGCAGTAAGGGCTCTGCTTACAATCTTGTAGTTATCAATCAATGCGGTTGCATATTCTCCCTGTCCCCAGGAAGACTTTCCGATATACAGAATACTGTTATCGCCAAGGATCTCTGTAAGGGCATACGCACTTGCTTCTTCCGCTGCCTTTTCACCGTTGATATAAAGTGTGGTAGCGCCTTCCGTATATACAACGGTCACATAGTACCAGCCATTATAACCGGTTGCGTATTTGGCAGTTGCCGGTCTTGCACCGCTGTTGTTATAACGCTCTGCACTTGTAGTCCCGTTGATATCAACGATTCCCAGATAGTGCTCCTGCTGGTATTTCTGTGTATCCGCATTTGGCGCCGCGAAGAATCCCCAGTTTGTCTTACTGTTTTCCGGCCTGATCTGGTAAGATACCGTCATCTCATCCACATCAGTCAACAGGCTCTTTCCATCTTTCGCTGTCACCGCAAGATACTGTCCGTTTCCATCCAGCTTAAGTGCTTTTCCGCTGCCATGGCTCTCCAGGGTATAAGTACCTTCCGCCTTTGCATTTCCGCCGTCGAAGTACTGTCCATCTGCATCAAAATCAAACTCTGCAAGAACCTCCGGAATCTCCTGTGCGCGGCGAAGGGCAGCTGCCACAACCGGCTCATAGAATGCTTCAATCGCCGCCAGGTTCGGATGTGTTCCCGTACCATTGGTACCCGGAAGTCCGTTTGTACCTACACTGTTAAAGGTGTAAGTATTCTTCTGCGTTGTATCGTTTGTATCCAGGGACGATTCTTCATATAAATCTCCTACCTTTACGCCCCATTTTCTGCAGATCCGGATCTCCAGCTCATGCAGTTTTTCCTGTACGTCCTTATCCCGGCTTCCCATCTTATGGACTGCCACATAAACCAGCTGCGCTTTGGGCCACTTTTGCTTCATCGTGCAGATGGTCTTTTCGAAGGCTCCCGCAAATGTGGACGTATCCAGGGCATCCGGATCTTTTTCGGCCGTTACGGTGCCGTACGAAACACCCTGTGTGTTCGTAATGTATTCTGCATCGTGGGCTCCCCCGTCAAACAAGATGTAATCCGGTTCGGCCGCAGGCGCAGACTGAATCTGGGAGAGAATCTGACCGTCCGGGTAATTCGCATCCATGATTGTCGAACCACCCAATGCAAATTTCTGCAGTTTCATGCCTTCACGCTTTGCCGTCAGGTCTGCAAAACCTCCCTTGGGATAGGTATTGCCCAGTATAATACTGTCTCCAAATACATAGACTGACTTATCTTTTAATGGAAGATCCGGCTTCTCCACCGGTGCAGTCAGTCTGAAGTTATCAAGATACTGCGCTTTGGAATCCCACCAGCTGCAGGAAATAATCTTGTCAAGTCCCGATGCTTCCGTAGCTGCGTTTACCTTCTGGGCAAGTACCTTACCCGTCCCTTTTTCGGTGATTCGGTAGCTTACCGTTTTTGCCTCAAAATCAGCGCGGACTCTGATCACATAAGCCTTATTCACATCCAGTGTCACTGCTTCCCATTTTGGTTCCAGCTCTGTAGAATTCGCGGCAGCTTTTGCATCATCCACTGCCACTCCCACAGTTGCTCCCCGCAGTTCATTTTTTCCCGGTGCCGCACAGAGCGCCCATACCAGCCTTCCATATGCATCGCGGAATTGGAGTCCCATCTTATCCGCCTTTTCACACTGGTATTCGAAGGAGAAGTCAACCGCCGTCTGTTTTGCAACCTCAGGCGCAAACTCTGCAGCCGCACTTACCCCGTTGCCGGAATTCTTCGTAAGAACCAGACGTCCGCCGGACACTTCCGCTCCCTTCGGGAAAACAAAGTTTTCCGGAAGCTTCGAACCGTCAAATTTCTCATCCATTAAAACATACTCATATTCTTCCGGCAGATCCATCAGCGGGATTGTCAGATTTCCTCTGTTTATGATACCGCTGTTCAGAGTAATTGTCTCTGCAATATCATATCCTTCCACACTGATAACCGCTTCACCCTGTACCAGTCCTTCCGATATCCTGTAATTGCCTGCGCTGTCGGTAACAGCTTCCAATGTCTTTCCACCCGACTGAACTCTGACAGTTACACCAACAGCCGGATTAAGCTCATCCTTCACTTTTCCTCTCAGGATTACCGTTCCTTCAGGTACCGTCCTCTCAAACATACCAATGGATGGCAGCGTTTTGCTCGCCGTGTTCTGAGTTGTTGTCCCTTCTTCGCCAAATTGCGGATAATCCGTTCTCTCGATCTTAACTGCATTTTCCCAGGATTCCTGGTTAACCTTCTTTAGTGATGAAAAATCAAACCATTTGCTTTCCCCTTCCAATGCACGGTCCAGTCCGAGATTTTCGTAAATATCTTTCACAGTTCCCATTCCTGCTAATAATGAGTCCGCCTTTAGTTTCAGACCATTTGCTTCCAGGAGCGGTCCCGTTGTAAAATCACCTTTACGCTTCATATCCGGTGCCTGTCCTTCAAATGGAGATTCTGTCAAAAGGAGCGCATTCTCATCTTTGGCGGGCGCCTGAGTCCCATAATATGCATTATTGTCATAGGAAAAGTGGCTTTGTGAGTCAAAGGTAAAGCCTTCTCCTTTCCCGTCATACATGATGTTATTCATATAGATTCCCGTTCCGCTTCCCAATGACCACCAGTCGAATTTATTCGTTCCCTGACCTGTTTTACTTCTGTAAAAATTATTGTTATAAATCTGGAAATAACCACTTTTCACAAAGTATCTTAAATAGGCGCGGTCCATATCCTGTAAAAGATTATAGCGGATAATTCCCGTATTATAGTCCATACCACAGAGCAAAAATCCTTCACCGCAATCATGGATATAATTATACTGAATCAACGCATTTGTAACACGCCAGTCCGGATCAATCCCTGTAGCGTCACCGCCGCCGGATTTCAAAATAACATCTGACACTTCATTATACTGAACTACAACGTTATCTGTAAAATACAGCTCAATACCAACTGTTCCCAAATGCTCCAGAACATTGCGCTGAATCAGCGAATCCTGGCTGCTGGTAAGATAAATTCCGTTACATGCATAAGCTGAGGCTCCCTGGTTAATATAATTGTCCTGAATCACAATATTTTTATGCGGTTTCCAGTTAGCATCCTGATATCCATTATCCACACTGGCGCCGTTTCTGTTTGCCCAGCCTGGATTGGTACCATATTGATTGCCGCTTCCATTATACTGCTTCACAGTGATTCCACCAAAAGAATTGTTGATCAGTTGATTATGCTCAATTTTAATATCACTGAACTGTGTTGCCTTTGTCTCGCCTGCCTTATATGTCTCGCCGGATTCCGCCGGATAACATTCAATCAGTATGCCGCCTGTCCTTTTTGCCTTATCCAGCCCATAATTATTTCCGATACCCGCATCTTTTAAATAAGTATCTCCGATCCAGGAAACAATACCTGTGACATCATGAATGCGCAGATCATGTATCCAGAAACCTTTTAAGGTAGAACCGGTATTCCATCCCACAATATGGATTCCTCTGTAATCTCCAAGCTTTGACCCGTCTGCGTCATTTCTGTCCGCATTATTGCCTGACGGTGCAGTTCCGTCCCCGGTTCCGTTTCCGGATAACTGCGTAAAGCCTTCAACCGTATTGGATATATCCAGCCCGGTAATTTCCCAGTACTCCTGATTATGGAAATAAACTGCATCCTCCACCTTTCCATTTGCCGCAATTTTGGGCATTACTGTACTGTTTTCATTTTTTGTATCCACATAACTGCCAATTACGATCGGATTTCCTTCTTCTCCGCTTCCCAACGGATGAAGGGTCTTGCCTGCCCATGTATCGCCGCATTCAAACAGAATCTGATCTCCGGGCCGGAAGGTCACGCTGTTTACTTTGTCAAGAGATTTCCACGGCTTCTCCGGACTTTTCCCGCTAAAAGAATCATTTCCTTCTGCGCTGACATAATAGGTAGTTCCTCCGACAGATTCCTCCGGTGCAGTCAGTCTGAAATTATCAAGATACTGTGCCTTGGAATCCCACCAGCTGCAGGAAATCATCTTTCCAAGTCCTGACGCTTCCGTAGCTGCGTTTACCTTCTGGGCAAGTACCTTGCCCGTCGCTTTTTCGGCAATTTGGTAGCTTACCGTCTTCGCCTCAAAATCGGCGCGGACTCTGATTGCATAAACCTTATTCACATCCAGCGGCACTGCTTCCCATTTCGGTTCCAGCTCCGCAGAATTCACAGCCGCCTTGGTGTCATCCACTGCCACTCCCACGGTTGCTCCCCGCAGCTCACTTTTGCCCGGCGCCGCACAGAGCGCCCATACCAGCCTGCCATCTGCATCGCGGAACTGAAGTCCCATCTTATTTGCCTTTTCACACTGATATTCGAAGGAGAAATCAACCGCCTTCTGCTTTGCAATCTCAGGAGCAAACTCGACAGCCGCACTTACCTCATTGCCCAAATTCTTCGTAAGAACCAGACGCCCGCCGGAAACTTCCGCTCCCTTCGGGAAAGCAAAGTTTTCCGGAAGCTTCGAACCGTCAAATTTCTCATCAATGAAAACATGCTCATATTCCTCCGGCAACTCCAGAAGGGCGGATACCACCGCCGGCACATAAAATTTTTCAATTGCCGCCAGATTCGGATGTGTACCCGTACCATTGGTACCCGGGAGTCCGTTTGTACCTACACTGTTAAAGGTGTACGTATTCTTCTGCGTTGTATCATTGGTATCCAGGGACGATTTCTTATACAGATCCGCTACCGTTACATCCCACTTTCTGCAGATCTGAAGCTCCAGTTCATACAGTTTCTCCTGTACGTCCTTATCCCGGCTTCCCATCTTATGGACCGCCACATAAACCAGCTGCGCTTTGGGCCACTTTTGCTTCATCGTGCAGACAGTCTTTTCAAAGGCTCCCGCAAATGTGGACGTATCCAGGGCATCCGGATCTTTTTCGGCCGTTACGGTGCCGTACGGAACACCCTGTGTGTTCGCAATGTATTCTGCATCGTGGGCTCCCCCGTCAAACAAAATGTAATCCGGTTCGGCCGCAGGCGCAGACTGAATCTGGGAGAGAATCTGGCCGTCCGGGTAATTCGCATCCAGGATTGTCGAACCACCTAATGCAAATTTCTGCAGTTTCATGCCTTCACTCTTTGCCGCCAGATCTGCAAACCCTCCCTTGGAATAGGTATTGCCCAGTATGATACTGTCTCCAAATACATAGACCGACTTATCTTTTAATGGAAGAGCTTCCTTCTTCACCGGTGCAGTCAATCTGAAGTTATCAAGATACTGCGCTTTGGAATCCCACCAGCTGCAGGAAATGATCCTGGCAAGTCCCGATGCTTCCGTAGCTGCGTTTACCTTCTGGGCAAGTACCTTACCCGTCGCTTTTTCGTTGATTCGGTAGCTTACCGTCTTCGCCTCAAAATCGGCACGGACTCTGATCACATAAGTCTTATTCACATCCAGTGTCACTGCTTCCCATTTTGGTTCCAGGTCCGCAGAACCTGCGGCAGCTTTTGCATCATCCACTGCCACTCCCACAGTTGATCCCCGCAGTTCACTTTTTTCCGGTGCCACACAAAGCGCCCATACCAGCCTTCCATATGCATCGCGGAACTGGAGTCCCATCTTGTTTGCCTTTTCGCATTGGTATTCAAAGGAGAAGTCAACCGCCGTCTGTTTTGTAACTTCTGGCGCAAACTCGGCAGCCGCACTTGCTCCGTTGCCGGAATTTTTCGTAAGAACCAGACGCCCGCCGGACACTTCCGCTTCCTTCGGGAAAGCAAAGTTTTCCGGAAGCTTCGAACCGTCAAATTTCTCATCCACCAGAACATGCTCATATTCCTCCGGCAGATCCAGAAGGGCGGATACCACCATCGGCACATAAAACTTTTCAATTGCCGCCAGATTCGGATGCGTACCCGTACCATTGGTACCCGGTAGTCCGTTTGTACCTGTATTGTTAAAGGTGTACGTATTCTTCTGCGTTGTGTCATTGGTATCCAGAGACGATTTCTTATAAAGATCCGCTACCGTTACATCCCACTTTCTGCAGATCTGAAGCTCCAGTTCATGGAGTTTTTCCTGTACGTCCTTATCCCGGCTTCCCAGCTTATGAACCGCCACATAAACCAACTGTGCTTTGGGCCACTTTTGCTTCATCGTGCAGACAGTCTTTTCAAAGGCTCCTGCAAACGTGGAAGTATCCAGGGCATCCGGATCTTTTTCCGCCGTTACGGTGCCGTACGGAACACCCTGTGTGTTCTTCATGTATTCTGCATCGTGAGTTCCCCCGTCGAACAAAATGTAATCCGGTTCGGCCGCAGGCGCAGACTGAATCTGGGAGAGAATCTGGCCGTCCGGGTAATTCGCATCCAGGATCGTCGAACCACCTAATGCAAATTTCTGCAGTTTCATGCCTTCACGCTTTGCCGCCAGATCCGCAAACCCTCCCCTGGGATAGGTATTGCCCAGTATGATACTGTCTCCAAATACATAAACCGACTTGTCTTTTAGTAGAAGATCCGGCTTCTTCACCGGTGCAGTCAGTCTGAAATTGTCAAGATACTGTGTCTTGGAATCCCACCAGCTGCAGGAAACGATTCTGGCAAGTCCCGTGGCTTCCGTAGCTGCGTTTACCTTCTGGGCAAGTATCTTGCCCGTCGATTTTTCAGCGATTATGTAACTTACCGTCTTCTTATTAAAGTCGGCGCGAACTCTGATTGTATAAACCTTATTCACATCCAGGGGCACTGCTTCCCATTTTGGTTCCAGTTCCGTAGAATTCGCTGCAGCTTTGGCGTCATCCACCGCCACTCCCACGGTTGCTCCCCACAGTTCGCTTTTTTCCGGCGCCGCGCAGAGCGCCCATACCAGTCTTCCATATGGATCACGGAATTGAAGTCCCATCTTATTTCCCTTTTCACACTGGTATTCGAAGGAAAAGTCAACCGCCGTCTGTTTTGCAACTTCTGGCGCAAACTCGGCAGCCGTGCTTACCCCATTGCCGGAATTCTTCGTAAGAACCAGACGTCCGTTTGACACTTCCGCTTCCTTCGGGAAAACAAAGTTTTCCGGAAGCTTCGAACCGTCAAATTTCTCATCCACCAAAACATAGTCATATTCTTTCGGCAGCTCCACTTTCTGAATTGCCTCTTTCGCCGTAACCTTTACCTTATAAGGATACTTTGTTCCATCCTTGTCCAACGCCAGTTTCTTCATAGTGGATGGGGTCGCAGAAACTACCAGATATGCCTTCGTTTCATCTCCTTTTAATTCCATGGAATTGGTTCCGCCGTTCCACATATCGGAATATCTCGTCTTGCCTGCTTTTGTTTCCGTAACAAGACTGATTCTCCACCCGGCTCCTGATGCCGAACTTAAGCCTTTAAACTCTACCTCTATAAGATCTTTTTTCAGATCCACATCCAGCGGAACAATATTATAGCCCCCCTGCTGCGGCGCCTTACTGTCCGGTACCGTCATCCATCCGTCACTGGATTTATTCAAGGTCGTATATATTTTTCCGTAATTGGAAGAGTCCTGATTTAACAAGTCCTTCAGACTTTTCTGATAACGGCTCTGGGACTTAAAATCCATCGTTACCAGACGCCGCTCAAATCCTCCAAGAATCTTTTCGATCTCTACCCCGGTAACCCTTTCTATGGTATGGAAGAAGGTAGTATCTTCCTTATTGTTTTTTAATATCTTTAAAATTGCATCATGTCCCAGTCCTGATATCTGATCCGGATTCTCTTCAATGTACAGAAAAATGGGCCATACATCATACCAGTTCTTTGTATGGGGAAAATGAGATTCCGCATTTAAAAGAAACGGTGCAAAAAAATCTGTCTCCGGTCCATACACTTTGTTCCCGTATTTGTTATAGGAACTTTGTAAATACTCGTTTCTGCAAAAGTTTGCAACCGCTTCATACCACTCATAAGGCACGACGCCTCCCATATGATAAGTAAACGCATGTGCCAGTTCGTGGGGTACGACCCAGCTGGGCGGATCTACCCGCATCGCTCCCGGCGCCATAACAAGATATGCAAATGCATTCTTATCAATTGTCATATATGCCCAGTCATCATTGATTTTCGACAGACCGGTAGCTGCAATATAGACATTTGTTTTATATTTTCCGGTAACCCCTTTATTCTGGGAAATTCCCAGATCCGCAAATTTCAATTTGTCCATATAAAAAGAACGGATGGTTTCCAGATTTTCCAGATTTCCCCGGACAAATTCTTTATTTACTGTTCCTGTCGTATCTTTATTTCCCCAGATAATCTGAAAATGCTCCGAGCTCATACGATTGACAGATGAATCCGTAAGCGAATAAAAGGGATCCCGCGCGACATACGTATCAGTCGCCGCAGACACAGACACAGAGTTATCGATTTCATAGTAATATACCCCTGCAAGTATTAAGACAAACAGCAACAGATGTAATACTTTTTTCCTCATTTTTTCCTCCTGTTTTTCAGTATCATTCCATTTTCCACGGTCCATGAAAGCGCTGCAATTTCTACTGTTTCGTACCAAAAGTAATGCTTGCAGCACACAGACACTTTCTCCAGTTCATTTTAACTTTCACAACCACCTCTCTCTTTTTTATTTTTTTAATCATTAATGCTGAAAGCGTCAAAAGGTATTTTGACGCTTATGATACACGGATTGCTCCGCACTTCATGCTCCCGCAATCCTAAACACCTTAAATTCGCTCATTTTTCTACGAAAAATGGCTGCTTTTCGGTGTTCTTCCCGTCCCAAAGTCATGTTTTTTCATACAGGCATGAAAAACTGACCTTTTGACGCTTGTATCATTATAATGTTTGGTGTCAAAAAATATTTTGCCCCCGTGATACCTACGGATTGCTCCGCACTTTGTACCCCTGGTATCATTATTATCATACAAATAAAAGAAAAAGAGCAGAATGTCAAAATCCGCTCTTTTTCTTGAAATAATCCGAAAACTTTTGTCGACTATTCTTTTTTATTCCTCCCATTTTTCTTCCATTAATTCAAACAGTTCCTTATCCTTCAGATGATTTTCCAGATTCAAAAGCAGCATCACCCGTTTATCCTCCTCTGAATACAGAAACTCTCTCTGCCAAAGGTAAAAATGCGGACCGTCTCCCAGGTTACGTAGATAGCTCATGAGACTTTCCAATACCCAGGCACTTTGTTTGATATCCGTAAAACAATCATTTTCATAGAAGTTCTTCCATTTTCCATGTTCTCTTTCCCGCATGGCGGTGTTTCCGCTTAAGTAAGATTTTCTCGCTTTTCCGGCATGGTAAAACGCTTCCTGATATTTTCCTTCCATAGCAAGCAGGAGCGCCCTGCAGGTTTCTGCCGCCCCATTGTAGCAGTCATAGTGAATCTGCGCCTGCAGCAGCAGGGAATCCCGGAATAATTCCTCCGCTTTTTCATTCTCTATCTCAAGGGCTGTCAATTCATACCTTCTGAGACATTCCCTGTACCGGTGCGCAGCCTCCTGACAGATCTCCTGATACCAGCGTATCTGCCCCCGCAGATCCGGTGCGTCCGTTGCCCACAGCATATACTCTGACCTTTCACTTTCATTCTTCATATATTGGGAAACTAATACCCTTGCCACATGATTCGAAAATTGATCTCCTCCATGCTCATCCTCATGCTCTCCAAACCTTGCCGCACACTTCCAATAATCCCGGAAACACCTCTTAATCCTGTCAGTCTCTTTTGTCTTATAGTACTGACTTATGTATTGTTCCATCTGTTTCTCTATATTTATTTCTCCATCTTTCCACATATGGGCTATAAAGTCCAGGTAATATACATGGGGCTTTACATTTGAGCAGTTAATAATCCAATAATCCTTTACATCTTTTTGCAGAACCTCTTCCAACTCCTGTTTGATAAATTCAGGAGAATTCGGAAGCATGGTGATATGGCTCGCTGCCTGAAGATCATAAAATGAAACATGATAGTAAATCCCATGTCTTCCCTCCGGACGCACAGGCAGGGCATAAATCCGGGGATTATGGTTCCACTGCCTTCTTGTCACCATCTTTCCGAATCCGTTGTCCGCCCAGATTGTGATGACATCTTCCGGCAGTTTCAGATAGCCTTCCTGATACAGCTCCATGGTCTCACCGTACAGATTCGTACAGCATACCGCATCGGGTACTTCTTCCTTTACCATATCATATTGGATCCGGATCAGGCGCCCCATAAGCTCCCCGCGCATCTGCGGTGTCTCATATCTCGGATCATTCTCCCAGAAAGGATAGTCTCCCTGGCCCCGGAAACCCAGATTCCAGATTACTTCCATGCCTTTTTGCTCTCTGATCCCCTCTCGCCATATCTTTTCAAATAACTCCCGGTTCTCATCATAGGATGGATTTACTCCCGGATATGCTCTCGCAAACATCTCTGCTCCCAGAGGCTCGGCATGGTGGTGTGTAATTGCAAGCCCCATAGCGGCTGCCAGTCCCTTATACCGTTTTGAGTTGGAATCTGTGCCGGGTATCACCATGTTTCCGCCAAGACGAAGTAACGCCTCAAATACCATTTCCCATGGTTTGTCTTTGCTTCGGTCTACATGCCATGTGTGGATCAGAACTTCATCATTTACGAACCATCCTCTGTATTTCACCGCAAAGGGTGTGCTTTCATAACGGAATCCATCCTCAACCGTATAAAATTTCTGCCGTATCAATTGTTGGTCATTCCAAAACCAGAACGGCGCCACTCCGAGAATCCGGCTGCTCACTGCATATATGCCATATACAAAGCCCCGTTCGCTGCCTGCTTCAATCACCAGTTCCCGTCCTGCTACGTAAAGAGAAAAACATTCTTCCTCCTGACTCCCTTCAAGAAGCCGGATGCTGTCCCCTTCATCTGCCGATTCCAGGCAGCACATTTCCAGGTCGCGTCTCAAGTTCTTCACTGCCCGTATAACAGGTTCTTTTGTACTGCTGCTAAATATTCTGCTCTTTCGGTTAATCCGTATCATTTTTTCCTCCTATCCTTTAATGCCGTCCATTGCAATTCCATCCACAAGATACTTTTGGAATATGATGAAGAATACCAGCACCGGCAACAGGGAGATTACTGACATTGCAAACAGTCCCCCGTAATTGTTATAAGAATTTGGATCCAGATACATATTAAGAGCCAGCGAAATAGTAAACTTCTTTGTGGTGCTCATAAAAATCAATGGTTGGAAAAAATCCTGCCAAATCCAGTAAAATGCAAAAATAGATGCTGTCACAAGCGCCGGCTTTACGACCGGAACCAGAATTCTGAATAAAGTCCCCAGTATCCCACATCCATCAATTTTGGCAGCCTCATCCAACTCCTTCGGGATCCCCCTGAAAAATTGAACCAGCAGGAAGATAAAGAATGCACCCCCGAAAAACCATGGCATGATCAACGCAACCCTTGTATCAATCAGATTCATCTTTTTTAAAATGATATACTGCGGCACAACCATCACCTGCGGCGGTATCATCATTGTCATCATGACACACCCAAACAGGAAATTGGAGCCTTTGAATCTGATTCTGGTAAACGCATAGGCAGCCAGAAGTGAAATAAATACACAGCCGAACGTGCCGATGACTGTAACGAACACGGTATTCCCAAGAAATGTAGTAAACGGAACCCCGCCCACTCCTTCAAAACCGCTTTTATAGTTCGCTGCTGCGTCCCAAACCTTTGGGATCAGTGAATAGGCATCGGTAAACATCGTGTCGTTGCTCTTAAAAGAGCTGGACAAAAGCCATAGCAACGGATAAATCATGAAAAATCCCAGCACGCAGGCACCCACATGAAACAGCACTGCATGTACATTCTTTTTTCTCTTCATTCGTCATCGCCTCCCGTTTCATAATGTACCCAGTTATTCTGTGTCTTGAACAGAATGATGGTAAATACTGCAACAATAATGACAAGTACCCAGGCCAATGCGCAGCTGTAGCCCATATCAAAGAAGTTAAATGCTCTCCGGTACAGATACAATACATAGGATAATGTACTGTCAAGAGGACCGCCGTCCGTGATGATATAGCTCTCTGTAAAAACACGGAACCCATTAATAATCTGAAGAATCAAATTAAAGAAAATTGTAGGCGTCAGCATCGGCAGCGTTATTTTGAAAAATGTCTGTCTGGAGGTTGCTCCATCCACCATAGCGGATTCATACAATGCCCCCGGGATTTGTTTTAGCGCTGACAGAAAAATCAGCATGGAAGAACCAAACTGCCACACCCCCATGACAACAATCACACCCAGAGCCGTATGTGGATTTCCAAGGAATGAAATCTTCTGTTCAATCCCAAATGCTGCCAAAAGCGACATTACCACTCCCTTGTTTCCAAAAATCTGTTTCCATACAATGGATACGGCAATGCTGCCTCCAATAATCGAAGGAATATAATAAAGTGTCCGGTAAATCCCAAGCCCTCTGTGCTTTTTGTTTAGAAGCATTGCTACAAAAAGGGCAAACGTCAGACGCAGCGGAACCAGAAGTAATACATAAATAAAGGTCACCTTCAGCGACTGCCAGAAGCTTTTGTCCTTTGTAAAGATGCGTACATAATTTTCCACCCCAATCATGGATGGCGTATTCAGCATGTTAAAATCTGTAAAAGAATAATAAATTGATATCACCATTGGAATCAGCCACATGATCAGGAACCCAACCAGCCAGGGCGCCAGCAGGAGATATCCTGCCACATTGTCCTTCGTCTTATATACTGCTTTTCTCTTACCCACGCTGTTTCCTCCTCTCTTTCTTTAAAAGAGGGGCATCTTTATGCCCCTCTCAACCTGATATTTATTTGTTTCTTTCAAGTATCGCACTGACTTCTTCACGGAATGTTTTCGCTGCTTCTTCCGGTGTTGATTCCCCATAGAATACGCTGTTTCCGATATTTTTTAAGGATTCCTGGATCTCTGCGATCCCTTCCGGATCCGGTTTGGGTGTGTCTTTTGCAAGTTCGCTGACTTTGTTTGCATATTCAAACATCTCCACCTGCTGCTCCGTCATTTTGCCCGACTCTACCATGGCGTCGCGGACTTTTGAGGACACCGGTGTTCCCCGTTCTGCCATGATTATATTATTTGCTGTCTCGGAATTAACAAACCAGTCGATAAACTCTGCGCATTCATCCTTTACCTTAGATGTATCTGCAATAGAAAAGAACATTCCCGGTTTATTCCACAGACCGCTTTCTCCATCCTCGTCTGTGACCGGAGGTGTCGTGATCTTGATCTTGTCATTGACTGTGCATACCCTGTTGGAATAATTATTCCAATCGAAGACGGTTGCCGCCTCGCCGGTCACAACCGGGCTCGCCTCCAGACCCAGCGTCAGAATCTGTGCTTCTTCATCCGGGTCGGAATAGATATTGCTGTCTACCATTTCCTTCCACATTGTGAAGAAGTCTGCCACCACTTTATCATCTTCATAGCCAAGCCCATTTCCTTCATCATTGAAGAGCTTTTCGCCATGCTGCCGCATCCAGTAACGCAGAGGGATTACATCCCCGGTTGCCCCTGATGATACGAGAACACTTTCTTTCCCTGTCTTTTCTGAAATTTTCCGGTTTGCCTCAATGAATTCGCTCCATGTCCATGTCCCATCCGGCAGCTCTACCCCTGCCTGCTCAAATACCTCCGGATTATATCCCACCGCGACTGAGGATGTAGATAAGACCATTCCTGCCATCTTTCCATCAACAGAACCTGTATTTAATACGTTTTCGTCTATATTGGAGGTATCGATGGTTCCGTCATCTATATAGGGCTGCAGATCCGCAACCGCATTGTTTTTGGCATAGGTAGATATGTACAGATAGTCCATCTGGACGATATCAGGCATGGAACCGGATGCTGCCTGTGTGGAAAGCTTATCAAAATACCCGTCCCAACCGGCAGGCAGAGCCTCAAACTCAACATCCGGATGTTCCTCCGTATAGGCATCCAAAAGCTTCTGCGTATACTCATGCCTGCTCTGTCCTCCCCACCACGTGATCTTAATCTTTGTCTTGCCGCTTTTAGAGGAAACATCTTTTGTATTCCCATCTCCCTCTGAGCCGCATGCTGCTAATGAAACAGCCATAACGCCGACCAACATTGCCGCTGCTATTTTTCTCATCCTGCTTTTCATATCCTTTTCTCCTTTTTCATTTTCTGAATTCTTTAACTCTGTTACTATACTTAGCTTAATGCATATCCTGTAAAAGTTGAATGCAATAATCAGAGTAATAATCTGAAAAAAAACGACTTTTATTGACTATCCTTCTTCCCCGCCCGCCAATTTCCTGTATTGTGTAGGTGTTTTTCCCGTAACCTTCCGGAATGCACGTGAAAAGTACTGCCCGTCCAATGAATATCCAACCATATCCGCTAATCTGGATATCTTAATTTCCGGGTCAAACTGTATCATTCTCTGAGCCAGATAAATCCGCTGCTCCAATAAAAATGTGGAAAATTTCATCCTTCTGTTTCTGGCAAACATGCGCCCAACGTAATCTTCGTTCATAAACAGGACTTTTTTTGCGAGAAACTGGATACTCAGTTCCGGTTGGCCTATATGCTGGAAGAGTGCCAGCAGGATATCCCTTACCCGCTGTTCCTCCTTACCCTGTTTTGCATTTATTTTTTTTTCATTTACAATAATCTCCGTTACTGTCTCAAAAAGCCCCCACGTTTTTTCCTCTTCCGTGCTGCCTGTTACAAGAAACCGCGGAACCTCCTTCCCATACAAAACCTTAAGGCTCCAACAGGCTCCCTGTTCTTTTTCCTGATAAGAATATTTGAGCAAATCCATTTTCATAAAAAAAAGCGTGGTTTCGAAAAGAATCTGTACATAGTCTTCGGCCGCTGAAATCCGCTCATAATCCACCAGATGAAATGCCGTGCTTTCCATTGCATCGGACATCCTGTAATGAAAAACCTTTCCCTGGGGCTGCACCATCCCAATCTGGCACAGTTCCTGCGTCTGATTGTAAAGTTCTGCAATGGATTCAATTGTCCCGGTATCACTGACTGCTGCCACCGGTCTTGTATTCCTCATCCGTCCCAGTTCCTGCCATGTACATTCAACTGCTTTTATGATCCCTTCCAGTTCCTGTCCCTCAATCAAAAAAAGGACATCGTTTTGTATTACGGCAGAAAGCAGTTCTTTCCCCCTGCCAAGCAGTTCTCCCAGTACATTCCCCAGAATGAACTGTTCCAGTTCATCGAAGCTCTCTTTCCCACGCATTGCCAGAACTCTGATCTTTTTTCCCGGCTCCCCCAGTTCCATCAGGAATCTCCGATAATCTTCATCAAGCGACGCCCTCCCCAGCAGAAGATTTCGAAATATCTGTTCCTTTACGCGCGGCATCAGCCAACGGACCTCGACTTCTTTTTTCTTTTGTTCTCTCCTTCCGTCAATCTCTGCCTTGACCTTATCCAACACCTCCACAATTTTGGCTTCGTCACATGGCTTTAAAATATAATGGCGCACCCCTTCCTCCATTGCCTGGCTTGTAAACTCATATTCCCCGTATCCCGATAAAATAAGGAACTCTATGTCCGGAAATTTATACTTTGTCTTCCGAATCAACTCAATCCCGTTCATAACGGGCATCTTAATATCTGTTAATACAATATCCGGATGCAGCGCCTCTATTTTTTCATAACCATCCATCCCATTCCATGCAGTGCCTACTAATTCCACCCCGTAAGCCTGCCAGGGAATAAGGTTTGCCATCCCGTCACGCTCTATCGCCTCATCATCTACAATCAATAACTTATACATGCTCTTCCCCCTCCGTTTTTGGTATCCGGATATAAATCTTTGTCCCACACCCTGTTTGGCTGCTTATTGTGAACTCACTGTCCTCATAAGTAATCTTCAGCCGCTCCCTGATATTCTTAATTCCAATTCCATGCCCCTTTGGTATAACGGAGCCATCCTTCACACGCTCCAGCTCCTCCTGTGTCATCCCCTGTCCGTTATCCTCAACAGACAATATGACAGAATCCGGCATTTCTTTTGCACGCACTGTAATATCACATACATCCAGAGATGTTTCCACCCCATAGTAAATAGCGTTCTCGATCAATGGCTGAAGGATCATTCTGGGAATCAGATAATTCCTCAAATTACCTTCCTCGTGTACGTGAAAATGTACCCGGTTCTGATAACGGTACTTCTGAATGACCATATATCCTTTTGCTGTCTCCAGTTCATCTGCCACTGTGGTATATGGATCACCGGCAAAAGAGGATCTCAGGACTTTCCCCAATTCCATGATCATCTTGCCTGCGTCTGCGTTCTGTCCGCCCTTTACCATCCAATTCAATGCATTCAGCGTATTATATAAGAAATGCGGATTAATCTGCGCCTGAAGCATCTTGTATTTCGTGTCTTTTAAAAGCAGCTGCTTCTCATAATTTTCATATATCAGAACATCAATCTTATCAAGCATTGCCTTGAATTCCTGCGCCAGAAGCCCTGTCTCATCATTGCCCGGTTCTTTGTCCAGCACCTCCTTGGCCCCTTTAAAATCCCCCTGTTCCACAATCTGCATGGATTCTGTCAGCTGATTCAGAGGCCTTGTGATCACCACTGCCATCTTCCTCATCACTCCTACAATGATAATGAATAAAAGCACCATGCCTGCCAGAAGAAGATAACGTACCTGCATCGTCTGTCCAAAGATGTCTGAATAAGGGAAGAAATTTACATACATCCAGCCATTCACACCGGATTTCAGATAGCACATGAAATACTTTTCCCCACCGTCTCTGAGAATCTTATAACCCTTCTCTTTCTCCAGCGAAGGCAGCTCCGGTACTTCCACGCCTTCCTCCTGATATACCATGCCATCTTCCGAATAGACAAAAAGCGCGGAATGCGCTGCTTCAAGGCTGTCATTTTTTTGTTCAATCACATCTGCTATGTCGCTTGTCAGTATCAGGGAGCCCATATAATCAAGGCTTGCATTCTTGCGTTCCAGGATGTCTCTCCCTGAGATCAGGTACGTATTCCTGCCGTCCGGATTTCTGGTAATATAGCCGCCTTTTACCTCATGAAACTGTTCAAGCATCTCTTTTACGTCTTCCTCAGAAAGCATTCCCGTATCCAGTCCTGCTTTTGTCATAGCCTGTTTCCCATCTGTATAGAGTATACTTTTTACCACCGGGTAAGATGCCATCTCGTCGGCAATCAGTTCCCGTAAGCGGAACAATTCAACCGCGTATGTTGCAGACATATATTTACAGGACCTCAATTCAGAAAGCTGTTCCTGTATATCCCGATCCAGTGCGACATAACTGCTCAGTTTCTCAATATCCTCCAGACTTTCATTTACCTGCTGTGAAAAAAAATCCAATTCCTGAAGGGATTTCTCATATAGCTTCCCATCATAGATGTTCAGGCTCATCTGCAGAGATGCCATGGAAATAATACAGGAAATCCCTGCAAAGAAGGCATATACCAAAAGCATTTTCTTTGCCAGCTTCATGTTCTTAAAATTTTCTTTCCATTTTATCTTCATCGTTTGCCCTGTACTTTTCATTCTGAAATCCAACCAAATTTTATAATCCGTTCAAACAAAAAAGCATATCTCCTATATGAAACAAGAGATATGCCCGCGTAATAGAGGTTTCACTCTCCCTCTTTTTATCACCTTTTCATCTCACTATGGTATCCCGTTGTTTTACGGTCCTGTATGATATCATTCAGTTCGTCAAGATTCATAGCCTGCATATCTCCCGTAATGGTATTTTTCGCTGCACTGCAGGCATTGCCGTATTCCAACGCTTTTTCCGGACACCCGCCCTCGCAGAGCAGTCCATACAGCACACCTGACACATAAGCGTCTCCGCTTCCTATCCGATCCACCACCTCTATATTTTCATAAGGCTTTTCTTCATAGTATGTATCCTCTTTTGCATCATAGATCACAGATGTAAAGCTATGGACTTTCGGACTGTGCACCGTCCTTTGGGTGGAGGCCACGACAGAAACAGGGTACTCCTTTGCAAAGCTTCTCATGATTTCTCTGACATTCCCTGATTTTCCAAAGGTCAGCCGCGCAGTGTCTTCTGAGCAGAAGAAAATATCCACATAGGGAAGAATCTGTTCAATGCACGCCCTTGCCTCTTTGCCTGACCAGAGGTTGAGCCTGAAGTTCACATCAAAGGAAATGCATGTCCCTGCCTCTTTAAATCTTTTTATCATCTGAATCACTGTATCCCGGCACGTTCCGCCAAGTGCCAGTGTGATGCCTGAAGTGTGGAAGCATCTGGCGGATCCGTAGATACGTTCCCCAAATTCCCTGATATTGATTCCGGCAATAGAAGAATGACCGCGGTCATATACGATTCCGGGACTTCTGGGATATGCGCCATTCTCATAATAGTAAATGCCAAGCCTTGCATCCGCACTTCTGTCTGACAGCAGATAATCATCCCTGACGCCGCAGGCAAGGATTCTGTTTCTGGCAAACTCTCCGATACTGTTAGACGGAATACGGGATACAATCCCGGTACGCAGCCCGAGAAGCGCTGCCCCTGCCGCCACATTAAGCTCTGCCCCTCCTATCTGTTTTTCAAAGACCCGGCTTTGCACCAACCGCTCATGTTCCGGCGGTGAAAGCCGCAGAAGTACTTCACCCATAGACAATAAATCGAATTCTTTTTCCATAAATCTCCTTCCTTTTACAAAGCAGTCCCGGAAGCTCAAAACGCCCGGATTTCCGCTCTTTTTAATATTTGAATTGATTTTCAAAGCTGACTACGCCCTGCACCGGCTCAGAATCCACAGGAAAGTTCATCAAACCGGATGTTTTTACAATACTTCAAAGAAATGATCTGCCCTCCATCCCTCTGTTCAGGCAGTCTTACCCGCCGGAACAAAACATCCCGTATCTCATACCCCGGTGTATCGAATCCACACAGCTCAACAGCCGCGCACTTCTCTTCTATTCCTTCCTGATTCCGAAAAACCCCCTCTGCCGCCACGTCTGTAAAACTGCATTTTTCAAACACCGGCGGCATCGGTGCAGCAGCTCCGTCATCATTATAGCCGACGGAATGAAAAAGAATTCTCGGCATTACACAGTTCCTGACGTGAATATCCCGGACATAACCGCCCCGTTTTTTTGTTCCCTTGATTTCCAGCCCCCATATGCTGTTTCTAAGATCACAATCCCAGATTTTTACATTCTCCACACCGCCGGACATTTCACTGCCGATTGCAAATCCATGGCCTTTTTTACAGATACAATCAAAAATACGAATATTTCTGCAAGGGCGGTTCACTTGATTCCCTTCCGGATTTTTACCGGATTTTATAGCAATAGAATCGTCTCCTGTATAGAATATACAGGCAAAAATTGTACAATTTGTCGAGGAATCCGGATCCCAGCCGTCACCATTCCACACATTTTCAGATCGGAATACACAATGATCGGTCACGACATTATCCGAATAAATCATATGTACATTCCAGCTTGCGCCATCCTTTAATGTAAGCCCGGAGATTGAAACCTTCTGGCAATTACTGATATTAATCAATCTGGGACGCAATCGCCCCGGTATTGTTTCCGGTTTCTCGCACTCCTGAACCGCAGCTCCCAAAGATGCAAGATAGTCTCTCAGATTTTCCGTCTCATAAGCAATCACCTTCTCTGCAAGACTTCTGCCGCCGCCGGCTATGGTTCCTTCTCCACGGATGACTACATTCCTGCAGTTATAACCGCCCTTATGTCTCATCTCGCCCAGATTCAGCAGGCTGCTGTAGCACAACATTTCTATTCCTTCAAATCTGCTTGGAATCATGGGGAGAT
Organism: uncultured Lachnospiraceae bacterium; assembly: GCA_900539175.1. Taxonomy (GTDB): domain Bacteria; phylum Bacillota; class Clostridia; order Lachnospirales; family Lachnospiraceae; genus Novisyntrophococcus. The sequence continues at coordinate 30,006 of UQAW01000044.1, forward strand.
AATCCTCCCTCCGAGCCGTTCCCTGCAAAACCGCCCCCCTTTCCAGATAGATTTCCATATTGCTGTGAAGCCTCAAAGAACCTGTCAGAAATACCCCTTCCGGGATATACACCATAGCGTACTCGTCACAATCTTCAATCGCCTGCTGAATGGTCTCTGTGTTTATGGTCTTTCCATCTCCCACAGCATGATATGGGGGTTTTGTTATATCTAAAATCTTCTTTTGCTTTTGTGTTTTTACCCGAACGGTTTCATGGCTTATCATTTTCTCTCCACGCATCCATTGGATTCCAATAGAATATACCGTATCCGGTTCTAAATCAGAGAATTCATAATGCGTTTTCTCTGTTATCCCTGCCACTTCCTGATTGAAAGAAATCCTGTAATAATCCTTATCTAAAAACGATTCCTGCTTTTCCCAGTAGAGCGTCACCGTCTTATCAGTGATCAGGCTATCAATTGAACCTTCATTTTCCATATCATAGTTCTCCGTTCTCTTTCCCTCTCCGTCTTGCCCCTCCTTATTCTCCGACTTACTGCCATTCTTTCTCTTTTTTGTCTCTTTCTCCCGAAGAATATGGTGTAACCAGAGCGTGTTTGAAAATTGCTTTCCGCAAGATGTATTCCACAATTTGTGGGATATTTGGTTCAAATAAGGGAGGCGTAGCG